>CALUTK010000082.1 GCA_944323675.1 Candidatus Gastranaerophilales bacterium | reverse complement strand
CATCAAAAGCGATGATACATGTTTTTTTAATTTGTGCAAAATTTTGTAAAAGCGGTTTATACAATGTTGTCACAAAGTAAAGAAGTGGACTACGTCCACAGTCTTACTCGCTCGCTATTAACGGGACTCCGGACGCTTTACCTCTCACAAAACAATTCACCGGATTGTTTTGTTCGGCAGAGTGCCCTCAGCTCGCAAACAAAAACATGTACCATCAAAAGCGATGATACATGTTTTTTTAATTTGTGCAAAATTTTGTAAAAGCGGTTTATACAATGTTGTCACAAAGAAAGAAGTGGACTACGTCCACTACATCATGCCGCCCATACCTGCAGGCATTGCTGGTGCTGCCGTTTTTTCTTCCGGAATTTCAACAACTGCAGCTTCTGTTGTCAACAGCATTGAACCTACTGATGCGGCGTTAACAAGTGCAGAACGTGTTACTTTTGCAGGGTCTACAATACCTGCTGCGAACATGTCTACATATTTGTCATCCAAAGCGTCGTAGCCGTAAGCGCCTTCATGTGTTAATACTGTATCAATTACTACATCAGCTTTAGCGCCTGCGTTTCTTGCAATTGCTCTCAACGGTACATCAAGTGCAGCTGTAAGAATTTTGAAACCGATTTTTTCATCATCTGATGAGAAGCTTGTTGTAGCAACAAGTTTTTCTAATTCCTGCTGAACTCTTACCAGTGCAACACCGCCGCCAGGAACAATACCTTCTTCGTTAGCTGCTCTTGTTGCATTCAGAGCGTCTTCAATTCTTAATTTTCTTTCTTTTAATTCAACTTCACTAGCCGCACCAACTTCGATAACTGCAACGCCGCCTGAAAGTTTTGCAACACGTTCTTGAAGTTTTTCTTTATCGTATTCAGAATCAGATGCTTCGATTTGTTTTTTGATTAATCTGATTCTTTCTTGAACTGCTTCTTTAGTTTCGTTGCCGACAACGATAGTTGTTTCGTCTTTTGTAACAGTTACGCGTTTTGCATAACCTAACATTTGAGTTGTAACGTTTTCTAACTTAATGCCGAGTTCTTCAGTGAACATTTCGCCGCCTGTCAGAATTGCGATATCTTCAAGCATTGCTTTTCTTCTGTCGCCGAAACCAGGAGCCTTAACTGCAACTGCTCTTAAAACTTTTCTCATTGTGTTAACAACGAGTGTTGCTAAAGCTTCGCCTTCAACATCTTCTGCGATTAACAATAAAGATTTGCCGTCTCTTGCAACCTGTTCCAACAGTGGAACTAAATCAGAGATCAGGTTAATTTTCTTGTTGCAGCAGAATACGTAAGCGTCATCCAATACTGCTTCCATTCTTTCTGCATCTGTTACAAAGTAAGGTGAGAGGTAGCCTTTATCAAACTGCATACCTTCAACAACTTTTAAATTAGTGCCGAAAGATTTAGATTCTTCAACGGTAATAACACCGTCGTGACCGACTTTTTCCATAGCTTCCGCAATAAGTTCGCCGATTTCTTTGTTGTTGCCTGCTGAAATTGCTGCAACCTGAGCGATTTCTTCTTTAGTGTTAACAGGTTTTGACATGTCTTTGATTTTCTTAACTGAAATTTCAACGGCTTTGTCAATACCGCGTTTCATAGACATCGGATTAGCTCCTGCTGTTAAGTTTTTTAACCCTTCGCGAACGATTGCCTGAGCAAGAACTGATGCGGTTGTTGTACCGTCGCCTGCTACGTCGTTTGTTTTTGAAGAAACTTCTTTTAACAATTGAGCGCCTGCGTTTTCCAAACCGTCTTTAAGTTCGATTTCTTTTGCGATAGTTACACCATCGTTAACGATTTGCGGAGCGCCGTATTTTTTTTCAATAATTACGTTACGTCCTTTTGGTCCAAGTGTAACTTTTACAGCGTCTGCAACTGCGTCTATACCTTTGAGAAGCGATTTTCTTGCCTCTTCATCAAATACAATACGTTTTGCCATTTTTATTTGCCTCCATTTAAATAATAATTAATTTATTTTGCAAAAGTGAAGGGTGAAGCGTGAAGGGTGAGAAACCTTTACATCACGCTTCACTCCTCACACTTCACTTATTCAATAATTGCTAGTGCGTCTTTGATTGATAAAATTTTGTATTCGGTTCCGTCCATTTTAACGTCAGTTCCTGCGTATTTTGCATAAAGAACTGTTTGACCGACTGTAACGTCCATAGGCTCTCTTTCGCCTTTGTCGTTCATTTTACCGAGACCGACAGCAACGATTTCACCTTTTTGAGGTTTTTCTTTTGCGCTGTCAGGAATAAAAATTCCGCCTGAAGTTTGTTCTGTATCTTCAATAACTTTTACAACAATTCTGTCGCCTAATGGTTTTAACATATTTATTCTCCTTCTTATACTAACCTAGTACATTATATTTATATAACGGATTTTCAAAATAATTAAAATCCTTAAGGTTTTTTTAATTATTTAATTAACAAATAAAAAACATGCGGTTTTGTCTCAACAAAGAATTAGTAAGCTGGTTTTTGTGTAATTCACTTTCCATAATCCGGTGGATTCTTTCTGGCTTTGCCTTAGAATGCCGGCGAAGTGTCCGTATATTGCGTATATCTTTTACTCAAAGATTTTCTCAAGATAAGTTGAATCTTGGCGCATGTTTTAATAGCGCATTCCTTTTGTATCTTGCAAGGAGCAATGGTAAAGTCATTGCGGGCAGTATTCTTCCTGCTGTGATGTGTGAAATGTTTAAATGCCTTCATCAGGGCGCAATATTCCTACCAAAATCGATATGATAGCCCTTTTCTATTTGCTTAAAGATAACGCATCGCTGGTTGCTTCAAGAAGTAAATTCATATAAAGAATTTTATTTGCAGCAGCCTCATCAAGGTTAACGAATTCTGCGCCGGCACGTCTATCTGTTGCTGAAACAATTTTTACATCAGCGTTAACGTGTAAGTCGCCGCATTCAATTTCTACAGGGAATACATCGCCGACTTTTAAGCCTTTGTGGTGTTTAAGCGCTAAACCGCCGCGAGAAATATCAATTACAGATTCTACTGCACTATTTTGAGTTTTTACGATATCCACAGGGGAAAGCGAATTATGTGCATCAAATCTTATGAATTGACGTTTATCTATTACAGGAACATTATCAGATACGTCTTTTCTCTGAATCCAGGTTTTATGATCTGCATCGTTTCTGTTGAAAGTCGGAGCAGTGTTGTGGGTCGGAGTTGTGTCACCTGTCGGAGTTGTATCGCCGGTTGGAGTTGTGTCACCCGTCGGGGTTGTGTCCTCGGTTGGAGTTGTATCACCGGTTGGAGTTGTGTCACCCGTCGGGGTTGTGTCCTCGGTTGGGGTTGTATCACCGGTTGGAGTTGTGTCACCCGTCGGGGTTGTGTCCTCAGTCGGAGTTGTATCCTCTGTAGGCGTTGTATCACCGGTCGGAGTTGTGTCCTCGGTTGGGGTTGTATCCTCAGTCGGAGTTGTATCCTCTGTAGGCGTTGTATCACCGGTTGGAGTTGTATCCTCAGTCGGGGTTGTGTCACCCGTCGGAGTTGTGTCCTCTGTTGGGGTTGTGTCCCCTGTCGGAGTTGTATCCTCAGTCGGAGTTGTGTCCTCTGTTGGGGTTGTATCCTCGGTTGGGGTTGTGTCGCCGGTTGGAGTTGTATCCTCAGTCGGGGTTGTGTCACCCGTCGGCTCGGTTGGAGCTGTATCGCCGGTTGGTTCCGTTGGTGTTGTATCATGTGTCGGCTCTGTCGGGACTACGAGGTTATCGTCATCATCTTCCGTTCCTTTTTTATCATCAGGAATTATATCGCCGTCTACATCATAGTTAGGATCGTCCTGTTGAATACTTCCGCCATAGTAATAGTTACGTCCGTCATCATCTTTTCCGGCTTTTTCCAAATCATCAGGTCTTACTGCAATCCCTCTGATTGAGGTTTCGTTATTACAGTTGTTTGTAATCTCACTTGTTCTGTCATCAACATAAACATTAGAAAGATTATACTTATCAGAACCTTCAATCTGTCCTCTGTGCTTCCCGAGGTTAAAGTAATAGCCGCCTGCGTATGCGTTATCTGCAATAAGCGTCAGAGGCTGCTGATTAGGTCTGTCCACTCTGCCGCCGCGAACTTTACCTTCTTTTACTACAATTACGGAATCTGCATCCAAGTTAGGTGTCCCGTCTGCATTCAAATCAAGCGCCGTAAGTGTAACTTTTTTCGGAGTCAGCTGCTGGGTATAATTCCCGTAATAATCATTGGTATTCAGGTATGTAGGAACTTTGCCGAGATTTTGAATATACAAATTTTTACCGCGGGTAACAATCTCTATATTTTCTCTTGCGGTCATTTCATTGATAAACGTATTACCGGAAAAATTAGCATTAATGCTTCCGTTTCTGGCAATAAGCGCTCCGACATTGTTGTCATACTTATCATCAACTGCTTTTATATTGATATCACCATTTTTGGTTAAAATATCTATTTTGTAATTTGAATTAGGTTTGTATGTCAAATCTTCCTTATTAAAACCATCATGGTTAAATTGACCGGCAGTCTGGTTGAAGGTAATCGCATTGTCTTTACTACCGCCGACATGTCCGCTCGCAATAATAGTAATTCCTTTACCTTCAATATTAACTTTTGCCGGATCTTTCGCAGCATTTAAAATCGAATACGATTTTTCTCCGGGATTTTTTGAATCCGCAGAGAGGAAAACTTTTCCGTCTGATTTTATTGAATTTAGTTTCATATCAGAATTAACTGCCGCAAGGTTGATTACAGATTCCTGACCTGTTTTATCATTACCTGCCGATGCGGTATAAGTACCGTCAATATTTGCATTAATTGAATTTTTTAATTTTCTTGTATCAGGGCCTAAATCGCCATACGTACTTTTTTTGCCGATAGAACCGTTTTTAACATCTATATTTAAATCGCCTTTGTTTGTGGTTACAAGGTGAGTTTTGTCATTGCCGGCATTCAGTAAGCTTCCGTTTTCAATTTTTATATTGATATCGCCGTTTGATTTTACGTAATTGTCATTTTTACTTTCATCACCGAGGAGAATATTCCCGGAATTTTTCTGTACGATATCAACGCCTTTACCGCTTATGTGGCCTTTAATTTCTAAATCTTTGCCATTAATATTATTGATTGCGATTTTACCATCCGTGCTTTTAACATCTGCTGTTGTATCAATTAAAATTCCGCCGTTTTTGTTGTTGATATTAACACCGTTTTTACCGTCAATAACACCGGCAAGAGAGGCTCCGTTGTTTGCGGAAATAGTAATAGCACCGTTTTCGGTGTTGATAGAATCTGCATTAACAGTACTTGTTTTAACAAGCTGGTTAAACAATTCGTTTGCTCGCGCTGCCGAATTTATCAGAGCAGAATTGTCGTTAATTCCGGAAATAATATGAGAACTTGCTCCTGCTGTAATATTCGCACCATTCAGATTTATACTTTCACGGGCAGCGACTTTTCCGTCGATTTTTATATCAGCATTGCCGCTTGCTTGTTTTAGATTCTCAATCACAGCGGTATCTGAACCAACTTTGCCGTACATATCACCTTTAATTTTTGAATAATCCTGCTGCGTCGGAGTCAGAACAGAAAGAGATCCGACATTCAAAACACCGCTTGAACCTACAACCATACCGTTTGGAGAAACAAAGATTGCATGACCGGGGTAAAAATTCCCGTCGCGCATTGTGTTGACAATACCATTTATATTAATTGTATTATCTACAAAATTTACGAATTTTGAAACATTTTCTTCCCCGTATTTAAAAATAAGATTTGCAATATCGTCTTTTGAAAGGTTAAAGTTTTCATAATGGCGGAAACCTGTATCGCCGAAGACATCTTCAGGTTTAATATTATAAATCCCGTTATTACCCGTGACTCCGGTAATATTAGTCGGCAAATCAGCCGCAACAGCCATTGATGATACTAATGACATTGACAATAATGCTACAATAACGCGTTTATTTTTAGATGTTCCATAAAATCGCAACATAGAAAATATCCCTTTCCAAACTTCCGGTTATACTCATAGAGTACTATTATAGTACTACAAACATAGAATATAATTGCAATAGAAAAAGACAATATGTTGCAAAAACATTACAATTCGTAATGTTTTCGCAACATATCACAGCTTACCTGATAATTCTGCTTTGCCCGACAAGTTTTATCTGCTGCTTAAAAGTTCAGCACGTTTAAGAAGCAGACTGAGGAAAAGAAGCCTGTTCGCATTATATTCACTCAAGTTTACGAATTCCGCACCTGCTCTTGTTTCGCTTGCAGTGATCACCTTAACATCCGCATCAATCTTTAATCTTGAATACTGGAGTTTTATCGGAATTACATCGCCGACTTTGAGAGTGTTATGGTGGGTAAGCGCAACTCCGCCTCTTGAAATATCAATAATTGAATTAATTTTACCGCCGTCGTTATCAAGAAGTTTGACAGCTTTATCGGTGTCGTTGATACTAAATCGGATATACTGGCGTTTATCAATTGACGGTATAGAATCCGAAACCTCTTTCTGTCGTTTCCATGTTTTGTAATCAATGTCATTACGGCTGATAGAGGATTCTGTAGAATCAGTTGCTCCCGTAGGAGTTGTATCCCCGGTTGGTGTTGTGTCGCCCGTCGGTGTTGTATCACCCGTCGGCGTTGTGTCGCTAGTCGGCGTTGTATCCCCTGTTGGTGTTGTGTCGCCTGTTGGAGTTGTATCGCCTGTCGGTGTTGTGTCACCTGTTGGTGTTGTATCACCCGTCGGCGTTGTGTCGCTAGTCGGCGTTGTATCCCCTGTTGGTGTTGTGTCGCCTGTTGGAGT
>CALUTK010000081.1 GCA_944323675.1 Candidatus Gastranaerophilales bacterium | reverse complement strand
TTTAATTTTTAATTCCCTTCATAATGAATATAAATATAATCTTTTGACAGGCATAAATTTGAATGTCAACGGGTAAACCTATTCTTTTGCTGCAACCTGTGGTTTTTGGATGTCTTTTTTGAGTTCGGTTAAGAATTCATCTCTGTAAAGAAATCCAAGGTGGGCTCCATGGTCAAATAATACAAGCTTGTCTTTTGAGATTTGTTTCAGATCTTTTAATTGTTTGTGGTTTACAAGATAGTCATCAAGGGTATGATAAATTTTATAGTTATCACTGTTTTTCAGGTAATCGGCAATGGAATAGAGGCTTGTTACAAAGTCTAAATCTTCAATATTTGCATACATATCATTAAGCAGGTATTTTTTTGCGTAATCCTCGTATGTGATATTATTAAGAGTGTCATAAATTGCTGTTTTTTTAGTTTTTGATGCGTTTTCTATTGTGAATACAACGTCTGAAAGCTTTTGGTGCATTATAAATCCGGTTATGAGTTTTCCTTCATCTTCTGAGAATGGCATTGTGCCGATATCTTCTTCAGAAAAATCTTTTGCCTGCGTTATTTGAAGAATTTTTGCGGCAGTTACTGCTGTCCGTTCTTTTAAATTTTCAGGATTTTTATTCCATTCTGCGGTATTTTTATCAATTTGTTTCATTGCGTACATCAGTTCAACCGGCGGGTTTACAGAGATGTATTTTGTAATCCCGAGCGTCGGATTTTTGTATTCTTTATCAGCCAGAAACAGTGTCGCAATTGCTCCGAATGAAGTCCCAATTACAGTTTTTTCGGGGAATTCACAATCATATTTGTCCTGTAATTTTGTGATAATTTTTCCGGTGACTGTTTTCAGATAATCGGCGTCATTAGAGGGGATTCCCGGTCTATAGCCGTCCGGCATGCTTTTTACAAATTCCCACTGAAAATTGCTGCCCTGAATTACAACTGAATACCCTTCATCGTAGAAAAGTTTTGCGAGTACGACAGAGTGGTGTGACGAGACCCCTTCTCCGATTGATGGATAAATTATTGCAAGCGGAGAATTTTTCTCTTTTTGAAGTATGAATTTAAATTTGTAATCGTCGCGCTCAGGATGAATATTCACAGAAGATGTTTTAATTTTTTTACAGAAACATCTGTTCCAGACTGATAATTCGTTCCAGATAGAATCGTTTATTTCAGGTAAATCAAAAAGTACGGTTCTCATAGAATCAACAACAGGACATTGCGGTTTGTAATCAAAAAGAATTTTATCCGCAAGAAGTTTTGAATTCTTGTTATTGTAAGTTTTCAGAATAATATCATCAATTTCCTCGCCTGCCTGTGCGATTTCGCTGATACTGAGTTCTTCCTGAATTGATTTTTCTTTTCCGTTATTTTTAATGATTAATTCAGCGTCAGCCAGTTCAATTTCATCAAGTACAAGTTCATCTTCTTCCTTGTCAAGAATTTTTCCTGTTGCCTCTAAAACGTCTTTTCTGTCGAGATTTTCGCACTGGATATAGTTCTGTATGCCATAAAGTTTTCGTGCAATATCATATGGGTCTGCGTAGTTTGATTCCACCATTTTAAAAAGCGGCTGCATGTATGAGGTTTTGTTTACAAGAAGTCCGGCTTTCACTGCGGCAAGAACAGGGGTTGCAATGTAGCAGGAAGGGTTTAATGCCGTATCAAGCCCGCGGCCTACAAGTCCGCGCGGCGTTGTTCCTGTTAGAACAGGTACAACAATATACGGGCCTGACTTAATTTTGCATTTTGCTAATGCTTGATCCATATTTTCATCGGCTGCCGGAATTTTAAAAAGGCTTGTCGCCGGATCGTAAAGTCCGCCGAGACCTATGGTTGTGTTTGCAAGAAATCGTAAAGTTTCCGTGCCCGAGGCTTTGAAATCTCTTTGAATTAGTGTACTCATTAATCTAATCGGGTATTCAATGTTTTTTGTTGCTGATTTAATCCTGTCCATTCCGTATTGCGGCATTATTGATGCCCAGAGAATGTGTACGGGGCGGATTGCATATTTGTTTAATTTCTGATTAAACGAGAACATTTTCCGGTTGAACCCTTCAAATTTATCTGGCCCGAGATATTCAAGTGCAAAATCGGGATACTTTGAAGTTTGCAGAGTTATTTTTTCTTCCGCAAAAGAAATTTCACCTAACAGTAAGCAGCCCAAAATCGTAAAGATTATAACTGATTTTGTATTAATATGCATTTCCCCTAACCTTCTGTAAAGTATTTACGTTAATATAATATTTTTGCAGAAGGGAAAATACATTGCCTGATAAGGTTTTAATAAGGGAGTATTGTTAAAATGAAATTATCTTCCGATTTCAACGGCTTTCAGAGCCATTGATTTAGTTATATTTACGAGCGCAAGGTTTGCTTCATAAGCTCTTTGCGCAAGTATAGCGTCAGCCATTTCAACCATCGGGTTTACGTTAGAGGCCCTGATGTAACCGTTTTCATCGGCATCCGGATGACCTGGTTTGTAAATTTTTTCCCCTAAAGTAGGATCTTCAACACAGCCGTTAAAAACGACACCGCCTTGAAGGAACGGTAATGTGCCGACACCAAATACATCTTCTTTCATCTCGTTCATTAAACCGTGGAACGAAATATCTTCTGTAGCATTCAAAACAGGAATACGTCTTACA
>CALUTK010000080.1 GCA_944323675.1 Candidatus Gastranaerophilales bacterium | reverse complement strand
CAGGGGGTCTGGTTTGAGGATGTTCTCGATTTTGCAAATATGCGAAAGGATATTGTCTATAACGAATGGGGAGTTGAGCATTACGGTAAAGTTAACTGGATGAAAGGCGCCATAAATTATTCAGATAGAGTTGTTGCAGTATCGCCGACTTATGCAAAAGAAATTCTTACAGGCGAATACGGTGAGGGAATGGATTACACCCTCAGAGGCGCACAGCATAAGCTCCGCGGCATCCTGAACGGGATTGACTACTCTGTATTTAATCCGAAAACGGATAAAACAATAGCCAAAAATTATGACATTAAAACTGTCAGCAATAAAGAAGAAAACAAAAAGAAAGTCTGTGAAGAATTCGGACTTTCTTATAACCCTGAAAGACCGCTTTTTGCCTGTATTTCAAGACTTGTGCCGCAAAAAGGCTTTGATTTGATAAGACAGGCAGAAAATGCTTTGAAATCTATTAATGCTGATTTTGTATTTTTAGGAAGCGGAAATTCTGATTATGAAAACCTCCTAATCTGGCTTTCAAATAATTCGTCAAACATCAGGGCATATATAGGCTACCGTGCGGATTTGGCAAATCTTATCTACGCGGGAAGCGATTTTTACTTAATGCCGTCAAAATTTGAACCATGCGGGCTGAGTCAGCTAATCGCAATGAGATACGGCTCATTGCCTGTTGTGAGAGCCACCGGCGGGCTTGAAGACACTGTTACCGGCTATCCTCTGAATGATTCTACCGGATTTAAGTTCTGGCGTTACGACGGATGGGATATGATGCAGGCTGTAAATGTTGCACTCGATGTTTATAAAGACAAATATACACTTAACGCTATGAGAAAATCTGCTATGGAAGCTGATTTTTCGTGGAAGAAAAGTTCTCAGGAATATTTGAATATGTATAAGGAATTATGTAAATAGCAGGAGACTATAATGTTACAAAAGTTGTTTGGTTTTTTGATATGTATTTTTTGCGGAATAGCACTTGTTTTAATTAAGACGGACAATAGTGTTAACACAATAATATATAATGTATTTGGTTATTTCATGATATTTATCGGGATTTTAATTCCATTTGGTAAAACCGAAGCTGAATTAACTCCTGAAGAAAAAGCACAAATGATGAAATATGATTTAAATAATATTATTTCAACAAAATTAAACGATACTTTTGGTGCACAAAATGTCGAAAATGCCAGAAAAATTTCCGATGATATTTTAAGTAATCCGTTTGTCAGATTTCTTACGATGTTTATGTTTAGAAGAAAAATGTAAGAATTTATTGTATTTTAAAAGAGACTAAACTGTTCCTGTTTTTCAAAATGTTTTCTTAAAAAAGACGGACGGTGAAATTCGGTAAGCCCGTACTTATCAATTGCGGCAAGGTGTTCTTTCGTAAGATAACCTGCATTCTTTGCCCAGCCGTACTCGGGATACTTTGCATCAAGTTCTTCCATATATCTGTCACGTGTAACTTTTGCTAATATACTTGCGGCCGCAATTGATGCTGATTTGCTGTCACCTTTTACGACGCATTTTTGTGTACACATGTCAAAATCTTTAATCATCTTATTGCCGTCCACAAGCACTAAAAATTTTGACAAATTTCCATCTAATGCATCTGCCGCTGAGGCATGTTGCAAAACATCTTCAACTGCCAGCTTCATAGCTTTTAGAGAGGCATTTAAAATATTGATACGTTCAATTTCTTCAACTTCAATACAGACTATTGAATTTATAGTTTCATTCAAAATTATGTCATATAAGAGGTCTCTTTTTTTCTTTGAAAGCTGTTTGCTGTCGTTTAGAATGGAAAGCTTTTCTGCTAAATCTTTTGAATGTTTCGGAAAACAAACCGCACTTGCAAAAACTCCGCCTGCAGCGGGGCCCCTGCCGGCTTCATCCGTACCTGTAATATTTTTGCCGAATGATAAATCAAAATCAAAAAGCTTTATAATATGTGAATCCTTTGTAAGCTCCACCTAATCCTCCATATCGTCAAGAATAAACTTTCCTATTTTACCATCTCTGAAGTCTCGGAGAATATAAATAGAAGTCCTTGCAATATCAGCCTCTCCGCCGGATATAAGCCAGTTCCTTTTAATTGCTATATTTTCAATTGTTAAAGGTTCTTCCGCCTCAAGTCCGTAATATTTCCGGACATCAACCGGATATTTTTCATCAAGAAGTTCCAGTAGTGCCTGTGCAACGGGTTCGTTTGAATAAGCATTTTCCGATATTGAATTTACGAATGCTAATTTCGCGGCAACGTCTTGATTATCTTGCCTCATCGGTATAATTCCGGGAGTATCCAGCAACTCGAGCTGCGGGTTAATCCTTACCCACTGCTGCTGACGGGTTACACCTGCTTTTGCACCGATTTTGGTTTTGGAAGAACGAGTTAACTTGTTGATAATACTTGATTTCCCGACATTTGGCATGCCGACAACCATTACTCTTGCTGGTCGTCTTAAAAGCCCTTTTTTCATTAGTGCCTGAATTTTTGGCTCTGATAACTCTGTTACTTTTTTGATTATTATATTAAAGTCTTTAGAATTTTTTGTATCACATAAAAGAACTGGCGCACAGTATTTTTCTTCCAGAAATTTTACCCATTTATTGATTTCAGTGCGTTCTGTCAAATCCGATTTATTAAGCAAAATTAAACGGGGCTTGTCGCCTAACAGCCCCGTAATATTTGTGTAACTGCTCGATATCGGCAGTCTTGCATCAATAACTTCAATTACTGCATCCACTAAAGAAAGCTGTTCTTTCAGTTTTCTTTCAGCCTTGGCTATATGCCCCGGATACCAGTGTATGTGAAGTTTATTTCTTTTCAATTTTTTCCTTAATTCTTGTAGCTTTGCCTGAACGTTCTCTCAGGTAATACAATTTAGCACGTTTAACATCACCGCGTCTTACGATATTGATTTTTTCGATTCTTGGTGAGTGGAGAAGGAATACACGTTCAACACCAACACCCTGGAATACTTTTCTTACCGTAATAGTTTTGTTGATGCCTGAACCGTGCTTTTTAATGATTGTACCTTCAAAAGCCTGAATTCTTTCTTTGTTTCCTTCAACGATTCTGACAAATACTCTGACCGTATCGCCCGGGTTTACATCCGGAACTTCTTTTTCCATATATGGTTTTTCTAATTCATCAATAATAGGGTTCATTTCTTTTTTCCTTTATATTTTTACTTAATTACTATTTTTAAATTCCTTAATCGGCTGTAAATATTTTCCACAAAAATATACCGACGCACGCAAGTATTGTAATCGTAGTACAAACGTAAAATTTTTGCAAGCTGCTATTAATAAATGTTTACTTTGTGGTAAAATGTTTTTATGAAAACTTTTATTGATAATATTAT
>CALUTK010000079.1 GCA_944323675.1 Candidatus Gastranaerophilales bacterium | reverse complement strand
ATATATCGGCACATAGAGTTAAAAACTTTAATTTTTTATTCCTTCTTTGTTACATTTCTTAATGAAAATTGAAAAATGATTTAATAACAACCATTTAATGAAGGATATTTTTTAATTTATTTATAACAAAATCAAGTGCGCCTTTTTGGGCTTGAAAAACAGTTTCACAGTCGGAGCAGGCTGATTTGTAAAAATCTTTATCAAAAAGAAACTTTTGAGCTGTCATGTAGAATTCTTCCGGTGTTTTTACCACTTTTCCAGCATCTGTTTTTCCAAGAATTGAGTAAATATCTTTAAAGTTGTGGATATCTGGGCCTGAAATTGCCGGTTTATTATATACAACAGCTTCAAGAGGGTTGTGGCCGCCAGTATGGTTAAAGCTTCCTCCGATAAAAGCAAAGTAACAAATTGAATACATTTTTCCCAGTTCACCGAGTGTATCTAATATAATAATATCTTTGTCAGTAAATTTGTCATTCTCCGATCGTTTGCCGTAACTAAATCCCGAATCTTCCAGCAAAGGGAGTATTGACGGAACCCTGTTTGGGTGGCGCGGGGCAAGAAGAAGTTTTATGTCCGGAAATTCAACTTTAAGTTTTCTGAAAGTTTTTAAGACGATTTCATCTTCACCTTTATGTGTACTTCCTGCAATTATTACGCGGAAACCCTCCTGCCCTATTTCAATATCCGTTTCTTTTTTCTTAACGTCAAATTTTAGATTGCCCATAACTTCGGTTTTTTCTTTTGGCATACCGATTGAGACATATTTATCCATATCTTCTTTGCTTTGCGCATATACGGCAGTATAATTTTTAAATACTTCTTTAAAAAACGGTTTTACAATTTTATAGGATTTATATGTTGAATCAGAAATTCTTCCATTGATAACAGCTACCGGAATATTTCTGTTTTTACAGCAATACGCAAAAGTCGGCCAGAGTTCGGTTTCTGCTATTAGAACAACAGACGGTTTAATATTATCAAGAAATTTGTTTACGCAATTTGGGATATCAAAAGGAAAATAAGTTATGAAATCCGCGATATTTTCGTATTTTTTATGCGCAATTTCCTGACCTGTTTTGGTTCCGGTTGTGACTATAAGTTTATAGTCCGGAAAAGTTTCTTTAATCTTTTTTGCAAGGTTTTCAAGTGCTATAACTTCTCCAACAGAAACCCCATGCATCAAGATAATTTTATCGTGATTAAACGGCAGTGTAGAATTGCCGAATTTTTCTTTCCAGCCTGCAGACTTTTTATGGATTACTCTTTCCGCGTAAAAGAGCGGAAGGGCTGCATAAAATAATATTGTACTTAAAATGCCATAAATTTTCATAAGATAATATTACTACAAAAAAAATACAATACCAGCCGATTTCCAAAGGCTCCTGTTAAAACATAGGTTTTAAGCGCCGTGGGTGACGGTAGCTTGAATGTCCGATGATTTTCTGTTTACTGCTGCGATCAGTCTTCATATAAATGGCAAATGTCCCTGATGGCCGCGCAAAACGATCTGAATATGTTGCTGTATTCGTCATATCTATATAATGCACATTGTCTATCGGGAAATCCTTTGAGGTGTCATTTATTTCAAGTTTCCCGTTGATTTTTACAGATACAAGCCTTATTCCGGCCTTTTTTAATTCTTCAGATGTTATTTTTGAAAGATCCTTATCGCTGTCTAGTTCATATAGTGATTCAAATAATTGTTTCTTTTTTCTGTCGCAGCCGACTAAATCCTTATAGGAATAATTACCGTCAGTTCTCGTTTTTAAAAAATAGTAATTTGTATCCCCGACTTTTACCCAAAATGGAGTCGGCACGGAAAATTTTGATGAAAAAATTGTATAATGAAGCGGGCTGAAACCATTCAGACTCTGAGAACTAAATACAGCACCGGAAGCAGAAAGCATAATAAGAATACTTAATAAAAATTTTTTCATATATAAATCCTTTCGCTTTATATTATAACGAAAATATAAATAGAATAGTTCAACCATTATATGTTTGGTGTAAAATTTTATTATGACCAGCCATAAAATACAGTGGACTATGTTTGTAATCACGGCAATCGGCAATTTTATTGCTATGCTGGATTCAACAACAGTTAATCTTGCGCTTTACCCTATGTCTGTAGATTTGCATGTTACGATGAGCCAGATTCAGTGGGTAATGATTGCGTATATGCTTGTTTTAACTGTATTTTTACCGTTCTTTGGCAAACTGGGTGATATTTTTCCGAAAAACAGGCTCTATACCGCCGGTTTTTTAATCTTCGCACTCGGTGCTTTTTTCAGTATGATATCACCTACATTTGGATTGCTCATAGCCTCCAGATGTCTGGAAGCTCTCGGGGCTTCTGTTATGCTTTCTAATGCTCAGGCTATTATTGCAAGTATTTTTAAAAATGAACGTCGTGGAAAAGCTTTAGGTTTAAATGGTTGTATCGTAGCATTAGGAGGGATGAGCGGCCCTGCAATCGGAGGACTGCTCATTAATACTTTTGGCTGGCATTCTGTATTTTTTCCGTGTATACCGGTCGCTTTAGTCGGCGCATTTTATGCCTACAAAATGCTTCCGAATTACGTTAAAAAGAAACAGTTTAAATTTGATTATAAGGGGTTTATTTATTTTACAATAAGTTTATTTGCGCTTCTGCTTGCAATATCAGAAGGCTACAAGTGGGGCTGGACCTCGTTTAAGATTATCACACTCGGTATTGTAACACTTATTTTCGGTGCATTATTTTATATCAGGGACCACAAAATCAATTATCCGCTTATAAATTTTTCAATATTTCACATAAGGCAATTTACATTCGGAAACTTGGCTGTCATGATGTCCTATATGGCAATGTACACGAACAGTATTCTCTTGCCTTTTTACTTGCAGGAACTTTTAAAATTTAACGCATTAATAGCCGGTCTGTTAATTTTACCTTATTCTGTGACGCTTTCTGTAACCGCGCCTATTTGCGGTAGATTATCTGGCAAATACGGAAGCAGATATCTTACTCTTGCAGGTCCTACTGTGTATATAATAGCACTGTTAATTTTTACTACATTTGATAAATCTACCCCTATATGGCAGATGATTGCTGCATCAGGAATAATGGGGATAGGTAACGGCTTATTCCAATCCCCTTCAAATAACGCCATTATGACAAGTGTTCCAAAAGAAGAACTGGGGATTGCATCAGGAATTCTTGCTTTATCAAGAAATATGGGAAATATTCTCGGTGTCGCGGTTACAATTACACTATTTGAAACCTTTCGCGAACTTTTCATCCGCCACGGACAGATTTATGACATCGCATTCTTAAACTCATTCCATACAACAATGTGCTTCGGAATTTTCTTTGGCGGAGCATGTCTTGCTTTTGCTTATATAGCTTACAAGCAGGTAAATTAGATGTTGATTAAATGTCAAGACAAACTGCAATACCATAAATGTTGCTGAATAAAAGCTGATAATTTCAGCTGTTTTAAAAAGTATGGGATTTATATCGCAGTTTACACCAGATGCACAAAAGTGTCATGCTGAATTTATTTGACAAAGCGAACCAAAAATTTTGTCA
>CALUTK010000078.1 GCA_944323675.1 Candidatus Gastranaerophilales bacterium | reverse complement strand
ACTTGTGACCCCTTGAATGTCGTTCAAGTGCGCTACCAACTGCGCCAATCGCCCACGCTTTTTTATTTTATTAAGGGTTTTGGGCTTGTTGGTAGCTTGCGCTACCTACCCTCCATTTTTCGATACTCAATCGAAAAACGGAGTCCTTGCCAATCGCCCACGCTTTTTTATTTTATTAAGGGATTTCGGCTTGTTGGTAGCTTGCGCTACCTTCCCTCCATTTTTCGATACTTAATCGAAAAACGGAGTCCTTGCCCATCGCCCACGCTTTTTTGAAAAAAAGCTTAGCAAAAAACTTTATTATGTTACGAGTTTCGCTTTTTGCTTTACTTTTCCCGTTATCTTTATTTGATTGTCAATTCTTTGGCTTGCAGGCAGCTTGCGCCGACTCAAGCTTTCATTAGCTTAACATTAACATAGCCAGCCGTCAAGCTAGTATCTCATTGCATCTAATTGTCTTAATATATCCTGCAATACAGAAACCAGTTTTGCCGAAACCTCTCGAATTTCCTGATTACCGTAAGCATCCTGATTCTCTCTTATTTTTGCCATTTTAATTAACAAATTACAGTCTAAATCCATATAATTTGCGGCCTGCAAAATTATATATTCAGAGGCTTCCGGTACAAGATCTCCTTTAAGCCTTATCACTCCGCGGAAAATTACAAGTAATGTTTTTATAACATTATTAGCAAGCTTTTTCATCTCGCCGTCACGATTCATATTCAACAAATAACTGTTCCTGAACTTTAAATATAAACTCTTCAGCTCAGACTCACATTGAAGCCTCAAATAATGCTTATCAACATTAATATCTTTCGCGAAATTCGTTCCGTAAACTACACGATGCTTTTCTTTTATGTCAGAATATTCAAGCGCATACACATCGAAAGAAGAATACCACTCAGCCTTTCCCATAACAACAGGAATAGGATTTTTAGCTTTAACCCATTTTTTTACAGGTTTTGAAATATTTTTCAAATCATCTGACGTTAAATGGTCTAAAACTATCATCAAATTTATGTTGGACTTTAATTTTTCGGGTTCCACAGATACCTGAGATCCGAACATCATAACCGACAAAAGGTTATCGCCAAGTATATCTTCCAACTGTTTAACGAATTTATCCAATTTACTCATAATTACCAACTCCCTGAACATCCGCTTCCGCCGAAGCCTCCGCCTCCGCCAAAACCGCCGAAGCTACCGGCATTAAAGTGCCCGCGACGCCCGCGTCCGCCTCCAAATAATGCACAAACTATAATAAATGGCCAGGCCCAAAACGGAATATCACCTTTTTTCCCAGAAGGAACCGGCCTTGCTGGGACATTTCCGTATCTGGTAACTTTAACGTTTTCAGATGCGGCAACAGCCCTTGCTAACATATATGCACCGCGGAAAATACCTTTTTCATATTGTCCTTCACGATAATAAGGCAATATATCGTCATCACGAATCTCTTCAATCTTTCGAACCCCGACTGTTCGCTCCAGTCCGGTTCCGAGTTGAATACTCATTTGACGGTCGCCGGTTGAGGTTAAAAAAACTACCCCGTTATTTTTTACTTTATCGCCGAGTTTATACTCTCTGCCTATCTGTATCGCTAAATCGTTTACGTTTTGTCCGTTTAATGAAGGCAGTGTGACAACCGCAATATCTGCGCCGGTCTTTTTTTGTAAATCCCAGAGCATCATATTTATATCATTTACACTCTGGTTTGATAAAATCCGTGCTTCATCTGCAACAAAACCTGTAAATTTTAAATCAACAGCATTTGCCCCGAGTGTCCCGAGCAGCATTAACCCGACAATAAATAACCAGCACTTTTTTAACATAAGTTTATAATAACATTACTGTATATATCTTGTCAATATGAATTATTTATTTCATCTGAGGGCGGCTGAAATGCGCCATTAATTTTCCAAAACCGTTACGCATTTTAATAAACGGATTTGAAACATGCTTTTTCTCTTTTGATATAAATTTATCGGTTGTATCCGTATGTTTAGGGATACTCGTCCCATAATCTTTAGGCGGTTCAATCCTTAACGATTTTATTGCCGACCCGATTGTAGATACAGGATTATCACAAATTCCAAAAATTTTACCCATATATAAACTCCTTAAAAAATATAAAATAAAAAAGGCGACACCCAGATTCGAACTGGGGGATAAGAGCTTTGCAGGCTCCTGCCTTACCACTTGGCCATGTCGCCTCAACCTGTTCTTTTATGATAAAAAAGACATAAGATAATGTCAAGATATAACAAGCGGGACTTCTATCGCAGTTTACACTAAAAAACGCAGAAATGTCACCCCTGAAATAAATTCATGGTCTAACAGCATAGAGATGCTGAAATAATTCAGCATGACACTTTTGTGCCTCTGGTGTAAACTGCTATATAAATTCCTAACAATCTAATAAAAAAAGACCGCTTTTTATAAGCGGCCTTTTTTATTTTCAAATTCGCGAACTATTTTTTAGTATCGTAGTAATCTCTTACAATACCTTCGTAAGCGTCTTTGTAGATTGCTTTAATATCTTCCATCAACGGATAAGCCGGGTTTGCACCTGTACATTGATCGTCAAATGCCAATTCAACCATTTCGTCTAATTTAGCGTTGAAGTCAGCTTCTTTTACGCCAAAGTCTTTAATTGAATTTGGAAGATTGATAGCTTTCATCAATTTGTCGATAGCTTCAATCAACAATTCGACTTTTTCATCGTCGTTCTTACCGCCTAAGCCAAGTTCGTCTGCAATCTGAGCATATTTAGCTTTTGCGTTAGGGAACTTGTACTGAGGGAAGATACATTGTTTTTTCGGACAATCAACAGCGTTGTATTTAATTACCTGTCTGATTAACAATGCGTTAGCAACACCGTGCGGTACATTGAACATAGCACCGAGTTTGTGAGCCATTGAGTGGCACAAACCTAAGAATGCGTTTGCAAATGCCATACCTGCAATAGTTGCGGCATAGTGCATTTTTTCTCTTGCAATCGGATCGTTTGCGCCTTCTTTCCAAGATCTTTCAAGGTATCTGAATACGAGTTTTGTTGCTTCCAATGCATTTGAATTTGTAAAGTTTGTAGCCATAGCAGATACGTAAGCTTCGATTGAGTGAACCAGAGCGTCAATACCTGATGCAGCTGTCAAACCTTTCGGCATACCGTCAACAAAGTTAGGGTCGATGATTGCCATATTCGGTGTTAATGCATAATCAGCGATAGCGTATTTTACGTGAGTTTCATCGTCTGTGATGATTGCAAACGGTGTAACTTCAGAACCAGTACCTGATGTAGTAGGGATTGCAACCATTGTTGCTTTTTTACCCAATTCAGGAATTCTGCAGATTCTCTTTCTGATGTCCATAAATCTCATAGAGATATCTTCGAATACTGTGTCAGGCTGTTCATACATCAACCACATAATCTTAGCAGCATCCATAGGAGATCCGCCGCCGAGTGAGATGATTACATCAGGTTCGTAAGGTCTGATGATTTCCATAGCCTGATTGATTGTTGATAATGTAGGATCCGGTTTAACATCAAAGAAAATCTGGTGGTCAATACCGATTTCATCCAATACATTAACAATGCTGTCAACAGCGCCTGAATTGAACAAGAATCTGTCAGTTACAATAAAGGCACGTTTTTTGCCTTGGAGTTCACGGAGAGCAAGATCTACTGCACCTCTTTTGAAGTAAACTTTAGGCGGAACTTTAAACCAGAGCATATTTTCTCTCCTTTCTGCAACTGTCTTGTAGTTCAATAA
>CALUTK010000077.1 GCA_944323675.1 Candidatus Gastranaerophilales bacterium | reverse complement strand
CCTTCTGAAACATTTGCGGTTACGCGTTTCCCTTTTAATTCTCCGTCTTTTAAGTCTGGGTTTGTTTTTTTCAAATCCTCTATCCGAGCTTCCATCTGCCGTTTGGACGGGTTCTCTATTCCCTCCCGGCGGAACAACGCTCCTGCCAGCTCCTCATACGTCGTGTAGTCCTTGTTTGTGAAGCTGATACCTTTACGGGAATCCAGTTCTTCCTGTATCTGACGGTTTTCTTCTTCTACTATCTGATTATATTTTTCAATTTCCGCCTTGCCCTGCTCTTCATTAAGAACTTCCTCCTGATTTACTTTATCAAGCAAAGACTTAGGGATTATGACATCTTCTCCCACTATAAACCATTTTCTTTTGCTTGCTTGTGCATTTGCATTTAAAAATTCTTCGTATTCAGGCGTTCCGGTTTTAAATCCCAGCCGTTCCGCGGTCTGCTTAAATGTTTCTCCATTTTTTGCATACGTAATCAGATCTTTTTTCTCTTCCGTCTGAGGGGATTCTTCCGATGGTGCTCCCTGAAGAGGATTTTGCTCTGCAGAATTCTTTTCAGGCACTGTCATTGTCTGAATGAAATTAAACAACTTTTTAGGGTCTATCCCTTCTAAACCTAAACCCTTTAACAAACTTTTTGCTTCCGCAACAGATAAATTCTTATCATCACCAGCAGCTTCCATCAATTTCTCTTCAAATTCTTTAGTTTCATTTTCATCCAATATATCGTCGGTTTTCCCGTTCTCATCTGCTTTATTAAGCTTATTAAATATAGAAGCCAGCGCAGAATCCTCAGAAAATTCATCCTTTTTGAGAAGTTTCTTCTCTTTCAAAAACTCCACTAATTTACCATTTATTTGAAATTTATTCGATATTTCCGGCATTTTATTTTACATTTATATAATTTACTACTACTTTATTTATCTGAATATTTTTCAAAAACTTTAATATATTAGTTAAAATGTAACAATATAATGGAAATTGTTACATTTTAACTTTGAATAAAACATATAAAACCGCTATAAATATTTTCAGTTGTTTTACAATTTTTTCTTTTTTTTCGTAAAATTATCAATAAATACCGGCTAAAATCCTTGCCTAAGTTATATTTTCTAACATTCCACGAATTGCCGTTGTTACTGAGCCTATAAGTTTACTGCAACAGTTATCGTTTCAGGTGAATATTTGCAATTTGTTATATTATAAGTTGTAACAGCTTACACTATCCTTTCTACTTTACCGCCGTTTATCACATTCATTAGCGCACGCATGGTCTTATCTAGTATATAATCCACAGAATCCTGCGTGTCATAGGCTATATGAGGCGTTATTATGACATTATCAAATTTGGCAAGCTTCCCGACATATACAGCTTCATTCAAACAGTCCATGGGAAGCGAATTCAGTTTTGACGTCAAATTTTTACAGCCGAAATTTATACTCTCGCATGTTAAAACATCCAACGCTGCTCCTGCAAGTTTTTTACTTTCCAATGCTTCATAAAGTGCCGGTAAATCTATAATTTCACCCCTTGATGTATTAATTATCATTGAGCCCTCTTTCATAATATCAAATCGGTCTTTGCTTATCATGTGGTAATTATTTCCTGTATAAGGCAGGTGAAGAGAAATAATATCCGAATTCTTCATTAATTCATCTAAACTCATATAGGAAAGCCCGATTTCGTTGACTAATTCTTTCTTCTCTTTCAGGTCGTACCCGAGAACCCTCATCCCGAGGCAATGCGCCGCCCTGCATACAGCTGCACCGATTGCGCCTGTGCCTATTACACCCAGCGTTAGTTTTGAAATATCACGTCCTGAAAATTCGTTTGCACTGTATTCTTTCACATTTTTTATACACGATGCTGCAGGTATAATCTTCCTCACAAGCGCAATCAAAATCCCTATTGTAAATTGCGCAACAGATGTTGAACCGTAATTTTCCACATTCAGAACCGCAATATTTCGTTTGCGCGCAATATCTATATTTATATGGTCATAACCCGTCGAACGCGTTGAGATTATCCGCAGATTTTTGAATGAATTTATCACCGTTTCAGTTACTTCGGAATTTATAAATACGCTTATTATATTTGCGCTGTCAATGACATCCTGCGGCAGTGTCTTTAAAAATTCCTCATTCAGACATTCCGAATAATACATTATATTAAAATTGTCAAACTTATTCTCCGCAAAAAACTTTTTCTCACTGTCGCGGTACTCAAATACAAGCATATTTATCGCCATTATTCTCTCCTTTTGCCCTATTATTTCCCGCTGAAAAATTAATTCTATTACACTAAAGTATACATTCAAGGCTGATTTTTATAGCCCGTTACAGCAATGAAAATAATTAAAAAATTTTTTACTATATAAATACAAAAAAATTCTTCGTACCCGAACAGCCGAATCCACCCCGGATATGATGGGGGAAATCCAAAAATGGTGGTGAACGATATCGGTCTATGGTTCACGGGAAGCGAGCGGCAGGGTACAAAGAAGCCGGAGAAAAAACCGATTGTATCCGGTAAAACCAGAGGGGCAGCGCGTCAAAGCGCCGCTCCTTTTTTAGTAAATAACTCAACAAAAAGTTGAACAACTGAAAGAATAAAAGTTAAAAAGCACGATTTTTAAATTTTTGTTTTAAAATAAAAATATGTTTGATTGGAATTTGAATAAACTAGCTAAATTTCTGAAAGCAAATAAACTTACAATAGCAACCGCCGAATCCTGCACCGGCGGGCTTTTAAGTTCACGTCTTACAGATATTTCTGGAAGCTCCGACTTTGTCAAACTGAATTTTGTAACTTACGCCTACGAAGCAAAAGAAGAAGCCCTCGGTGTTTCTCATGAACTTCTTGTAAAATATTCCGCCGTAAGCTATGAATGCGCAAAAGCAATGGCAGAAGGTCTGCAAAACCGTACAAATTGTGACATAGCACTTTGTACAACAGGAATTGCCGGCCCGACAGGAGGTTCTAAGGAAAAACCGGTCGGAACTATATATATATCAGCCTTATACAAGGGAAAACTTCTGGTAAAAAAATACAATCTTCCGCCAAAACTTCCGCGAAAACTAATGAAATTTATGTTTACTCAAAAAGCTATTGATACCGCATTAGAGGTTATCTCGCAACAATCTCCGCAAGAATCTCAGGACACTTATTAATCAATATATCCGCAAAATCCTCAGCATCAATCTGCGTGATAACAATAGCAAGAAGGTCATTAGGCAGTTCTTTCAGCATTTTGATTTTCTCATCTTCTTCAATAACCGCCATAGCCTTGACTAATTCCGGCTGCTGCTTATATGTGTTAATCATATTTGTATAAGCCCGCGGATCAAATAACTGGAATAATTCCGTATGTTCTTTCGCCAATCCGAGCGTCAGCTGCTGTTTTGCCACAGGCTGCAAGCTTACCAGTGCATTTTTAAAATCCAGAGGATTGAAGTTTTCCACCTGATCCAGCATTTTTTTCTGATCCATATCTTTAACTTCTTCGCCCGTAACATTTTCAATCATCTGCGCAATATATTCAGGCGGAATCTCTTTCATATGTTCAAGAACTTTATTTTTTTCAATCTCTGTACTTGTCAAAAATTGATTTAACTCATCTTCCGGCATGTGCTGGATAATCTCTTCCTGCGAAAACAACTGAAAAACGGTATTGACAAGCTGTTCCGGAGGAATTTTTTCAAGCATAGAAAGGAGTTTATCTTGAGTAAAATATTTAAGCCCTTCTGATAAATCCGCTTCCTCCATTTCCGGCAAAAAGAGGTATAACTGCTGGGCAGTCATTTCGCTGAGAATTTCCAATTTATTATTAGGATCTGAGAGTTTAAATATTTTAACGAGTTTTTCAACATTAGTGAACAACTCGGCCGCATAATCAACCGCCTGTGTATTCCCTTTCTCGGCTTCAGCTTCGACAATATCTTCAATAGACATATTGCCGTATTGAAGCATTTGCGCCTGTGAAATATTAAGCTTTTGCATTAAGGTGGTTAAATCAGCATCAATAATAATCATAATAAACAGCCTCTCTTAAATATAATAACGTTTTTTACGCGACAGGATTTCAGCAAGAAACATTTCTGTAACAAATTTTAATAATTGAGTAAATAAAAAGTTCTTGATTTTAAAAAGTGTTCGTGATAGATTAGTTCATGCGAGCGACAGCAGTGCAAAGCGAGGGCTGCTAGTTCAAGCGGTTAGAGCACTCTGCCGAACGAGACAACTAAGTGTTGTCGAGTGAGAGGCCTGATAAGGGTCTCAGCCCGAAAATTTGATTTTCGAACATTTTTACATTATTATAAAACTACATAACATAAGGGCTGCTAGCTCAGGCGGTTAGAGCACTCTGCCGAACGAGACAACTAAGTGTTGTCGAGTGAGAGGCCTGATAAGGGTCTCAGCCCGAAAATTTGATTTT
>CALUTK010000076.1 GCA_944323675.1 Candidatus Gastranaerophilales bacterium | reverse complement strand
ATTTTTGCAAGCTGCTATTAATAAATGTTTACTTTGTGGTAAAATGTTTTTATGAAAACTTTTATTGATAATATTATTAAAAATAAAATCAAAAGAAAACAACTCTGTAATATTAAGAATATGGGTGTGAATATTGATAAAAACGAGTATTACGAAATAAAATTATCAAATTCTGCTCACCCTGAAATTTTTGATCGTAAATAAATATGAGGTGAGTATTTATGAAAAAGATTATTACGCTAATTTTTGTTTTTGTTCTTGCATTACCTGCTTTTTGTGCGGATATTAAGAATGAAAAACAAACTAAAGATGAGGTGCTTTTGAGAGCCATTATAAATTCTGATGCTGGCCGGCTTTCAAAACACTATACTTCTTTTAGAGAAGATTATTTTTTGTATAAACAAAATGATAAAAATTCAATTTATTCACAAATCATAGCATTAGAAAAAAAATACAAGAAAGCCGATAATATACAAAATAAATTAAACTTGTCATACCTACAGAAAGCAAAAGACATGTATTTGTATTTAGCTGAATTCCCGGCTGATAAGGCTATGTCATTTGATTTTGTCAAGGAATTTAATGCAAAAAAGATTATTATTCCGGATTCTGACTATGATTTGATAGATGATGATATAGTAATGCTTATATCTTTAATAAACGTTTATAAGTAGTTTATAAAACGGCAGGTTAAATCGTTAACTTACCGTTTTCAAGTTTTTTATATAATTTTTTCAGGCTTATTTTTTTAGCCTTTTCGTTCATGTATTTTTCTATGTTTTCTTTAAGATTGTAGAATTCGGTCTCTTCTATAAGAGACATAAATTTATCCTGATGTTTGCCGGTAAGAATAAAATAAGTTCTTTTTTGATTATTTTTTTTATCCCAGAACACAAAACAGTCAGGAAGTGCTTTCTTAACTTTATTTGCTAAGTGTTTTGCTTCGTGGTGATTGGCTTTGAATTTGGCAAAGCCTTGAAATTGTATGTTATTTTTCTGGCTTTTTATCTGCATAATCATTTCCGTTTTAAGTATTGTTAATATTATATAACAATCAAAAAAAATATTTTTTGCTATTTGAGTTAATCTAGCAAATGACAGATTAATACGGATTACGGAATTAATTAGGTATAAAAGCAGAATACAAATCAAGTGAGCCAATAAAAAAGACCCCGAAGGGTCAAAAAATGGGCGTTATAAGACTCGAACTTATGACCCTCTCCTTGTAAGGGAGACGCTCTACCAACTGAGCTAAACGCCCGCAAACTTTATACAATTTTCAACTCTGTTTTCGCTCAGTCGGTAGAGCTTATATGAACTACGCTTCGTCTCCGACTTCGCTGGGCAACTGAGCTAAACGCCCTTGTCTCTCGACATCTTCTATAGTATCAAAAAAACTTTTGCTGTCAATAACTTTTTGCATAATATTTTTTCGTAACTGATTCGTGCTATAATTTTTCTATGAATATTAATGACGAGTTGACTGTCACAATTGAAAAACTTTCCAATCTGGGAACCGGGATTGCCCGTGTTGACGGCTTTGTAATTTTTGTCGAAAATGCCTGTCCGCAGGATGAGTTAAAAGTTATAATAACTAAAATTAATAAAAATTATGCAAATGCTAAAATTATTGAAATCATAGCTCCGTCCCCTTACAGGGTTGAACCTTTCTGTGCTATGCAAAAGATTTGCGGTGCATGCCAGCTTCAATTTATAGATTATGATTATCAATTAGAATTAAAACGTCGGATTGTCGAAGATGCAATGCGTTCAATCGGGGGATTTGATATTAATATTCCAAAACCGGTTCCAAGTCCTGAGATAAAAACTTACAGGCACAAAGTCCAGTATCCTGTCACTCAGACAAAGGTTTCTAAGAGAATTCTTGCCGGATATTACAAACAGAATAGTCATGAAATCGTTAATATCAAGCATTGCCCGATACAGCCTGTAATTTGCGATGATATCATAGAGTTTATTCGTGTTAAGTGTTTTGATTTTGGAATTTCAGGTTACAACGAGAAAAAGCATGTTGGTGACTTACGGCATATTGTACTGAGAATTTCTTCCGCAACCGGAAAGGTTCTTGTAACACTGGTAGTTAATTCGAAAAAAGTATTCCCCCGTTTGAAAGATTTTTGCAACGAGATTTTTGCGGAGTTTAAGGAAGTTGCCGGCGTCTGTGTGAATTTTAACACTAAAAACACAAACGTAATTCTTGGAGAAACAACCGAATGTGTCTGCGGCAAAGATTATATAAAAGAAAAACTTCTTGATAAGACTTTCAGGATTGGTGCGAACACCTTCTTTCAGGTAAACCCGAAAAGTGCTGAAAATATATTTTCTTACGTAAAAAAATATATAAAAGAAAATTTTGAAAATCCTGCCATACTGGATGCCTATGCAGGGATTGCAACATTCGGCATAAGCGTTTCAGATGTCGCCGAAAAGGTTGTGTCTGTTGAAGAAAACAAAGAATCAATTGAAAAAGCTCGTGAGGTTCTTGAACTTAATGACATAAAAAATGTGGAACTCCACTGCGCGGATACTGCAAAATTCTGCAAAAAAACAATGCGTAAATTTGATGTAATTATACTTGATCCTCCAAGAAAAGGCTGTACAAAAGAATCTCTTGATGAAATTTTAAGGCTTTCAAAAGGAACAATTATTTATGTAAGCTGCAACCCTGCAACGCTTGCCAGAGATTTGAAATACTTATGCGAAAAAGGCTGCCGCGTTCAAAGCATACAGCCTTTTGATATGTTCTGCCACACCTACCATATTGAAAATGTAGCGATTATAAATCACTCTAATCTTTAGTTTCTTTTAAGCCGCTCTGGTGGTTGAAGTATTCAATTGTTTCCCTGAGATTATCCTGAATCTTTTTAATAAGAGTTCTATCATGGCGAAGATCTGAGTTTAGTTGTTTTAATGCTGATTCACTCACTTTAGCGTTATTCTTTTCTTCCTTATAGCAGGAGGCAAGCCTATCTTTCAAACCTGAAAAATAGCTCTCAAACATTTTTATGTCAGTTTCTGAAAAATTAATCGGAACTTCATCCGACAAATCGTATAAATCTTTATTCTTTGCATTCAGAAATAATTTTTCAGAAACTTTCCCTCTGAACATCTGCTGGATTAATGAAATATAACGGCTTGCTTTCTGAGAATGAGAACCGAGTGTTTCATCCGTAAATTTCATTCTAAGTTCTTTGAAGTCTCTTATAAATTTATAAACTCTCTCGTATTCCAGCTGTTTGGCATGGGCGTAATTTGGGCCAAACAGAATAATCAATTCATGTTGAACAGGATTTTTCTTTTTATCAAATTCTCTGATAAATCTCATCTGAATATCTTCATAACCGGATAGTTGAGGCTTACTGATACTGTAACGCAAATCACTTGAAAGCTGATGAATATTTTCTCTGGCGTTTTCTAATCTGATATCCAAATCAGGCAGACGGTAAACTTTTGCTGTTTGAAGATTTCCCCCGGGAGGAGTCAGATATCCGCGCTTTATTAATTCTTCATGCGGAATATCAGTATGAGCAAGAACATATCCGCGCTTTTGCATTTCCGGAAGTATTTTGTCATTCAATAAAGATAAATCATAAGGATTTTTAACATATAAAGTTGCCCTTATCGCGTCAGTAACTTTAAAAGATCCTGAGCGAATGACTTTTGATGTATAAGATTCAGGTGATTTTACCGGATGCAACTCACAATAAGCCCGGTCAAAAGAAACTCCGTCATCCCCTAATCTCAAAGCAACTGCTTCAAGGATATCAAGATAAGTAGTAGCCAGGCGCCTAAACCTTCCCATGTTATCTGAAACATTCTGAGCCAGAAAATCTGAAATCTGCATAGGACGCGCAGCAAATGATACTGTGTCCTTAGTCAGAGTATTATTATATTTAGGATAAATAAAAGGTTTATTATTTATATTTGTCTTATTATCCAAAGTATTCTTGTAAGAATATAAAGCAGGATTAATTGATGTTATGTTCATAAAGAAATTCCTTTCACACTTTATTTTAATACGCGTGAAAAAAATTTTTTTCAGTTAGTAATAAAAAATACAGTTAAACTTAATATAAATTTACAAAGCGCTTTCTTTGAATATTTATTTTGTTTGTATTAACATGAAAGGGTATTATAGTATTAAGTAATAGCATATAAACAAGGAGGTTAGGTAAAATTATGCCAGGAAAAACTATAACGGTTGATGGTAACTACGCTGCCGCACATATTGCATATGCGATGAGCGAAGTATCAGCAATTTACCCTATCACTCCTTCATCTACAATGGGTGAATGGATTGATGAATGGGCTTCCCAGGGCAAGAAAAATATCTGGGGCAAAACTGTCAGAGTTGCAGAAATGCAATCAGAAGCCGGTGCAGCAGGTGCTGTTCACGGTTCATTGGCTGCAGGTTCTCTGACTTCTACTTATACAGCATCACAGGGTTTATTATTAATGATTCCTGTAATGCACAAAATGGCAGGTGAAATGCTCCCGCACGTAATTCACGTTGCGGCTCGTGCAATTGCTGCTCAGTCACTTGCAATTTTCGGCGATCATTCTGATGTTATGGGCTGCCGTAACACAGGTTATGCAATGCTCGCTGCTAATTCAGTTCAGGAAGAAATGGATTTGGCTCTTGTTGCTCACTTAGCAACTTACAAAGCTAAAGTTCCGTTCCTGCAGTTCTTTGACGGTTTCAGAACTTCTCACGAAGTACACAAAATCGAA
>CALUTK010000075.1 GCA_944323675.1 Candidatus Gastranaerophilales bacterium | reverse complement strand
GAAGCAGACGGAATAATTGAGCGAAAACTTTATCCTGTAGTACCGCCTAAAACAGAATATTCTCTCACAAAAAGAGGTGAAACGCTGATTCCAGCTATTATTGAATTAAACAAATGGGGTCTAAATTATTTAAAAGAAGAAAATATACCGTGTGCCTATAAAGGTGATATGGATTAAACACAATTTACAAAAAGAATACCTCTTGACAATTATACCCCAGTGGGGTATAATGAATATGTTGTTAGATACCCTACTGGGGTATAATAAAAAGGAGGCTAATATGGCTAAATGTTCAAATCCACATTGCAAATGCATTAACTGTACATGCGGTGACCATTGTACTTGTACTGAGGACAAATGTAATTGTCCGCCTGAGTGCAATGAACCTCCTAAAAAATAGAATATTATTTTAGGATTACGGGACAGTTTTCTGTCCCTTTTTTATGTATAATGAAAATATGAAAAAAGATTCTAAAAAAGATATGAACAACAAAAAATCAGAAAATCCGAATCATAAACATGAAATACCTCGTTTAAACAGGGCAATAGGTCAGTTGGAAGGTATCAAAAAAATGATTGAAGAACAACGATATTGTCCTGATATTATTGTACAACTCAAGGCTGTACGTTCAGCAATAAAACATGTTGAAAGTAATATTTTGAAAACACATCTTGAAGAATGTGTTGCTAAGTCTTTTTCTGATTCAGAAATCGCTAAAGAAAAAATTATGGAAATTAAAACCCTGCTTGATAAAATGCAGGGCTAATGAATAATTTAGATTAAAAACAAGAAATAGACTGTAGAAAATTTAAAGAACAAGTTGCCCCAAAAAATCAAACTATGTGTTCTTTTACAGCATACTTGCCCAACAACATTAAATATTAGTAATGTTGGCAGCCTGAAGTTTTGGTGTGTAGCTGCCTCATGAACTATTTGAACTAAATAATTAAACCATGTGTCTTTTTACAAGGGGTAAAGAGACAGATTTTGGGGAAATTACTCGCTCTTCACGCAGTTTAATGACTCTGTATTTTTAAACAACAAAATAAAGCAGTGCAAACATAAAACAGAGAGAAACTGCGCTCATTAAAAACCATACGTGCATTACAGGATGCTGGTAATCCCAGATTTCTTTAATTGTTATAGCAGCATTTTCAATAACTTGCATATCGCTCTCCAAAAAACATATTCTCTACATATTCTATTTTCTTCATTAACGAAAAAATGACATCACCCGATTAGTTGATTATTTATATCCTTTCGGATAATATACAGTTATGCGCAATGTTGAACTTTTAATGCCGGCAGGCAATCTCGAAAAACTTGAATACGCAATAAAATACGGTGCAAATGCAGTTTACCTCGGAGTCGTGGATTTTAGTCTGCGAGCAATGAGGAAAGGACAGCTTATTACGCTTGAGAACCTCAAAGAGGCAGTGGATTTAGCGCATTCTCTCGGTGCAAAAGCTTATTTAACACTGAATATCTTTGCGTTTAATAGTGATATCAAACAGCTTGAGAGCTGCATTGATATATTTAAAGATGCAAATCCTGATGCTGTTATATTGAGTGATTTCGGAATTTTCAATATAGTCAGAAAACGAATGCCGGAAACCCCTTTACATATAAGCACCCAGACAAACACTCTGAATTATGAGAGTGTCAAATTCTGGCGCGACCTTGGCGCTTCAAGGGTAATTCTTGCAAGGGAACTTGCTATCTCAGATATTGCGGAAATAAGAAAACAGGTTCCGGATATTGAACTGGAAAGTTTTGTCCACGGCTCTCAGTGTGTATCATTTTCCGGTAGATGTCTTTTGAGCGATTATTTTACAGACGGAGAAAGAAAAGCAAACCACGGTAATTGTTCACAGCCTTGCCGCTGGAGTTATAAACTTGTGGAAGAAACCCGTCCCGGCCAGTATTATGAAATTAATCAGGATGAACGGGGTTCCCATATTCTGAGCCCGAAAGATTTATGCCTTGTGGAACATATAAGAGAACTTATTAACGCCGGAGTTGATTCTCTAAAGGTTGAGGGCAGAACAAAGAGTTTATATTACGTTTCAGCGGTTGCAAAGACATACAGGCAGGCTATTGATGAATGTCTGAACAATCCGGATGCAGATTTACATAAATATTTTATTGAACTCCAAAAAGTAGGAAACAGGGGCTATACAACTGGCTTTGCTCTCGGTGAAAACAAACCTGACAGCTACAGCTATGATATTTCAAAAGGGCTTGCGGGAGCGGATTTCCTGTGTGAATTTAATGATAAAACCGATATCGGCTACCTTGTAAAAATTAAAAATAAAATTCATCTTAATGATGAAATGGAAATCATTACGCCTGATGAGCAGTTTATAACAAAAGTCACGAAGATTATCAAGGATGGCGAAGAAGTTGAAATAGGGAACACCAATGACGATGTTTATCTTGAATTTACTCTTAAACCTAAGGATTACAAATACGCACTTGCAAGAACAATAGGAGTGAAAGCGCATGTTTCTTAAACCTGATTACAACCTTAAAAATATCTACGAAATAGATTTAGAAGAATTAAAAAAATCAGGGATAAAAAACCTGCTGTTTGATCTTGACAGCACCATAATGGCATCAAAATCCGGCTGTTATACTGAAAAAACCCTTAACTGGCTTGCGAAAGTCAAAAAAGAATTTTCAATTGCTGTTATTTCAAACAACCATAATGAAAAATATATTGAAAAAGTGAAAGCCGTGTCGGATTTCCCGCTTGTTTTTTACGCAAAAAAACCTGACATAAAAGCGGCAAAAAAATATATGGAATCCTGCGGAATGGTTGCGGCAGAAACCGCATTTGTCGGCGATAGACCTCTCACCGATGTTCTGTGCGGGAAAAAACTCGGCTGTAAAACTATTCTCGTTGATTCAATTTCTGCGGATATTGAAAAGCCTATAGTTAGATTTGCAAGAAAATTGGAAAGAATTTGTATAAGATAGCAAAAATTTTTATTTAGAGTTTTTAATCTCCAACATAAAAGGGTTAAAAATGACGTCATCTGTATCAAATAATAATAAAAATTATACAGCAAAAGATTTTATGATTAACGCAGGCGGTGCCGCGGCCGGCGGGATAGTGTATCTGGCTGCCAATAAAGGTGTTAAGAAAGCAACAGTCCCGCAGCTGAGTAAATTAGCAAGAGAAAACTTTGCGAAAACTGATACAGTTCAGGTTCAGCAGGCAATCAAAAAAGTTCTGGATAACTTGAATCACGTAAACGATCCTATAGTATCCATGGATAGAATAAATATAATAGATTTTTCAAAACTTCCAAAGATTTCGGCTCCGCAATCAAAATGGAACTATTTCTTTAATAAAGTTAAACCAGAAAATATCGACAGAACTGGATTTACAAAAGAAATTCTTGAACAAGAGAAGAGAGTTGATTCTACGCTTAAGCGTATGGTTCCAAAGTGGAAAAGAAATATTAACGGTTTCGCTGAATATCATCAAAAAATGTTACGCTATATGCTGCAGGAAGGTTTTACTGCAATGGCTATTTTTCAAGATAAAAATATTTTTGCCAATATGCCAAAAATGGGGGCGGCAGTATTTCATGAAATCGGACACCTTATGGAGCCGGTCTCTAATATACAGGCAATAAAAATGAAATCCCCTCTGCCGTATTTTATTGCCGGGTCTTTGCTTATGCCGAAACTTGATACCGGCGAAAACGGAGAGAAAAAACTTAATAAAGGACTTAATATCTTAAGAAACTGTACACCTATACTGGCTGCAGCGGCGTGGATTCCTTTAATAAAAACAGAGTTTGAGGCATCTTCTGACGGGGTTAAAATCACAAAACCGTTCCTTGATAACCAAAACTTAAATATATTAAAAAAGGCCTACAAATACGCAGGTTCAACATATGTAATGGGGGCAGTTGCGACAGGGCTTGCGCTTTTTGCCGGATTAAAATGTAAGGATTGGCTACTTGAAAATAGAAAGCAAATTGTAAAAAAGATTCAAGATAAAATTTAAAAATAGGAGAGAGAATAAATGAGCGAACGCGAAAAAATGATTGCGGGAGAGTTATACAATCCGCTTGTGCCTGAACTTGAGGCAGCAAGAACAAAAGCTAAAAAAATGTGTATTGAATATAACAATTTACCTGTTGATGCACAAAAAGAGAAGACCGAACTTTTGAAAAAACTTTTTGGAAAAACTGGGAATAAAATTGCGATAGAGCCGAATTTCTTCTGTGATTACGGGTTTAATATAGAATGCGGGGAAAATTTTTACATCAATCATAACGGAGTAATACTTGATTGTGCGCCCGTAAAATTTGGAGACAATGTATTTATCGGCCCGAATTGCGGGTTTTATACGGCAATACATCCGTTAAAAGCGAAAGAGCGCAACACAGTTATGGAAACTGCAAAACCTATAACAGTCGGGAATAATGTCTGGATAGGCGGGAATGCGGTTATTCTGCCGGGAGTCACAATCGGGGATAACTCAGTAATTGGGGCAGGAAGCGTTGTGATAAAAGATATTCCGGCTAATGTTGTCGCGGTCGGGAATCCTTGTAAGGTTATCAAGCATATTGAACAATAAGGAAATAGTCTAGTGCGCAAAAGGCATTAGTCTATTTTATATATGGGGCTTGTGCAGCCCCAAGCCCCGCACAGACATTCTTTTTCTTTTTGCGATGAAAAGCGCATTGCCGCCAGAGGGCAGGAGCATACGCTATGCGTATGCGTGCCCGTTTAACGGCGGC
>CALUTK010000074.1 GCA_944323675.1 Candidatus Gastranaerophilales bacterium | reverse complement strand
CAGACATTCGGTATAACGAATAGGGCGTTAGCAAATGAGATAGCGGAAGAAATAATGAACGCAGCAGGAACCTATGGGGTAACGAAACTAAGCGGCGGTGAGTATGGCTCAGAGGATGCGTTTATAGATTTCGCCTCAGGTCTTATTATGTCCAGAATTTCTCATGTTAAAGGCGGAACCGCGGCAGATGCCCCTGTTGAACATGGTTCCGTAAAAGTTACGCATTCTAAGACAGAACACCCACAGGGTACAACACCAAAACCTCAGGAAGTACAAGAACAAGGCGGCGGACAAAATCCGGCTCCTTCCGGCAATGCCGGTGAAACTCCTGCAGCCGGACAGCAGCCTGTTCAAACTCCAAAATATACAAAAGAATTTGAACCTGTAAAAGAAGAAACGCCTGTTTCTTCGGAGATTATTGACGAAAGACTCGGCGGGAATAACACTGAATTGGATGAATTGAACCGCGAATATGCTTCCGGAAACTCGCTTCTTCAAAAACAGGCGGAAGTTGAAGAGGCTATTACGGGTTTTGGCATTGAAAACAACACCTCTGAATATATCGAAAGTTTACGTGCAAAAATAAAAGAAGTATCGAACGGCGATACAGAATTAGAAAAGGCTTATACAGAGCTTTTAGATGACGCTGTAAAAGAAGCTGATATCGAAGCTGCAAATTTAAAGCGAGAAAACGCCTATATAGACAGAACTCACAGGCAAAACGGCAATATAAAATCCGCCGAAGAAAGTGCGGGCGTTTTTGAGGAACATATAGAAGCGGAAAATGTCAAAAAAGAAAATGAATATATTGAAAGAACACACCAAAATCCGAGCGGAAAATCCGCAAAAGAAAGTGCTGAAGTTTTTGAAAAACACTTTGACATAAAAGACAAAGTTGACGCTGTAGACAGGCAGTTACACACAGCTACTCCGCTTGACGGGGATGAACTCTTTGAAAGGTTAACGCATTCCGATAATCCTGAATTAAAACAGCTTGGCGAACAGTATAAAGCGTTAGAACAAAAAGAAGCTGAGATAAAAGAACAAATAGAAAGGGTAAAACAACTCAGAAAACAGCAGCAATCAGGAATTTCTGCCGAAAAACTCGATAATGCAAGACATAATCCTGAATTAGAGATGATGAATTTGAAATATAAATCACTTGAACTTCAGGAACAGCAGATAAAAGAGCAGGTAGAAAAGCTAAAAGAACAAATCAGACAAAAGGATCCGATTTCTGCGGAAATTATTGACAAACGTCTGAAACCGACAGACGGTGATTATGCAGACCTGAAATCGCAACTGCAGGAAGAAGAAGCCGTCGGATTAGAGAATGAATATATTGAAAGAACACACGGAAATCCGAGCGGCAAATCCGCAGAAGAAAGTGCAAAAGTATTTGAACAACAGTTACCGATAAAAGAAAGAATAGATGCTGTTGATAAGCAATTGCATCAGAAACGAGAGATTACGGCTGATAATATAGACGAGCAGTTCCTTGCCGACAATCCTGAATTGAAAGCTTTACACGATGAATATACAGCGTTGGAAGAGCAGGAAGCCCAAATCAAAAAACAGGTTAAGGAACTTAAAGAGCAGATTATTGCTAACAATAAAAATAAACCTGAAATTTCAGCAGATATCATTGATGAGAATTTCCCGACACATAATCCTGAATTAGATCCGCTGCATTCGGAACTCCGGGCATTAGAGTTAAAAGAGGATGAAATAAAACGTCAGGTTGCTGATTTAAAATATAAAATGCAGAAAAAGATTGAAGTAACTGCAGAGGATATTGATGCAGGTTTAAATCAGAGAACGGGCGATTACGAAGACTTAGCATCAGACTTGAAAGAGCAGGAAGCTGTCGGACTGGAAAACGAATTTATCAGAAGAACCCACGAAGCGCCGAGCGGTAAATCCGCCCGTGAAAGTGCTGCGGTTTTTGAAGAGCATTTTGATAATCTTATCACTCCTGCACAGGCAAAAGAGATTACATCAGATGAAAACCTCATAAAACTCGCAACCGAAAAAGACGGAAACGTTAATAAATATGCACTTGATCTTGCTATACAATATAAAAAACTTACAGATTGTGATAATCATGAAGTAGAATTTATACTTGGACAATGTAATGGTAATTATAAAAAAGTTAATGACTTGATGGATAAGATTCAATCAGAGTTAGATAGAATGGATCTAGAGATTCAAAACTGCGGATTTATAGGTATTAAAGGATTGAAAGCAGGAGAATACCCGGATATGAGTAATGAACAATTTAAGAAAAAGTACGGTTCTGCTCTGAATAAAGGTAATAAATTAATAAACCACTGTTACAAAATAAATGATTTGATGCATTTTTATTTATTTGGCAAAGGAAAATATATAGAATCATTCAACTCCGGGAATATAATAAAAGACTGTGATATTGCATACGGATGCAGATCTGTAACAGATGGATATCATGTTCGTTATACAAAAAATATTAGAGAGAAAGAAGATGAAATAGCAGCTCTTATGGCTCACTCATTATCAAGTACTCCAACACCTGATCAGGATCGTGCTCTTGGATATTACAAAGGCGATATGAGTGACCTTATCCAAGAACGAAGAATGATAAAAGAAGGTAATGATATTGAAGAATATTTATCAAATAATCCATTGAAAAGATCTATTGAGGTTAAAAGAGAAGATTCATATCAAATCCTCAGTAATTTAAAATTTGCTGATGGTGTAACATTAAAAGATGCATTAACAAATCCTCAATATCACGACAGATTATCTCAAATAAAATCTTTAGAAGGACAAAGTTTTATAAATGACAGATTTATGAGTACTACCGTTGGTGACGGAGCCTTTGGTAATTGTCCTGTAAATTGGGACTTAGAAGTTTGTGAAGGAGTTGGCGCAACTTATTTAGATATCTTGGGACTTGCAAGTGAAGGTGAACTTTTATTAAATAGAGGTCTAAAAGTTACAATTATTGAAATAAATGACGCTACACCCAATGGAATAGTAGACATAAAAGCGACAGTTGAACCGGCAACACCGTAAGAAATCGCTCAACAGCGTAAAATTACCCAAGAAAGAGAAACAAGAATAAAACAATAGGATACTGAAATTTATAATCAGACGGTTTCTGACCTTAAAAATGCCAAAACCGCCGAAGATATAAATCGTATTAAAGAAAATATTGCCTCAGTCAGTGTGCCTGAAAAACGTGCAGAATTAAATAAGATGGCTGACAGTAAACTTAGTGAGATTAACAAGGCAAGAGTTTAAAACGGGTTTATGACGGAAATTATGTCCAACTCAAAACCTGCGGAAGATGCCTTCCGTGCTGCCGATTTGTCGAATTATTACACCAAAAAGATTTATATCCAAATGATTGACGCAAAATTCCCGCAGGTGAAAAACACAGAACAACTGCTGGATGAATTGCAAAAACTCACAAACCATCCTGATTTTTCAAAGTTAAACGATGCTAATAAAACATTAGCTAAATTATCCCTATTGATAGAAAACGGTGTCGATATCAAGATAATCAAAGCTAATTATAAACTCTCAAAAGATATGTCAGACAGATTAAATGATATTCAGTTCACCCTGCATGGTGACGGCGATATTGAAATCCAAAGACAAAGTGCGGCAGTCCTTTATCGTTCAGGTGATTATGAAACCTTTAAAATCCTGAATGACGTAAATCATACAAAAAATTTATCTGCAGAGGATTTGACTCAAATGGATGATTTATATAAATGGGCTGAGGAAAACGGAAATCTTCTCGTAAAACATACTAACATCACCAACCCGAATGCTATTCCGAAACAACAAATTACGATTGATTATTTGGATATGGCAACCCATAAACCTCTAGGTCCTAGAACTTTTGATATCCGGGTTATTGATTTGCATGATGAAAATGTATTAAATAACCTTGAAAAATATGGCTTTGAACCGGAAATAACCACTGATGATTTGATAAAAGTTGAACCGGAGGTTCTATGGGACGGAAGAGGTATGAATGAGGTAGTAGTTTATAACCCGCAGGTTAAAGCTTTATATGTCAGAGGGGGGAATATAAAATCTATTCCTCAAGCATACTTCGAATTATCGGAAAAATATAATATACCTATAATTGTACAAGGGAAATATAGTTATAGCTAGAATTTATAAACATGTCTCTTAATGACGCAACCATTCTAACCTCCTTTTTTTTAAAAAAACGAGGTATACTCTTTAAATAATATTTAAAAACATTTGTAATAACTAAATAATGATAAAAACTTATGATTTCTATGCCAAACTTGTGTAAAAGAACACTTGGTTTGATTACTTGTTACAGATGCTTTGATTATTTTTGGACACTTTGTGTTGGGTGCAGAACCCTCAACCTACAAACTGCAATTTCTAAAGCATAAGGGGCTGCAAGTCCGACATCTTCGCTTGTAAATTTTGTTATTCTTATTGCAACATACAATGGGTCTTCTCCTGCTTCAAGCATTCTATTGCATTTAAGCATATTTTTATGCTGTTTAAAAACAATTAAAGCTAATTGTTCAGCAGTTTGCTTTACAGAAACACATGATATAATTTTAAACCATTATGCTTTTTATAGATTATATTACCAATTTATACATCTTAATTTGATATAAAATTTACCGTATAAATTAAATCATTTATTTAGTACTTTACGGTATATAGTAACAGAAATAATGGCTGTAACAGCTTCAGTAACCCAAAATGCATGCCAAATCCCTACTACTCC
>CALUTK010000073.1 GCA_944323675.1 Candidatus Gastranaerophilales bacterium | reverse complement strand
TTTACTTTGGCAGAAGTATTGATTACTCTGGGTATCATCGGCGTTGTAGCTGCTATGACAATGCCTACATTGATGAACTCAACTAACGGCGCTCAATATAAAACAGCTTACAAAAAAGCTTTGTCTGTATTGTCTCAGGCTGTAGTTTTGAACGTTGCACTTGATGACTATGATTTGTCTCAAACAACTGCGGCTACAGAAGATGACAACGCTTCTTTGTACAACTTATTCAAAAATCGTATGAACGTTGTTAAAACTCAAGGTAACACTTATACTGCAAAAGCTACTGGTTCCGGTACCGCAAGTGCAACTGATGTCGAATTTGGAGGGGCAGACAACTACACATTGTACTTCAATGACGGTATTACATTTACATTCCCGCAGGATGCATCACAATGTACAGCAGGTAACAAAACACAGGATGTTGCTGCAAACGGTACGGATACTGCTCCTGGTAAATGCTACGGTGTAATTGACGTTAACGGAGAAAAGAACCCTAACAGAATTGTTAACTGTGATGGTAAAGCTTGGAACGCAGGTGGTGAAAATTGTTTAGTATCAAACCCTACAGATATTTATCCTGTAGTTATGTATGACCAGACAGTTCTTCCTGCAACAAGAGCTGCTGAAAACGTACTTTACGGTGCTAATAACTAAGGTTAAAACAAACAATAAAAAAGAGACGGGACATTTTTGGGTCCCGTCTTTTTTATGTCTCGTGATTGTTGTTTGTGAAATATGCAAAACCGCCAGAAACCTTCATTCCAGCAAAGTGTAAGGAGGTTATAGTACATTTCACAAACAACAAAATTAAAGCGCGATGACAGCCTCTATAACATTCCGAATCTCATCAGAAACTTCTATACAATCAGAGAGATTTTCCTTAACCATTTCGGCAAATTCAGCCTTCTTAAATTCGTGCATACCTCTGTTTTTAAAGAAGTCTTCAAGAAATTCAACTGTATGGCCTGTTTCAATAGGCTCAGGCAAAGGGGAAGATATATTTTCTGTTGCATAGTGAAGGGTTTTTTCCACTAGAGGAATTGGAAGAATATCCTCAAACTCCCCGTTTTTTAAAAGATAAATTTTATCAATAGGGCGAAGTTTGGGCTTTATTTCCTCTGAATTCGAGAGAGCGTCATTATCCAGCAGTACAAAAAGCGGCAGTCTGATAATTTCGGCAAGCCTATAAAATGCCCGCACCACCTGATTTTTACCACCCGCAGACAACACGTAAACCCCGTTTTTATCAAAATCATACCCGAGAAGCCTTGCAAATTCAGGCAGCAGTATTTCTTCCGTAATCCCCTCACAAATAATAACCTTTTCCAGAGGGAAACGGAGAGCATGCAAATTCCTCATTTGACGCGTATCACAACCGGAAGCAAGAGACTTCAGCCATTTTAAATTAAGAGGAGCTGCTGTATCATCAATTAAATTAAGTGCAGCGGCGTAATTTATCTTATTATCAAGGAGCTTTTGAACCTCATTATCCAGATTAAAAAGATAATTTTCATATGATTTAAGTTCTTTATTTATAAGAAAATCCTGCTGTTCATCAATCGAATCCTCCTTTAGAGAAATATTTATAATATACGCGGCAAGTTCAGCCATAGCTGCATAATCCATCACGTCAAGCTCCTGACGCTTAAACTTCGGATAAATAAGATTAGATAAAATAATATCCTTGAATACCCTGAGGTACTTTTCTTCAGTGAATTTAAAACGGGTGAGTCTATCCAGTGATATTAAAATCTGCTCTTTTGTAAGCGGTTTAACTTTGTAATTTTTCAATACTTCCTCTGGTTTTCGTTACATTTTTAACATAAATCCAAAAACAATAGCAACTTTTAAAGGCTGTTGTTTTTTATTATAATAGTTAGTAGTGGAGTGAAAATGGTGTATTCAATTAATCCCGATTTTCGACAATACAATTATAACACAATAAATTGTGTTAAGGCTGATGCCGTGTCGAAAAAAGATAATACGGCACCTGCCGCTCCTGCGTTTACTGCAAATCCAATAAGTTCAGTCCCGTTTAATCCGACGCTTACGGCGTCCCCATTGAGAACAAGACTTGAGGGCAAAGACGAAAAAAATAAATACAATACTGTTTTAAAAAGTCTTGACAAAGACACAAAAAAAACAGTAAAACTTATGCTGAAACAGGGAATTCTGCTTAATTCAAATTCCAATGATCGCTCGACTGTGCTTGATAATCTTTATAAAATAGCAACAACTCCCAGAGCACAGGGGCTTTCCAATGTCGGAATATTAAAAGATACTATTAACACACTATATTCACCATTTAACATTACCCAGCAGTTCGGAGATTTACCGAACAAAGAAATCGCGGATTCGTTTAGAGACAAGTACCTTCAGGATCATTCAATGAGGATGACAAACCTTATTGACAGAAAACTTGCAGAAATAGCAGTTGATGTTGACCATTCCGGAACCTGCGTTGCTGCAAGCATTGAATTTAACCTTGCAAAACAAATGCCTGCTGAATTTGCAAGATTTGCAGCAGGGATAAGTTCACCGGAAATGTCTGTTAAAAAGGAAATTAAACTTGCAAACCTTGCTGATAACACGCTTGATGCTGTGTGGCTTTTGAACGCGTTTGAAGTTCCGTATGAGATGAAAGACTTTGAAAAAGCGACCCTGACATTCGCTCCTGATAAAAACGCATACATAAGGGCAAATTTACAGACGGTATATAAAGACCCTTACGAACGTTCTCCAATTGATGTTCTTATGCAATCGACATTTATGCAGGTAGGCTCCCAGCAGTCTTACGATTCACTGAGCGACAAACGAGCCGGAAAATTCAATCAGAACGATAAAGGCTTAATTGAATTTGAAAAAACCTTCACGGAATCTGTTGTTGAAGATAAAAATAAAATTTCTGTCACCTACCAGACAGTTGATGAGGACGCAAAACTTATCGGTTATGAAACAGACCTTGCAACAATGAAACGCCAGATTACAACAGCGCTCGACAGAGGCGAGAATGTAATTATCGGCTACACTCAGGTAGATGACAACAATTACATAATAAACGGTCACGAAATCACAATAATCGGTTACAAGAAGGCTCCAAAAACATCTCCTACAGAACCCGATAAATTAATATTCATCTGCAACGATACTGATGACAATCAGTTCCAGCCGATTGAATACACAGAAGATTACCTTTTACCGAAAATTCACCACGCAGCGCTCCCGCACGATGTTGTGGAAAGCGATGTCAAAATGACAGAGAACTGGGTAGAAGGTCTTAATACGTACAAAGAAATGAAAAAGAAAGCAGCATAATATGATATCAAACATCGGAAACTATCCTAATACATCTTATCAATACGGAAAGCCTAACAGACAGCCTACCCCACAACAGGCTGCCAACTCTACTGTTTCACAAGCCAAGCCCGCAATTACAAAGCCAATAAATGCTGATATTTTTTATATCGCAGACATCCACGGAAAAATGACAAATATGGAACGAATTGGCACAATGTCAAGGCTTTTTGACCATAATCAAAATGGACACGCAAAACTAAAACTCGCTTCCGGCGATATTCTCTTAGGGTCAAATCCTATGACAAATAAAGTCGCAAGCAGTTTCTTAAATTGGATTGGAGTAACGGCAAACGCGGTCGGTAACCACGAACTTGACGCAACACCTGCTGCCCTTTCTACAACACTTTCCGATGCAAAATATAAACTTCTGGCTGTTAATACAACAGTTAATCCGTCAAGCCCGATGTTTGGGAAAATACAGAATTCCGTAATAGAAGAACATGACGGAGAAAAATTCGGTATTATAGGAACTGCACCTCCTGATGCCTTCGAAAGAGTCGGGACAAGAGAATCTCTTGATGATATAAAAATAGATGACTTTGATACAACGGTTAAAAAAGTCCAGGCTGAAGTAGATAATCTTACCTCTCAGGGGATAAATAAAATTATCATTGTGTCCCACCTCGGGAAAGACCTTGATAAACAGCTTGCACAGCAAACCGACGGTATTGATATAATTCTCGGCGCCCACACGCACGATTTATATAAAGGGGTCAAAGAAAACGAAAACCTTGTATATTCAAAATCAGGCAAACCTGTTATTCTGACCCAAATCGGCAAAGACGGCGAATATGTCGGAATGCTCTCTGCTTCATTTGATGAAAACGGTATTATTACGAAAATTCAAAATAACGTCGGAAGAACAGGCGTATTCAATAGAACACTTCCTTATAAAGTTGCGGTGGAATCCATTATCGGGAAACCTGAAATCCTTGGTACAATTAAATCTGCACCGCCTTCACCTGCGGACAGACTTATCACAAACAACCCGCACGGAAACTTTATAGTTGATGCGATGAGGAGTGAATTAAATACAGATATTGCAATTCTCAACGCCGGAAATATCAGAGGTTATTTCAACACCGGTGAAGTTGACGCCCGAAGGATTAACGACGTAACACCGTTTGAAGACAAGATGATGATTTGTGAACTTACTGAAAAACAAATCGTAGATGCAATCAAAACCGGTGGAAAATCGTTCCTTCATCCGGCGCATAAACCGGGAATTCTACTTGTTTCCGGATTAGAATACACTATGACGGATAAGGGGGAATTAAAAGAACTCTATTTCGTAGACAGAAACGGGAATAAAACTCCGATTGACGTAAACAATCCAAGTACAACACATAAATTAACTGTTGCCTGTGACGATTTCTTTGCTTACGGCGGCGACGATTATCTGCCTGTAAACCCGAATCCGCCTTATGTTAAAGAAAAATTTGACGTTGACAAAAATGTCTACACTGCAAATTATATGAAAAAGCAGACTCAGCCTATTGAAATCAAAGAAGATGACAGGATTAAAATCATAAAATCTTAAGGAAATAGCCTAGTGCGCAAAATGCACTAGGCTATTTTTATATGGGGCTTATGCAGCCCCAAGCCCCGCACAGACATTCTTTTTCTTTTTTGCGATGAAAAGCGCATTGCCGCCAGAGGGCAGGAGCATACGCTATGCGTATGCGTGCCCGCTTAACGGCGGCAAGCAAGCTTGAAAAGAATGTCTGCCAAGAAAAAGAAACACACTATATTACAGCGCTGCTTCGCAGCGTAAGACAGAATGGATGTAGTTGTAAAAACTTCTGTCATCCTGAATTTAGTTCAGGATCTCAACAAAGATTCTGAAACAAGTTCAGAATGACATGGCGGACAGAAGTTTTTACAACCTTTGAGCCTCACTATCGCACTTCGTGCACATTCGGCAACCTGCCTTACGGCAGGTCTGAATTCCCCCTCACCTCCCTTATAAGGGAGGTGAGGCATAAGCGCCGAAGGGTTTTCTCTTTTACCCCTCACCCGCCCTTCGGGCACCCTCTCCTGTCTTGGATTTACTCCACGCTCACGGAGTGTCGCCTACGAGCTTTCGCTCTGCCGGCTCCATCCGT
>CALUTK010000072.1 GCA_944323675.1 Candidatus Gastranaerophilales bacterium | reverse complement strand
CAAATTCCGCCCTCAGCACAAGGCATACAGGGTCACACGCTTCGCACAGCTCAGCGGTTCCCTTTGTATCCCGCAAGTGGCGAGGGAGGGAGTGTCATTGCAAGGCTTTAGCCGAAGCAATCCTGCTTTTTGTTAAGGATTACGCAAGTGTATTAATTCTGCAAAGTCTTTCGGCTGATTTCATTTTATCCTGTTTTTCGCCTCTGGAAGACTGTTCAAGAATAGTATTGATTGCAGTTGTGTTGTAATCTCTAATCTTGTCCTGATTTTTCGTAATCGCTTTTCCTGTCCTGTTGAGGGTATCAAATAGAACATTGAGTTTTTCATCCGTGCTCAATTCATAGAAACTATCAGGATGTTGCTTTACTCTGTAGTATTCATCAGAGGCTTTAAAGTTTACAGGGGTAATTTTATTAATTTTCATATATATTCTCCTATTCTATAATTTTACCGTCAAACAGGTCTACTACCATGTTAACCATATCCGAGTGAGATTCTTTGTAACCAGATTTATTTGAAATTTCAGAATTATCTGAGGTTTCATCCTTAGCCTGTTCAATTTCTTCATAGCTGACTTCATCCTGCGGCGGTTCTAGCGGTGAAGGTATAGTTTTTTTAGGGGTGCTTACCGGCCTGGGTGACACCTTAGCAGGGTTATCATCCGGCAGCGGAAGTCTTATTATTACATTTGAATTAGATTGATTGAATATACTGTCAAGTGCCTCAATTAGCGCCTGCTTTTTGTTTCCGTTTTGAATTTGGTTTAGGAAGATTTCATTTTTCATTGTTAATACAGTTTCTTCTGGCGTAATTTTTATCGGATTTGCCCATTGTTTTAAAAGTGCGCGTGTCGGAGGGCTGGAAATATGTTCAAGAAGCTGGCCCCAGAGCACACTTATATCATCAGAGGAAACTGATTTTGCTTTAGGCATCGGCGCAAAATCTTCCTCAGCTGCCGGTTCTTGTTTTTGCGGTTCAGGTTTTGTCGTTTGCGCAATTTGCGGCTGAGCTATCGGTTCTGCCGGTTTAACAGTTTTTTCTTCCGTTAAATCTTTTATTTTTTGTCTGTTCAAAATAGGTGCCGGAGGGGTTTTGTAGGCTGCTGTTGAGGTCTGAACAGGGGCTCCGCTTTCCAGTTTAGATAACCTGTTTTGAAGTTCCATTAAAGACGTATTTTCTGCAAGATTTGCAAGGTCAATAACTCCGACTTCCAGCCATAGTCGCGGGTTATTTGTGGTTTTAACTTCTTTTATGTAGTCTGCAGTTTTATCTATCAGGAATGTAATCTGATGAGTGTCCAAATCTTTTGCCTGAGCCTGTAACTCTTTTATCTGAGCTTCATTGAGCTGCGTAAGTTCAAAAACGATTTCAGGCTTACAGTTTTTGACAATTAAGAGATTTTTAAAGTAATCCAGAAGGTTTGTCAAAATCTGGGCAGGCTCGTTTCCGGAATTGTATATTTTTTCTAAGGTTTCGATTGCCTCCTGCGGATTGGATGAGGTAATTCCGTTTGACAGGGCGTGCAGAGTATCAAAGGAAAGTCGTCCGAGAAGATTATTTATATCATCAGTGGAAATAGCTTCTTCGCCATCCAGAATGCTTAACTGGTCTAAAAGCGCAATACTATCTCGCATTCCGCCTGCGGAATTTTTAGCAATAGTAAATAAAGCGTCATCGGTTATATTAATTTTTTCACAGTCGGAAATGTATCTCAGATGTTTAACTATATCATCTGTTGTAATTCTTCTGAAATCAAAGCGCTGGCAGCGGCTCTTAATGGTGTCAAGAACTTTATGCACTTCTGTTGTTGCAAGAATAAATATAACATTTTTAGGAGGTTCTTCAAGCGTTTTTAAAAGCGCATTGAATGCTGTGTTAGATAACATATGGACTTCGTCGATTATATAAATCTTGTAGCGGCTGTTGACAGGGGCATACATAACCTTTTCTAAGATATTTTGAGCATCTTCGACTTTTCTGTTGCTTGCCGCATCTATTTCTATAACATCCATAGGAACTGAATTTGTGATATCAATACAGTTTTCGCATTTGCCGCACGGGTTAATTGTCGGTCCTTCTTTACAGTTTAGGGATTTCGCAAAAATACGCGCGGTTGAGGTTTTACCTGTACCTCTCGGCCCAGTAAAAAGATAAGCGTGCGAAATTTTATCCATCGCAATAGCGTTTGTGAGGGCTTTTTTTATGTGTTCCTGTCCTACAATTTCTTCCAGCCTTTGAGGACGGTATTTTCTGTATAATGGAATATATTTTTCATTCATGTTAATAATAGTATAACAAAAGTTATTAAAAAGGATAAATTATGAACTTAATTAAACCGTCATATTTAAAAGAAGGAGACTCTGTTGCAATTATAGCACCGGCAGGCGCGGTTGAGTATGATGAAATTATAAAGGCGCAGGCCTATCTTGAACGCCATAACCTGCGGGTTAAATTAGGCAAAAATATTTTTAAAACCTGCCGGTATATGGCAGGAGATGATGAAGAGCGGGTGGATGATTTGCACGAAGCTTTTCTTGATACCTCTGTAAATGCGATAATCTGTGCGCGCGGCGGTTACGGTTCCATAAGATTAATAAAACATATAGATTTTAACCTCATACGCCGCAGCCCGAAAATCTTCTGCGGATATTCTGATATTACGGCACTATCTTTGATGTTTGCAAAGTATTCTGATTTAATAACTTTTTCAGGTCCTATGGCACAGTCAGATTTTAACGATATAACGGATTTTACTGCTCAGTCGTTTTTTAATGTCGTATCAGGCGGGCAGGAAGAATATTTTTCGACTGTTACTTATAATATTGGAAATGCACAAGGAATTATCTGGGGCGGAAACCTATCAACAATAGTTTCACTTTGCGGAATAGATTTTATCCCTGATGAAGATTTTATTTTCTTTACTGAGGATTTAAATGAGGCGCCGTATAGAATAGATAAAATGCTTAACCAGCTTATTAATATGAAAGAATTCCGCGCTCACTGCAAGGGAATCTTATTCGGGGAATTTTCAGACTGCGGGGATGAAAACTGGCTTTCGGAAATTTTTACGGAAACTGCTAAAATTCTTGATATCCCTGCCTACGGAGGATTTAAATTCTCGCATTCAGCAGACAAACAAACAGTTCCTATTGGTGCTCAAGGCTGCTTGCAAGATGGAATTTTATCTTATAAAATGATTTAAAAAGGAGAATTTTGTGCCGCATTTTTTTATAAATTCAAAAGATGTAAATAACGGTCATATTGTAATAAGCGACGAGGACAATTACAACCATATTGCTAAATCTCTGCGTGCAAAGACCGGCGAAAAACTTCTTTTAATTGACGAAAATAAAATTCAATACGAAACTGTTATTGAACAAATTACAAAAAGGGAGATAACAGCGAAAATTGAAAATAGTTATAAGTCTAATAGAATCCTTGATTTTGGATTATATCTTGCGCAAAGCCCACTCAGGAGTGACTCGCAGTCTGTCATTATTGAAAAAGCCACGGAACTGGGCGCCGCCGCAGTATATCCTGTTTTTACTGATAATTGCAGCGTTAGTAAAAGCGTTATCGAAAAAAAGATAGCTAAGTGGCAGCGGATTATGTACGAAGCTTCAAAACAGTGCGAAAGGGCTGATGTGCCGGTGTGTGAATATTTAACTACACTTGAGGCATTAATAACCCCTCACCCGTCCTTCGGACACCATCTCCCTCAAGGAGCGAGGGAAAACTTAGCCTTTGATAAAGTAATTGCATTTTGTGAGCGCCGCACAACCAGAACTCTCCACGAATTCTGGAAAGAAAATCCCGTTAAAAAAGGGGAAAATCTTCTCGTAATAATCGGGCCTGAAGGCGGTTTTTCCGATAGAGAATTTGAATTCTTTGAGCAAAATTCTATCCCGATGCTAACTCTCGGGGACTTAATTTTAAAAGCAGATACTGCGGTTACGGTAGCTTTAGGAAATATTATCTATGAATACTCAAATCAAAACTAAAATCACATCAGATAAAATCTTAAAAAAAATCGCGGATTTCTGCGACAATGAAATCTATATTGTCGGCGGAACCGTGAGAGATTTTTTGATGGAAAAAGAAAGTTTGGATAGAGATATTATTGTGGCGGATGAGGATGCAAGAACTTTTGCCCTCAAAATTCAGCCGATATTTGATGCTGTTTTTGTCCCGCTGGATGAGGTCAATAAAATATACCGTCTAGTCCTGCCGGATAAAATAAATTATATTGATATAACAAACCCTATAGAAGGCTCGCTGCATAAGGATTTGATGCGCAGAGATCTGACCATAAATGCTGTTGCCGTGAATATCAGAACATCGGAAGTGATTGATTTATGCGGCGGTGTGACGGATATAAAAAATCATACTATTAACTATATAAATGAACACAATTTTGAAGATGATCCTCTCAGACTTTTGAGGGTTTACAGGTTTCAATCGACTCTCGGGTTTGAACTTACGCCGGAGACAATCCACGCGGTTTGTAAATTCGTAAAACTTATCCATAAACCGGCGGTTGAGCGGATTACCCATGAACTTATCCTTCTTTTCGGCGGAAAATACGCGGATAAGGCTTTAGAAAATATGAATAAAACCTGGATTTTGGAGGAATTATTTCCTGTTGTGAATGAGTTAAAACAGGTTCCGCCAAATACCCACCACCACCTTGACCTTTTCCATCATTCACTGGAAACAGTACGCCAGATTCAGTTGATTTACGAAAATTCATCGGATGTAATAAAAGCACATATGGATAGAGTAGATTTTGGCGGTGCTCCAAGGCTTGCACATTTGAAGCTCGCAGGATTTCTCCACGATATCGGAAAATTTTCTACCTGGACTATAGAAGAAGATACCGGACGCCACAGATTTATTAAACACGACGACGTCGGCGCAAAAATGGCTGTACCACTTTTAAAGAAACTGCATTTTTCAAATAAACAGATTGATTATATTTCTTCAATGATAAAAAATCATATATATCCATCGCAGGTTATGTCCGCGCCGGAAATTGATTTTTCTACAATGAACGGTGAAAAGGTTATGATGCGTTATATCAGGAAAATGGATGAAAATGTCATTGATAACATAATCCTTGCAAAAGCCGACCGTCTTTCAGCCCGCGGTGAAGCGGTAAGTGATGAAATGGTTAAAAATAACCTTTCGCGGCTGACCATGCTGCAAAACTATTTTCTTTCCGTCCGCGATACGCTGGAGCCGCTTCCGGTCTTGCTTGACGGAAATGAGATTATGAAACTTTTAAAAATTAAACCTTCCAAAAGGCTCGGCGAAATCCTCTCTGCCCTGCATGAAGCGCAGTTGTCAGGAGAAGTTACAACAAAAGAGCAGGCTGTAGAATTTGTCTTAAGGTATGAATAATTACTAAGTTTTTTAAGAATCGCTATCGCGGCTACGCCGCACGCTCGCATGAAATCCCTCCGGCGCTATCGCGCCACCTCCCTT
>CALUTK010000071.1 GCA_944323675.1 Candidatus Gastranaerophilales bacterium | reverse complement strand
CAAAAAAAAAAGAAAAAGTGAACATACCTGAAAGAATGTAAACTTACCCCTCACCCGAATTTCTAAGCTCACTAAAGTTCGCTAAGAAATTCTACCCTCTCCCTCAAGGGGCGATGGGATATGATTTGCCTTCCTTATAAATGGAGGTGGGGTGTAAGCGCCGGAGGGTTTTCATGCGAGCGTGCGGCGTAGCCGCGATAGCGAGCACTAGAGGTTGAAGGCTTTGCCTTCAACTACTTCCATTTGATTCCGCGGCGCGCAGCGACGCTGTAAACGATTGCGTTTTTCTCTTTCTTTGGTTCGTTTCTTTCTCTTTTAATCGCAATAAAAGAGAAAGAAATGAACATATAAAATAAAATTTATAAAGGGAACAGACTAGTGCCTTTTACGCACTGGTCTATTCCCTTAGTTTCTCCAGCTATGCAGAATCGCAGCTCCCTGTAGGCTGCCCAATTCGATTGCGGGTCAAGCCCGCAATGACGTAAAACTTCTCCTATGACCTTACTACCTTATACTAAATGAAACACTCCTGCAACAATCCCGACTATCGCTGAAATTCCGAGATAAAAGAGAGGGTCGCGCTTTTGTTTAAACGTCATTCCCAATAATACTAAGAAAATCACAAATGCAAGTATATTATGTACGTTATCTTTAAATATATTCAATGCAACCGCCGTCAAAAGCCCGCACCCTGCCGGCTTCAATCCGTAAATTGCCGCCTGTACTTTTTTATTCTTTTTAAATTTTTCAAGGAGTTTTGAAATTATTATTACGAGGAAATATGAAGGCAGGATAACCGACGTAGTTGCAATAAGCGCCCCTAAAAGCCCAGATGTTGTAAATCCTGCAAATGTCGCAACATTCACACCTACAGGCCCCGGAGTGATTGATGAAATAGCGAGCATATCAGATAACTGCTTCGGCGTGTACCAGTGATAAACATCCGAAATATGATACAAAAATGGCAGCGTCGCATAACCGCCCCCGAATGAAAACAAACCTATCCTAAAGAATTCCAGAAAAAGCTGAAAGTAGATTAACATTCCTTTTCTCCTTCCGCTTTATCTGTTTTTAATTTATAGATTATTCCCGCAATTGCGGATGAAATGATTATCAATGCAGGGGAAACCTTCAAAATTCCTGACAGTATAAATGCGCCTAAAAAAATTGCAAAGGAAAATTTATCCACAACACTCTTATTCCACATCTCTTTTACAGCGAGCAGGACAAGTATAACAACCCCGATACCGACTCCCCAGAAAATACTGTTTATAAAATGGAATTTTATGAGTTCTTCCAAAACTTTCGCAATCAAAACAATTGCAAGGAAAGCCGGAGTCACAATTCCTGCGGCTGCGGCAAATGCTCCTTTTTGTCCGAGAAGCTTATACCCGACAAAAATTGACATGTTCGCGGCAATAATCCCCGGAACACTCTGACCAAGCGCATAAAATTCACAAAGTTCGTCATCAGTTGCCCAACCCCTTTTTTCATTCAGTTCACTCTGCAAAAGGGGTAATATTACATATCCTCCGCCAAGCAAAAGCGTTCCGACTTTGAAAAAAGTCTTATAAATATTCCAGAATGTCTTTTCCATACATATAATTATACTTCAAGCAGAACTAATATTACAATATGATTTCAAAGTGACTTATATCGCAGTTTACACTAAAAAACGCAGAAATGTCACCCTGAAATAAATTCAGCATGATACTTTTGTACATCTGGTGTAAACTGCGATATAAATCCCATTTCAAAGTGGATAATTAATTCATAAAAAACGCACCCTTAAACAAGGATGCGTTTTTACTATAAAAATAAAAATTATTCATTCATAGTTGCTTTGAGACGGGCAAGCGCACGGGCAACGGCGGCTTCTGCACGTTTTGCATCAATTTCTGCATTATGTTCGGCGAGTCTTGCCTGTGCACGCTTCAGGGCGTCCTTTGCCCTTGTGACGTCAATTTCATCACCGCTTTCTGCTGTATTTGTAAGGATTATCCCCTGATCATCCTTGAACTGAAAAACACCGCCCATTGTTGTAAAGCAGCGGGATTTATCGCCTTGAGTTACACGGGTAACACCGATATCAAGAGCTGACATTAAAGGAATGTGGCCTTTCAAGATACCGAATTCACCGTCGATGCCACGGGACTGGATTGAATCCACGTCTTCGTCAAATACAACTTTTTCATGTGTAATTATTTTTAAATGCATAAGATATTACCTTCTACGCTTTAAGTGTTTTAGCTTTTTCAACAGCTTCTTCAATAGTACCTACCATATAGAAAGCTTGTTCAGGAAGATCATCGTGTTTACCTTCAATAATTTCCTTAAAGCCTTTAATAGTATCTTCAAGTTTTACGTATTTGCCAGGAATACCCGAGAACTGTTCAGCAACAAAGAACGGCTGAGACAAGAATCTCTGGATTTTTCTTGCGCGGTTAACAGTTTCTTTATCTTCTTCAGAAAGCTCATCCATACCGAGAATTGCTATAATATCCTGCAATTCTTTGTATTTTTGAAGGATTTCAAGAACTTTTCTTGTAACGTTATAGTGTTCTTCTCCGATAATATGCGGATCCAGCGCTCTTGAATTTGATTCCAGAGGATCAACAGCCGGATAAATACCAAGTGATGCGATATTTCTTGATAATACGGTAGACGCATCAAGGTGGGAGAATGTAGTTGCAGGAGCAGGGTCAGTCAGGTCGTCTGCCGGAACGTAGATTGCCTGAACAGATGTAATAGAACCGTCTTTGGTTGAAGTAATTCTTTCCTGCAATTCACCCATTTCGTTAGCAAGTGTCGGCTGGTAACCTACCGCGGACGGAATACGCCCGAGAAGCGCCGAGACTTCCGAACCTGCCTGAGTAAATCTGAAAATGTTATCAATAAATAACAATACGTCTTGTTTTGAAAAATCTCTGAAGTATTCAGCAGCGGTCAAAGCTGACAAACCAACTCTCATTCTTGCTCCAGGCGGTTCGTTCATCTGACCGTAAATCAGAGCAACTTTATCTATAACGTTGGATTCTTTCATTTCGTTCCAGAGGTCGTTGCCTTCACGTGTTCTTTCACCAACACCGCCGAATACGGAAACCCCTGAGTGTTCAAGCGCGATATTGTGGATAAGTTCCATAATCAAAACTGTTTTTCCAACACCTGCACCTCCGAACAAACCGATTTTACCACCTTTTTGATATGGCTGGAGCAAGTCGATTGCTTTAATACCGGTTTCAAGAATTTCAATATTTGTATTTTGATCCACAAGACTTGGAGATTCTCTGTGGATTGGCAGATAAGTATCTGTTTCAACAGGCCCGAGTTCATCAACAGGTTCACCGACAACATTTAAGATTCTGCCGAGAATTGATTTTCCGACAGGTACTTTAATAGGTTCACCAGTATTGATAACTTTCATGCCGCGTTTCAAACCGTCGGTTGATGCCATTGCAACTGTTCTTACTCTGTTTGAACCCAACATTTGCTGAACTTCTGCGACAATATAGGTTCCATCTTCTTTTGTAATATGTAATGCAGTGTAAATTTCAGGCAATTCACCGCTTTGAAATTCCACGTCAATAACAGGACCAATAATCTTAGTGATTAATCCCTCGTTTTTAGCTAAAGTCTCCATTCACATCTCTCCTTTTATAATTTTTATACTATAACAAAGCAAAAAAAATTTCAAATATTACCAAAAACCCTTTCACTACAAGCATAATTAAAAAATAATTAATTATTTTAAGATTTCTCAAATTTTATATTATTATAATAAATAGGAGATACATATAATGGAATACAAAGATTACTATGAAATACTGGGTGTAAAACGCGACGCAACAGAGGCTGAGATAAAATCGGCATACCGTAAGTTAGCGCGTAAATACCACCCTGATGTAAATAAAACAAAAGAAGCTGAAAGCAAATTCAAAGATATAAATGAAGCCTATGAAGTTCTCGGAGACAAGGCAAAACGTCAGAGATATGACAGCCTCGGCTCAAACTGGCAAGGCGGACAAAGCTACACACCGCCTCCGGGATTTGAAAACTTCAACTTTGGCGGCGGCAATGGCGGATATCAGAGTTACACATTTAACGGACAGGATCTGGGCGGATTTTCCGACTTTTTCAGCTCCCTGTTCGGTGATATGATGATGGGCGGCGGAGCTACACGCGGCGCACAGGGAATGAACTTCGGCGGCTTTGACTTCGGAGGCGCCCAGCAAACTTCTGCAGGGCAGCGCACTCGCCGGCGCCAGACTCCGAAAGAAGATTTGGATATTACCAAAACCTTGAATATAACTGCTAAAGACGTATTCAATCAGAAACCTGTCAGCGTTTCTTTTTCAGAAATGGCGAAATGCACTCAGTGTCCGCCAGGCGGGGGTTACTGCCCTGCATGCGGAGGAACAGGGTTTACTAACGTGTCAAAATCAATCAAGGTAAAACTTCCGCCCGAAGTAAAAGAAGGACAGAAAGTAAGGCTTAAAGGTGAAGGAAAAGTTGACGATTACGGTCATGCAGGTGATTTGTATCTGATAATTCATTTTCAGGATAAAGAATACGAAATTGACGGAACCGATTTGACAAAAGATATTGAAATTACACCACCGGAAGCGGTTCTCGGGACAAAAAAAGATATCCAGACTCTTCACGGAAAAATCGGGATAAAAATTCCGCCAAAAACATCATCCGGACAAATGCTAAGGCTCAAAAACCTCGGGCTCCCGAAAAAATCCGGAGGTTACGGAAACTTAAATGCGAGAATAAAAATCATAATACCAAAAGATATTTCTGAAAAACAGATAGAATTATACAGAAAAATTCAGGAAAGTTAAAGAAAAGCGGGCATTAAAAAGCCTGTTTTTTCTTACTGCAAATATACCAACAGCAACCTCCATTAAACAGAGGCAGCAATAATATATAGGCGAGCTTTCATGCACCTCATCCACTTTTGTTTTGTAAAAAAGATTTACACTATCTTTGCTTGTAAGATGGTGGCTTTGTGTACCCATCGCCCCTTGCGGAAGAAGGAATATGAATTACTGTCTTGTAAAGTGGGGGTTTTTTGGTTCCTCCTCGCCCTTGGGGGATACAAAGGGAGCTTGCGAGGAACCAGCATTGCAACCTGTATGCCTTGTACTAATTCCCCCTCGCTCCTTGGGGGGGGGAGGGGAAAAAGACTGTTCATAAAAACTTCCTCCTTCACGTCATTCCGGACTCCGACCCGGAATCGCAGTAGCGTTACTGACGAGGGTAATACGATTCCGTACCGCCCCTTCTCCCTACCCCTCTCCCGTAGGGAGAGGGGAAAAAGCTTACCCCTTTTGTAAAAGGGAGATTTTTGGTTCTCCCTCGCCCCTTGAGGATACAAAGGGAACCGCTGAGCTGTGCGAAGCGTGTGACCCTGTATGCCTTGTGCTGAGGGCTGAATTTGTTAATGAGCGCGAGCGAATTTAAAAATTCGGGTGAGGGGTTAATAAGAGTGAATGGTGAAACATAAGTTGTTCAATAAAAAATAAGCTCTCACTTTACTCCTTCACTACTTTCCACCCTCTCCTGTCCTTCGGACACCCTCTCCCAGCGGGAGAGGGGAAAAAGCTTACCCCTTTTGTAAAAGGGGG
>CALUTK010000070.1 GCA_944323675.1 Candidatus Gastranaerophilales bacterium | reverse complement strand
ACGCTTGATGACTTAATGATGACAACTGAAGGCGATGAATATCATTACCACGAAATGATAGCGCATATTCCGATGATGAACCACAAATGTCCGAAATCCGTACTTGTCATAGGCGGCGGCGACGGCGGAACAGTGAGAGAAGTTTTGAAACACAAGACGGTTGAACGCGTAGTTCTCTGTGAAATCGACGGAATGGTAATTGATGCCTGCAAAAAATATCTTCCGACAATTTCCTGCGGACTTTCTGATCCGATGGTGGAAATCCTTGTTCAGGACGCCATTGAATATATTAAAGATAAGAAAAATGAATTTGATATTGTCTTAATCGACAGCACAGACCCAATGGGGCCGGGAGAAGGCTTGTTTACGGAAGAATTCTACACAAATGTAAAAAATTCGCTCAAAGAAGGCGGCATTGTTGCCGCACAATCGGAAAGTCCGTTTGTGAATAAAGAAGAAATCAAAAAAATGTATAATTTGTTGAAAAAAGTATTTCCGGTATGTTCAACCTATACCTCAAATATTCCGACCTATCCCGGCGGCTATTGGGCGTGGGCATTCTGCTCGCAAACTGTTGAACCTCTTTCATATATAGATGAGGAACGCTGTGCAGAAATTACGAAAACATGCAAAATTTATAACAAAGATTATCACATGGCACGCTTTGCTCTGCCTAATTATTTGAAAGAATTACTGTAAAAACGTTTAATTAAGCGTCCGGCGTAAATTCGGACGCTTTGAAAAAATCAAGGGGATATTTATGTCAATAATAATAATGATACTGTTACTGAGCGTGCTCATACTCGTCCATGAAGCAGGTCACTTTCTTGCCGCAAAAATGTTTAAAATGAAAGTTGCAAGATTCGGGTTCGGGCTTCCTATAGGGCCGACTTTATGGGAGAAAAAAATTGGAGATGTTCAGGTTCTGGTGCATGCCTTTTTATTAGGCGGTTATGTTGCATTCCCCGACGATGATAAAGAATTAAATCTGCCTGCGGATTCTCCCGACAGATTTATGAATAGACCGGTCTACCAGAGACTTGTGGTGGTATCTGCAGGTGTTTTTGCAAATGTTGTGTGTGCGTTCGTGCTCGTATTTCTGACAGCGGCTCTATGGGGTCATATGCCTTCCGGAAGATACGATATTTATGTTAAAGATATTGTTGCAGCAAAAGAAGCTTCCATATGGGAATCTGGATTAGAAAAAGGCGATAAAATTTTAAAAATTAACGGGATTAACGTAACCTCAACCGCCGCCCCGATTTTGATTGCCCAGTTAAGCAAAGAAAAAGATTCCAAGGTTGATAAATCTTTAGCCGAACAGAATCTTAAAAAGTTGATTAAGTCAAACCAGACATTTACGGAAGATGAGACTATTCCGAAAGATGTTCTGATAAAACTTCCTGAAAAAAGTTATGAAAAAGCAATAACTATGAATGAAAATGTTCTGAAAGGGCTTGAAAAATACAGCGATACAGAGGTAAAACTTTCAGAAAAACAGATTAAACTGAGAGATAAAATCGACGGTAAAAATTATATAATTTCAGATGGAGAAATTTCTCTGAATGATATTGCATATGCGATTTCTGATACAGTTCATCCTATCAATATGGAAGTTTTGAGGGACGGAAAAACAGTAGAATTAAAACCTATTTACCCAAATAAGGATGGAGTAATGGGAATTCAGATGGATGTAAGAGAAATCGTGATTCCGACAAAAGGCCCGAAGGCTATCATAAAAGCAAGCGTAAATTATCTGTGGGAACAGACATATATGCTTCTGTACGGACTGTATCAAATCTTTACAGGGAAAATTCCGCTGAAAGATCTGCACGGTGTTGTTGCAATAACAAAAGTCGGCGGTGATATTATCGAACATAACGGATTTTTCTCAGGACTTTTGCTTACTGCAATAATTTCACTCGACCTTGCTATTGTGAACTTTCTCCCTATACCTGCACTCGACGGCGGGCATGTTATGTTCTTAATTATTGAAAAATTAAGAGGCAGACCAATTGATGAAGAAACCATAGATAAAGTCGGCACGGCAGGCTTTATGCTGCTTATTGCGCTTATGGTGCTTGTTGTGTTTAACGATATCTATGCGCTTGTAACTCAAAAATTATAGTTTACAAATATTGAACATCTTAAAAAATGTGATATAATTATTGAATAAATAAAATATCGGGGGAAAAATGATTCGTCGAGGATTCACTTTAGCAGAGGTACTGATAACGCTCGGTGTTATCGGAATAGTTGCAGCAATGACGATGCCTACTCTATTGGTTCAAAACAGGGAACGGGAAAATACTGCAAAACTGCAAAAAATATACAGCACAATGACTCAGGCCTACACAAGAGCCGTGGCAGAACAGGGAACGCCTGAATTTTGGGATTTAATCGGACAAAATGACCCGACAGGGGCTGCAAATATAAAAGACATTTTAATGCCGTATTTTAACGTAAAACCTGCAGCAGATGATCAAATATGGAAAAATGCTAATACAAGACTCCTTGATAACAGTGCTACAGGCCCGAATATCGGAGCAGGAGCAGGTCAAAAATATTCAACTTTTGCAATTCTTGACGGGATGTCCATCGCTTTTGTGGTGGAAGACAAAGACTGCAAAGGCGAATTCGGAGAATCCGATGCATTAAAGAGTGTCTGCGCAACATTCATCGTTGATGTAAACGGCAGGACAAATCCAAACCAGTTCGGATTTGATATTTTTCAATTTTATATAACAAAATACGGGCTTCAGCCATACGGCAACCAATCAGATACAACATATCCATTTGAAGACAGCTGCCAGTTAGGCAGCGACGGCTACGGCTGTGCGGCATGGGTTATATTCAGGGGAAATCAGGATTACCGTCATTGCACAGGTTTATCGTGGAACGGAAAAAGCAAGTGCAAAGGGTTATCCGATTCAAAATATAACAGCACGTTATAAACCTGCAAATTTTTCGTGATTGTGTTATTATGTTATTAATAACAGTCCCGGAACCCGAAAATTTTTTTGAAAAGAAGGAACTTTTTTCGAAAAAAAACATCTGATAAAAAAGCAATTGAGCTAAAATCGGATTTAGGGATAATTTGGAGGAAAATTTAAGAGAATGAGAAAGTTTATGAAAAGAAGTTTGATATTTATAGGCGCATTTATCTTATTGTTCGGATGCATAATCCACAACAATGTAATGGCATACAGCCCCGTAGATTTATACGATCAGGTCTGGAGATTAATTAACATAAAATTTGTTGACCAGACGAATAATTCTCAGGATTGGACAAAGTGGCGCCATAAATATGACGACAAAATTATGACAAATGAGGATGCATATGTCGCAATCAATACTATGGTTGCAAGTTTAAACGATCCTTACACAAAATTTCTTGACCCGAAAGAATTTGCCGAAGAAACGAGTTCAATCAAAGGTTCTTTAAAAGGTATCGGAGTCCAAATAGCAGTAAAGGACGGTAAACTGACTGTAATTGCACCGCTTGAAGATACTCCTGCGGAAAAAGCAGGCTTGCAGGCAGATGATGAAATTCTTGAAATTGACGGCAAAAGTACAAAAGGAATTACCGTTGATCAGGCTGCCGATTTAATCAGAGGTAAAGAAGGCACAAGCGTTAAATTATTAATCAAACGCAAAGATACACAGCCGAAACTTTACACAATTACCCGTGCGGAAATTGAAGTGAAATCTATTTCGCAAAAAGTACCGAATGATATCAAAATGCCTGAGGATATCGGCTATATCAGATTAAGTTCTTTTATCAGCAGAAATGCCGCATCAGAATTTAAGAGCATTCTTGAACAGAGCGTCGGCAAAAAGGGATTTATCATAGACCTTCGCGCAAATCCGGGCGGACTTTTAAGCAATGCTATTTATATCTCTGATATGTTTCTTGATGACGGGACAATCGTAAGCACTGTAGATAGAGACGGCTATAAAGAAACCCAGAGAGCTGCAAAAGGTGTTGTTACAAGAAAACCTTTAGTTATCTTAATCAACGGCGGATCAGCTTCCGCAAGCGAAATCTTCTCCGGTGCAATGAAAGATAACGGGCGCGCTGTTATTATTGGTGAAAAATCCTTCGGGAAAGGTCTGGTTCAGGAAATCAACAAACTTCCGTATGAATCTGGAATAAATATTACAATCCAAAAATACCTGACCCCTAACGGAACTGATATAAATAAAAAAGGGATAACTCCTGATATCGAGGTAAAACTTACAGAAGAAAATATTAAAAATAAAGACGATGTCCAATTGAAAAAAGCGATTGAAGTAATGCAAAAGCTTACCAGCGGACAAGAACTGGCTATATATTAAAAAGAATGTTTCAGATGAAAAAGCTCCCTATATCGGGAGCTTTTTTGTATCACAGATTAATATAAATTTCGGGAATAATATACAAGATTCCACTAAATATGCGTAATACAGTCATGCTGAACTTGTTTGACAAAGCGAACCAAAATTTTTGTCATCCTGAATTTATTTCAGGGGTGACATTTCTAGCCATTTTTAGTGGAATTTGCTATATAAATCCCTAAATTTCAAACTGTTTTTATATCTTTTTTGTATTATAATTATTATATGGAAAAGAAGAGAAAAATAAGTATTATAGGCTCCACAGGCTCTATAGGAACTCAGGCGCTGGAAGTTATAGAAAAACTTCAGGACAAATTTGAAATTATCGCACTGGCAGGCGGAAAAAACATTGAACTTTTAAGACAGCAGGCAGAAAAATTTAAACCGAAATTTGTTTGTCATAATTCACCACTACCCCTTGAGGGAGATGGAAAAATTTCAACTCAAGGAATGAGTGTCAGAAATTCGGATGAGGGGTATAAAATCCTCTACGGGGCAGAAGGACTTGAAGAAATCTGTTCAAACAAAGAAAATGACATAATCCTCGTTGCCTGTTCGGGTAAAATAGGGCTAAAACCGACCCTGAAAGCTATAGAAAACGGGATAGATATCGCGTTAGCAAACAAAGAAACCCTCGTTATGGCAGGCGACATTGTAATGGAAGCCGCTAAAAAACACGGAGTTAAAATTATTCCGGTAGACAGCGAACACTGCGCAATCCACCAGTGTATAAAAGATATTAATCAGGTTGACAAATTAATAATCACTGCAAGCGGCGGGCCGTTTTTGCATAAATCAATTGATGAAATAAAAAACGCCACGGTAAAAGAAGCGCTTGCACACCCGCGCTGGCATATGGGCAAAAAAATTACGGTCGACAGTGCAACATTAATGAATAAAGGTTTGGAAATCATAGAAGCGCATCACCTTTTCGGATTTGACTATGACGATATAGAAGTTGTCGTACACCCGCAAAGCATCGTGCATTCCGCAATTGAATACAAAGACGGAAGCGTCATTGCGCAATTGGGACTGCCTAGTATGCACATTCCTATTCAATACGCAATCACTTATCCTGAGCGTTATGAGGGTATTAAATCAAAAAGTTTCAGTTTTGCAGAAATCGCACGGCTTGATTTTGAGGCTCCGGATTTTGAAAAATTCCCGACAGTCAAATTAGCCTATAAAGCCGGCAAGCTTGGCGGTACGGCAACGGCCTGCCTTAATGCGGCAAATGAAGAAGCTGTTTTTGCATTCCTTGACGGAAAAATAAACTTATACCAGATTTACGAAATCACTAAAAAAATCTTTGACGAACACAAAGTTATTAAAAATCCGACCATTGATGAGATATTTGCTGTTGATTTTGAAACAAGAGAAAAAACTAAAAAGTTAATTTAGTATTTTATTTGATTTGAAAATCAGGACAGTTTATATTTAGGAATAGTTGTATTTGTTTT
>CALUTK010000069.1 GCA_944323675.1 Candidatus Gastranaerophilales bacterium | reverse complement strand
GAATTGTACGCTCAGGCTGAAGAAGATGCAGCAAAACGTATGGCAGTTTACAAAGCTGTCGGCGAATTGATGAAGTAACAGCTTCAAGAATTCTGCAAAAATTAAAAGAGTCCGGAGAAATTCGGACTCTTTTTTTATAAAACGGACAAGGAATAAGCGAAGCGCTGACGGCTTCGCTGTTGTGTTAATACAAACTGCGCCTCTGGTAAGGATTATACGCAAACATTCGCGTTCGGCGCGGCATAGGATTTGTCATAGGAGGAGGGGTAAATACCGGCTGAGGGTTAGGTTTTTGAAGTACTATTTCTTCCGGCCGCTGCAGCGGATTATTTGCAACAATTGAATATATTGCCGCATTATTTAGTGTCATACCGGGCAGATCATGGATTTCACTGCCTTTATTTATTTTTTTATACCAACCTTGCTCGGAAACCGGCGGAACCTCGGGGTAATACTTCTTCACAGCAGGTTTTTCCAAATCCTGCGGAGTAGTAACATTATTTTTTAAGTTGTTATCTGGCGGCACTGCCGCAGCAGCTTCTCCCGGCAATCCGCTGTCGCCGGAGAACGGATTTTTTACATCCGCATCCAAAATTAAATTTTCCATTACAATTCTACCTAAATTTAAAACACCTAACCTATATTTATATAAACGTTTTTTATAAGGAATAATTGCTAATATCTTAAAACTTATTTACATTTTATTTGTAATAAACCCGCCTATGCAGTTTTGCTGGCGGGTTATAAATTTTATTGAATATTTTTTTTATTATTAATCTTCGTTGTCAGCGTTATCATCAGAGGAGATTTCGTCTGCATTCTCTGTTTCTGTAAATTCAACGTCTTTATCAACAGGAGCTTCAGTTTCTGTTTTTTTCAGAACAATTTCTTCTTGAGGTTCGTTTGCTTTTAAATCATCAATTTTATCAATAACTTCTTCCGGCATATCTTTCAACGGCTCTTTTACGATTTCTAAGTCTTCTTTATTTTCCGGAGTCTGCATAAGAAAATCATTTTGGAGTTTTAACTCATTAACTCTAGCCTGAGCAAGTTTTAATTGGGTATCTTTCATTGCTGAATAATTTTTTTCAAATTCACGTCTTTTGTCAACATTGTGGTTAATAGAGTGGAAGAAAGACGTTAAAAGCAACGCCGTCGGAGCTAATGAAATTCCTGCTTTTGCTCCGTTCTTTATTATTGCAGGGGTTTTTTCAGAAAGTTTTGCGAGCGGTTTGCTGATAAATCCCGGAGTTTTAACTTTATTAATAATATTTGCAATATTTTTGGCACCTCTGCCTAGTCTTTCATAGGTTTTAGGGCCGATTTTACCTGCTAGTTTGGATAATCCTTTTGGAATAAGAGTCAAAGCAGCAACTCCGGCTGCTATAATTCCGAGGAATGATACAATAGGGTGTTTTCTTTCAGCTTCTCTGAAGTTTTCAGATTTTTTTAATGCAAGATTATTTGCACCTACAACAGCATCTGCAACTCCGAGCGTGATAGCCCAAGGTAGTGCCCCTGCGATGCCTGCAGTCAATTTAGATGCAAGTCCGCCTATTTCTTTTCCGAATAATGATACTTTGCCTTTTGTAAGTAGTGCTGCAGAAAGTCCGGCAACAGCAGGAATTGAGTACCATAAAACATTTGAGATTTTTTTGTGTTTTTTGTCTTTAACATCATGCATTGCCTTCTGGTATGCGTAAGCTCTGACATATCTGTCATCTTGAGCTATAGCACTGTCTATGTTGTCTCTTTTACCGGTAAACCCCTTATCATAAGATGAAATTGCATTAACTTGCATATTTTGACACCTACACTTTCACATTTATTATACAATATTAAAGTCCGAAAGTAAAATTTTTTGCCATTCGTATATATAATTTTAAGAAATATTTACAATTAATTTGCTTTTATTATAAAATACAGGAATGAAAAGATTTGTCATCCATACTATGGGTTGTAAAGCCAACCAGTTTGAAAGTTCAATTATTATAGAAAACCTTGAAAATCACGGCCTCTCAGAAATTAAAAACATTGAGGACGCTGATATGTATGTTTTAAATTCATGTTCTGTGACCCATAAGAGTGATAGTGAAGCGTTGTATCTTCTTCGTAATGCTAAGCATAAAAATCCTGAAATTGTTACTGTTCTAACAGGCTGTCTTGCTCAGATTGAAAAAGAAGAACTTTTGAAAAATGATTTTATTGATTACGTAATCGGCAACGATGAAAAATTAGATTTGTATAATTATATTAAAAAAGACAAAAAATGTTCTGCCGCGGATATTATGCAATTAGAAACTTTCCACAGAGCAGTGCTTTCTGATATGACAAAAACACGCGCAAGCCTTAAAATTCAAGACGGCTGCGACAATAGATGCACTTATTGTATAATTCCTTTTGCCCGCGGCAAAAGCAGGAGTGCTGATGTCGATTTTATAATCGAGCAGATTAATAATTTTGCTAACCACGGGTTTAAAGAGGTTGTGTTTACAGGGATTCATATCGGACTCTGGGGGCGTGATTTAGGCTTGACTTTGCTTGATTTATTAAAAGAGGTTGAGAAAAGAACATCAATCCCGAGATATCGTCTCGGTTCCCTAAATCCGCTTGAAATTACTGATGAACTGCTGGAATTCTTATGTAAATCTGATAAATTTTGTCCGCATTTTCATCTGTCTCTTCAATCTGCCTGTAACAAAACTTTAAAATCTATGAACAGATTTTATAAAGTAGAAGATTATCTTGCCCAGATTGATAAGATTAACAGCATGTTTGACCTTCCATTTTTGGGCAGTGATATTATTACCGGATTCGCCGGAGAAACTGATAAAGACTTTGAAACCTCTCGTTCAAACCTTGAAAAATCAGGACTTTCTCAAATCCATACCTTTCCTTACTCCAAAAGAAAAGGTACAGTCGGGGCAGCACTTGACTTTCAGGTTGAAGATAATGTAAAAGAACAGCGCGCAGGTATTGTGAAAGAAATTTCACGCAAAAAATACAGTGACTTCGTGAATAAAAATATCGGAACTACCCGCGAAATACTGATAGAAAAACATCCTGATAAAAACGGTTTTTTAAAAGGAGTTACAAGAAACTACCTGACTGTTATTACAAATTCAAAAGATACAAAACTTTTGAACACCCTGCAAAATGTCAGGATAGAAAAGTTTGAAAACGGTAAAATTTACGGGATACTTCAATAATATATTTGTACTTGATAATATTTAAAAGAGGTCTAAGTATATATATTCTAAACAAGCTTCCGCACATGCTCTCGCTATCGTTTAGAATATATATACTTAGACCTCTTTTATGGAATTTCTTAATCTTTGGATTAACTTCTGTCTGCTAATTTCAAAAGCAATCTCAAAATCTCGAGATACAGCCATACAAGTGTAACCATTAACCCGAATGCGCCGAACCATTCGTATTCTTTTGGCATTAATGTTTCAGCCCCTCTTTTTATGAATTCAAAATCCATAATAAAGTTAAATGCCGCAATTAAGACAACAACAACGCTGAATGCAATTCCAATCGTGCTGGATGTAAAAATCTGCGGGATTCCTCTCCCGAAGAATGATGCAGCAATATCAATTAAATAAATAAGCCCGACTGATAATGTCGCAGTAAAAAGAACTGCTCTGAATTTTTCCGTACATTGAATTACCTTTGCTCGGTATAGAAGCAGCATTGAAAATAATACTGCAAAAGTTCCGGCAACTGCCTGTATAACAATACCGCTCTGTGCAGCTTCAAAAAATGCAGAGATTCCCCCTAAGAAAAACCCTTCACATAAGGCATATACAGGCGCCAATACAGGTGCTGTTTTTCCGCCGGTAAATGAGATTATAAGTGCAAGTACGAATCCGACAACTGCCCCGCCGATGCAAAACATAGATGCTTTATCCGTAAAACCGGATGCCATAAGCCACCAGGTATAACCCGCTGCTATTACGGCCAGTGCAAGCAGGCTTAATGTCTTGTTAATTGAACCGTTAATAGTCATCGGCTCGCCTTCATAAACTCTTTCTTCAGCATTAAAATTATTACTTAATATAGGATTTGCCATATTAACTCCTTTCCTTTTTCTTAATATTATATTATAATACAAATATTATGCAATAAATATCTGTTAGGGGAGTTTTTATGTATCTGGAAAATGTGAGAAAGTTTATTAAGTATTTTGGGCAGGAAAGGAAGCTTAAACTTGCCGGGTTTACATTCCTTTCATTTATTGCCGGCTGTCTTGAATTTTTAGGAATCGCTTTAATTTATCCGTTTATTATGATGATAATAAGACCGGAAATTCTTATTAATAATCAGCTTTATATACAATGGTGTACGCATTCCGGGATATCTGATCCCGTAATTAACGCTTTAATTCTCGGATTTTTTGCGCTTCTTCTTTTTATTGTAAAAAACGTATTTATGATTTTTTATATGTCGCTTCAGACAAAATTTATAAATAACTGGAAACGCAGTATTTCTAACAAATTTATGCAATATTATCTTTTTGCTGGCTATAAAGATATTCTCCGTACATCGTCGGCTGATAAACTCTACGTCGTGAATTCTCTGCCCGGTCAGGTTATGTCAAACTTTCTAATGAGACTCCTCAACCTTATTACAAATTCGATCATTGTATTTATGGTTATAATTCTAATTGTAGTAAAATTCCCGGTTGCCGGGCTTATAACTCTTTTATTCGTTTCTGTAAGCATGCTCCTCCAAAATAAATTCTTTAAATATAAAACAAAAAATATTACCCTTTATCTAAACAAAAAATTAAAAGCAATGAATAGATTAAGCTGTGAATATTTAAAAAATCTTAAAGAAGTAAAGATGCTGAATAGCGAGAACACGTTTTATTCAAAATTTGAAGATACCGGAAAAGAGCTTGTTAAATATAATTCAAAATATGAGTTTTATAATGCGGTTCCACCATACATAATTGAAATATTGATAGTAATGTCACTTATAATTCTAGGTGCAGTTATTTCTATAAAATCACTATCAAATCAACCTGCACTCGTTGCCTCATTTGCACTGGTTGTTGCGGCAATATTCAGGATTGCGCCGGCGCTCAATAGAATTCAAACCTCAATAATAAATATATCAGTCGGCAGAACTTTTGTAAAAGCGCTTTTAAAAGAATATGAAGCATGCGATATGGCAAATTTTAAGCCTGTTGAGAACACATATACTGCACCGATTAATTTAAAAGAAAAGATAGAGCTTAAAAATATAAGTTTTTCATATAAGGAAGATAAACCTGTTTTGAAAAATATAAATCTTGAAATAAAGAAGGGTGAATTTGTAGGGATAGTAGGTCTTTCCGGCGAGGGGAAAAGTACTCTGGCTGATATAATCACAGGTTTGCTGGAACCTGATTCCGGAGATATTCTGATAGACGGAATAAAACTTTCAAAAGAAACATATCCTCAATTCCGTAAAATAATTGGATATGTGCCGCAGGAAATAAATGTATTACAAAAATCATTCAGAGAAAATATAGCATGGGGTGTGCCGGCGGATAAAATTGATGACAATCTTGTTATTCAGTCTCTTCTGGACGCACAGCTTAATGAATTAATGATGGAATATCCTGACGGGATTTATTCGGTGCCATTTATTGATTCAAAAGGAGTTTCGCAGGGGCAGAAGCAGCGTTTGGCAATAGCAAGAGCCTTGTATAGGAAACCCGAAATTCTTATTCTTGATGAAGCTACATCTTCATTAGATGTAAAAGTAGAGCATGAAATAACAACTATGCTGACAAAATTTAAAGAATCAAAAACTATAATATCAATTGCTCACAGATTATCGACGTTAAAATCTTGTGATAGAATTGTATATTTAAAAGGCGGAACTATAGCGGACACAGGAACCTTTGAAGAACTATCTGAGCGATATGATGATTTTAAGAAATTAGTGGAATTATCAGAAATTAAATAAAAAGTACTTTACAATAAAAATTTTTTATTTTATAATTAATACATAAGCCCCACCTGAGAGGGTTGCGGTGAGAGGGGGCGGATAAAGTTTTACCCCGCAAAAAGTAAATAAACAAAAAATAATCCTCAGTAGCTCAATGGCGGAGCAACCGGCTGTTAACCGGTAGGTTGTTGGTTCGAGTCCAACCTGGGGAG
>CALUTK010000068.1 GCA_944323675.1 Candidatus Gastranaerophilales bacterium | reverse complement strand
AATATGAATATCGCAATTCCTAACTATTTTATGGGAATGGGAATGGGTCTGGCTATGGTGCCTATTATGAATCTTTCTGTTGAAACCCTCAGAAACGACCAGATGACAAACGCGACAGGTATCCAGAACTTATTAAAAAATATCGGAAGTGCTGTGGGAACTTCACTGGTTGCCACAATGCTTACACGTTTTGCGCAGGTTCATCAGTATATGCTTGTCGGCAAATGCAACGAATTAAACAACGTATTTATAGAAAGGGTTCAATCTACCGCATCGGCACTGACGGCTTATGCAAACCAGAGTGTGGCGCATTATATGGCGCAGTATTCTATGTATGGCAGCCTTGTTGAACAGGCAAACCTCTGGGCGTTTATAGATTCATTCAGAATTTTCGGGATTATCTGTTTCCTTGTAATTCCGCTTATGCTGCTTTTCAAAAGGCCAAAAGAAGCCAAAGAAACCGTTGAAAATAAGTAGTGAAAAGTGAAGCGTGAGGGGGGAAGAGTTTTTATTCTCTTCTCTCCCTCAAGGGGAGATGTTTGGCAGGTATGCCCAACCGACAGAGCCTTTGCAAGGAGTTTGTTAACTTTTCATTACGTCCCCTCCTCGAAATCAAAGATTTCGGTCCTCCCGCAAGGGGAGGACAAAAATCTTAAAATTCATTGCAATAAAAAGTTAACAATACCCTTTACAAGGATGGGGTGATATAATTCCCTCTCCCCTTGAGGGAGAGGGGTAGGGGTGAGGGGTTTGTAAGCGTGAAGCAGTTTAATAAAAATAAGCGGTCACTTCACTGCTCACTCGGCTCTACTTGCCATCCTCTCCTGTCCTTCGGACACCCTCTCCCAAAGGGAGAGGGAAGAATCCATCACCCTTTCAACTAAATTCACCCTCATTTTTCAAAAAGTTCACTAGTCCCTCAAAACTGAGCAGAATCCCCCGCGGACGGTGGAGGCTGATGTGTCTAACATCCTTTTATATTTGCATAAATTTCTTTTTTTTTATATGATATTGTCAAAGGTTGACTAAAAAAAGGAGAGAAATTATGTCAAGAAAACCAATTATTGCAGGAAACTGGAAAATGAACCTTCTCAGATCAGAAGCTAAATCAGTTTTTGAAGGTATTAAAGATTTTGTTAAAGATTACACTGCAGTTGAATTGCCAACTGTTGTTATTGCACCTGTTTTCACTTCAATCTCTGCTGTTGAAGCTGTTAAATGTGACTGCGGCTGCGGCGGAAATAAAATTTCTATTGCAGGACAAAACTGCCACTGGGAATCTTCAGGCGCTTACACAGGTGAAATTTCTGTAGAAATGCTGAAAGATGCAGGCTGTGACTATGTTATCATCGGCCACTCCGAAAGAAGACAGTATTTCTCTGAAACGGATGAAATGATTAACAAAAAAGCAAAAGCAATCCTTGCAGGCGGCTTAATCCCTATCATCTGCTGCGGTGAAACTCTTGAACAAAGAGAAGCAGGCGTTACTGATTCCTGGATTGCCGGCCAGATTAAAGCTGCATTAGAAGGTATTTCATCAGAAGATGTTGCTAAATCAGTTATTGCATATGAACCTATCTGGGCTATCGGTACAGGTAAAACCTGTGATTCAGACGAAGCAAACAGAGTTATTGCAATGATTAGAAGCGTTGTTAAAGAAGTTGCAGGCGCTGACGCTGCTGATTCTATCAGAATTCTCTACGGCGGTTCTGTTAAACCTTCTACAATCGCTGAACAAATGTCTAAATCAGACATCGACGGCGCACTTGTAGGCGGTGCTTCTTTGAAAGCTGAAAGCTTCAACGAAATCATTGCTAATACTATGCGTGTTGCTGCTAAAGTGTAAGACTTTACTGCATAAACGCGGCTATACCGCTCGCGTTTGAAAATACATAAATATTTATAAAAGAAAACCCTTCATTGATTCTGCCTTAGGGCGGATAGTCATTGAAGGGTTTTCTGCTATATACTGTAACAGCGGCTTATAATTTAGTGATACTGCAAGTCATAACTGGACATTATTGAAAAAATCATTTAATATAAGCATGTGGATAAATTTAATCTGACTAATATGATTTCGCGATTTATGAACTATCAGCCGCAGCAGGTTCGCGGCGGTACGGTGAATAATGCAAATGTCAACCAGTCCGCGCAGTCATATACCCCCCAGCAGCCAGCCCCTCAATCATCAGCGTCTAACACTCCGTCTGTTCCGCAGGCAAGTCCGCAAATGGGCAAAATGGGCGGCTCTGATGCCGCAGCTTATATCAGAGACTTAATGAAACTGCCTAAAAATCTTAACGAATTTGTCTATATGCTTCAAAAAAATCTTAGCCAGATGCAGTTTAACAGAATGTATGAAATGGCGAACCGCCGTGCGCTTTCTCAGACTCAGGCTCAAATCCTTGCACAGCTGCAGGGACTTTCAACATCCGAACTTCAAACTGCATTGAAAACCCAGCTTTCAAATCAATTGTCTTCCACTCTTAAAACTCTGCAGATAAATTCCGGCGGAATGATTAACCTTGCCGATATTGCAAACCTTATTCAGGCAAACGGAAAAGACGCCGTAACTAAACTTATTCAAAGCATGGCAGGTATGGCAAAACAGGGAGTTGCTGATTTATCGGCAATGAAAGAAACTGCAAAATTGATTAATGCAAGTATTGCGCTTGCATCGCCGGAAAATCCGCAGCAAACCCTCAAAACCCTTTTACTTTTGTATCTTCCGTGGCTGCCGCTTGCAGAAGGCACCGGTTTTGATATTGAAATTCAGGCAAGTGAAGGCGGCGAGGAGAAAGATTCCATTCTCATTGTTACTGTTTCTACAATTAATTTCGGAAATGTTGTTGCAACTTTGATTTTGGAAACATCAAATTCAGTTCACGTAAACATTGAATGCTCTGAAAAGTTTCCGAAAGAGGAACTTCTTTCAAGGATTGAAAGTGATGAAAAGCACTATTCAATGCAGTCGGTTGTCTCTTTTGAGACGAAATCAACCCCGCTTGAGCGGCCGGAAGGTGAACTTACAAAAGCTAAAATAAATATGTCTGCCACAAATGAGATAAATCCGTATCTCCTTTTGATGGCTCATACCATAATCCGCCACACCATAGTAATTGACAATAACGCCTCGGGTGGTGTAATATCGCATATAGATGAATAATGGTTCTGTTAACCGGATGAAACACTGTTATAAAAATAGTATCAGAGAGGGAGAAAAATGAAATTTTTACATACAATGATAAGAGTAAAAGACATCAACGCTTCGTTGAAATTTTATACTGAACTTTTGAATATGAAGTTAGACAAGAAAAAAAGACTGGATGACTGTGAGCTTTATTTTCTTGATGATGAGGAAGGCTGCTGCCAGATTGAACTCACATATAACGATGAAACTCCGGAAAACGGTTATGAAAACGGTTCTGCGTTCGGGCATTTTGCGTTTTCCGTAAAATCACTGGATGAATTCACAAAAAAACTGCATTCACTCGGATATGAATATCTCTACGAGCCTTTTGACCTGAACGGAAAGGGAACAAAGATTGCCTTTATTAAAGATCCCGACGGAAATGAGATTGAACTTATTGAAAAAGTTATCTGGTGAGATGATTTGTGTAAGTCAAAAACATTTATTTCATTAAACTATATTACCATATTTTGGTAAAATAGTCCATACTAAAACCTGGTAAAATAGTTTAATCTTACTTTTATGAAATCAGATTTAAAAGTGAAATTTGGCAGCCGGATTAAATATTACAGAAAGCTCCGCGGCATGACTCAGGAACAGCTTGCAGAGGGACTTGATTTACAGGTCAACTCGTTGAGCTATGTTGAGAATGGTAAAAATGCTCTAAGTTTTGATAAATTTGAAAAACTGGTTTCTATATTGGATATTGAGCCATATCAACTGTTTATTTTTGATAATAGGGACAATAAAAATGCAGACATTGCAGCGGAAATTGGTAAAATTGCCTCGACTTTAGATTCACGCGACCTTGAACTCGCTTACAGTATAATTTTACAAATAAGTTCTTCTGCGGCGAAAAATTCCGGATAGCAAAAAATTTCTTTTTCAGGTATTATATATCTGTAATGATTACATTAACCCCAAACTTTAATAACAGATATACTCCGTCATTTCAGGCGTATCAAAAGACTTTTGTCATGTTAAAACCCGATTCTTTTGAACGCCGTCTTGATGGCGTTATTATGAAAAAACTTGCCGATAACAATCTTCAAGTTCTAAAGCAGTGGGAAGGTATTGCCCCGCGTGAAAAAATGGAAGTAAATTATGTTCAGCATAAAAATAAACCGTTCTTCCCGGCATGGATTGATTTTCTTATATCAGGCAAAATCCGTGCAATGCTTGTGGGCGGCGAGGACGCTATTGAGGTTGTGAATGCACTTAAGAAATCTGTCCGGCAGGAATTAGCGCCCGGCGAAAAAAGATTCAATCTCATTCATTCCTCCGACGATACCGCTTCCGCTGAGCGTGAGATTCATAACTTTTTTGATAAAGATGCTTAATACCTTAGAGGTATTTTGGAACGGTTGATTGTTTTCTTTTCGTAGCCGAAGTTTGCCAGCATACGGCAGGTGCTTGTGTAGAAAATATTTTCATCCAGTGTAGGACCTATGTTTATAGAACTCACTGTCCGCTTTAAAAATCGGTATTCTATGTAAGGGATAAAAAGCCCGTTTTTTTCAAAAATTTTGGTTTGTTTATATGTCCCAGGGCTGAAATGGCTTATAAAGATTATACGATATTCCTTTTCATCCTTGAAATACGGGTTTTTAAAAAATAAACTTATAATGCTTAAGATATCAATCAGTTCAAACAATATATCCTGTTGTTTTTCAATGTTTTTGCGGGTGTGTTTAAGTTTCAGGTGTTTTTCAAATTCTCTGTTCCATTTTTCAAAAATAAGTTTAAGGATAGTAATCTGGGTTTCCTGAGAGTAGATGATATTTCCGTAAACCGAGTGAAATCCTTGTTTTTCCATATCAGCAATTAAATCTTTTTTGCAAAATCCTATATTATAGCCGGTGTAGGTCTGGCCTTTGGAGTAGTTGTTCCAGAGGGTGAGGTTATCGCTGTCTGTTGAAAACGAGATTGTGTAATACTCATATTTATTTAAAAAGTTGTCATTTCCGTCAACAATATTTTTGTATTTTTTGTAGAAATGTTCTTTAATCTTGCAAAACAAGTCTGCGTTAAGTTTTGGCATTTCATCAATAAGATTGACGATAAGCCTGTAGGAATAAGTAACTTCTTCCTTGTCATTTAAATAAAGTGCGTTTGAAAATCTTATAGTACCGGATTCCAGTATACTCAGCAGTTTCTCGGGTTTGGTGTAGTGGTAAAGGTTTGTATTAGAACCGTCATCAAGGATTTTTTTAACCCTCGGAATTTTTTTCAGCAATCCGTCGTAATCAATCATTTTTCATAAACTCCTCTATCCTATTATAACATATTTTATAAAAATTTGCATAAAAAAGGGGCCTTATATCGCAGTTTACACTAAAAAACTCAGAAATGTCACCCCTGAAATAAATTCAGGGCAGGCTATGAACTTGTTTCAGGGTCTAACAGCATAGAGATGCTGAAATAAATTCAGCATGACACTTTTGTTCATCTGGTGTAAACTGCGATATAAATCCCTAAGAAAGAGCCAGAAGGCTTATTTGAATGTGTTTCATAAAGTTCGATTTTTCAAAATGGTGGGACTGGACTGTCTTGCTCACTCGCTTTAAAGAAGCTTCTATTTAAAGATTAAATAGGCAAAAAGATGAGATTAATTAAAATAATTTCGAGCACTTTTCTTGAATATCTGATGCAATATCTTTTGCAAATTTTTCCTTGAGTCCTATATTTTTTGCCACGGCTAGAATATCGTCTAAAGTCGGATTTTTGCCTTCACCATTAATAGTGGTTGCATGTTCCCCATTAAATGAAAAACTGTAAGTCAAATCATAGGCAGGAGATAGGTGCCATTCTTTTTTTGTATCATCGAAAAGAAAAGAAAAATTCTTTGAATGGTCATCTCTGTTGTGTGCAAACACATTAAAGCACATTAGCCTAAATAACTGTTCAATATCCTGATAATTTCTTGTTAATTCTATTGTTAGCTTCATCAATGTATTGTAATCAAGGTTAGGAAGTCTGTGACTCGTCTCTAACAATCCACTGACTGATACCATATGAACTTTTTTACCGTTTTTGCGGTCAAACCTTTTTATACCAAAATATCCTGAACAAATTTTGGATGGGAAAAGTCTTGTTTCTGTCATATTTATTCCGCAATCTTTTGCACATAGGGAATATTGATATTCTTTTTCCCCGATATTTTTAGGATCAGAGGATGACGGAAACTTAATAATCCAGTCCTCGTTGTCAACAGATGTTAAAATCTTTGGTCTTGCACCACCTGATGAGCCACCTAGCTGAAAAAGTTCATCCAAATTATCCGAATTTTGCGATTCTAATATTTTTGAACACTCTTGTGCAAGAATATC
>CALUTK010000067.1 GCA_944323675.1 Candidatus Gastranaerophilales bacterium | reverse complement strand
TGACACCTTCAGCGCAAGGCATACAGGGTTGCAAGGCTCGTTCCTCGCCGCTCCCTTTGCATCTTGAATAAAGGAGAAGGGTTGTGTGCCCTGCTCAATCAGTTTTTCTACGCTTCCACAATGCCGTTTTTATTCGTCTTCTTCTTTTTTATATTTCTTTATTACTATTGAGTCGTTTTCTATATGCAGTGAAACTTCATCCAAAACAGGATTAATTCTCAATCCCTCGAGAATTGCTTTGGGGATAACCACACCCCAACTATTTCCGATTTCGCGTAACTTTTTGTGTATCATATCTATTATTTTATCATTTTATGTAGTCACATTATAACTATCTATGTTACTATTTGAATAGCTACGTAATTATGTAACTTTAATTAATGGATTTTGATATGGACGAACCAGAAATAAAAAAGAAGTAGTGCTTCCTCATAAAGCTCGTAAGAAAGATGTTTAATAATTTAACAGGTGTTCGATATTCTCTTTGGGCAAATACATTTTTGTCCCGATATCCAGCGGAAATTCTAGTCCCGTATTAATGCATCTTGCCGCAAGTTCGTTTATTTCCGGATTGACTGAACGGAATCCGAGTTTAAAGTAAAATGGCACAGGTGAATGCATATTATCAAGGCTTTCAGCATCCAGCAATATCCTTCCGCCGGCGCTGCTTTTTATACTATCAAGAAGCGCCTGCTGCATTAGTTTTGTTCCGGCTCTTACCCCCTTTTGTATTGCTTGAACATCGCTTACGTGGATATACGGTTTCAGGTTAATTCTTTTCCCGCGCTGTGTTTCTTTTAGATAATATTCGGGAAGTTTCCCTGATTCTTCCAGAAATTCTATCCCCTCTTGCTTCCCGTAATTTATTGTTCCGAGGAGTGTGGAATTTTTTCGCAGTTCATAATATTTGTGTCCTGTGAGTGTAACTCTTTTTAAAATAAATTTTTCTGCATTCGTGAACTCTGCAGTATCAACGGAAAGCGGCTGTATGCGCAATTTTTCCGAAAGATTAAAATGACTGCGGCGTGCATAGTTTTCTGCTAAAGTTGCAATATGAACTTTTCTTACGGGCATTAAAGTCATTTAATTCTCCTTGTGTGGTATATAAAGTCAGGAGAATAAAAAATTTGCTAGAAAATTTTATAAGGATTTAATATATTATCAGGGTCAAGAGTTTTTTTTATCTGCCGCATATAATCAAGCGCAATTCCATTAATGACTTTATGGATGTGGCTGCGTTTTTCTGCGCCAATACCGTGTTCGCCCGATAAAATTCCGTCGAGTTTTGCCGTCAGGTCATATATTTCGGACTTGGCTTTTTTTAACCTTTTATATTCATCTTCGTCTCGGTAATCTATCGGTATCTGCGGATGTACACTTCCATCTCCGACATGTCCTACCATGCAGACTGTAAGATTATATTTTTTACAAATGTCGTTTATCCCTTTGACGAGAGCTGCAAGATTTTTTCGCGGAACTATTACATCATCAGTTGTGACGTTCGGTTTTAATTTTGCGCATGCCCCCATTGAAGAATGGCGCGCCATCCAGATTTTTTTGTATTCATCTTCGTTTGTCGAATATTGTATCGCACTTGCTCTGCATTGTTCAAGAATTGATACTATAATGTTCTGCTGGTATTCCATTGAATTTTTGAAGCCGTCGATTTCAATTACAAGAGCCGCTTCTTTATCACACAATAGGCCTGCAGGATAAAATTTTTCCACAGTTTGAATTGCATTTTTATCCATAAAATCCAGAGTTGCCGGAAAAATCCGCTGTTCAATTATTGCATTCACCGCGTTAACTGAATCTTCTACAGTATCAAAATATGCCATTAAAACTTTTTTTGCCTCGGGCTGCGGAATAAGTTTCATTGTGGCTTCAACAACAATTCCGAGAGTACCTTCTGAACCTACAAACAGACTGTTTAAATTATATCCCGTTGCATTTTTTATCGTGCTTGAGCCTGTTCGTAAGATTTCGCCTTTTGCCGTCACTACTTTTAAATCAATTACATAATCTTTTGTAGAGCCGTATTTAAAAGTTTTGGCACCGCCCGAGGCCTGCGCAATGCTTCCGCCTATTGTGGAAACAGCAAGATTACCAGGATCCGGCGGATAATAAAGTCCTATTTTTTCGGCTTCTTTTTGCAAATCTCCGACTACAACTCCGGGCTGAACTGTTGCGGTCATATTCTCGCGGCTGATATCAAGAATTTTATTCATTTTTGAAAAATTTAAAACAATTCCGCCATGGTCTGTCCGGCATGCGCCTACTACATTTGTGCCGGCACCTCGGCAGATTATAGGCGTTTTGTATTTCCGCGCAATATTCACAACCCGCTGAACCTGTTCTGTTGTTTCCACAAATGCAACGGCATCCGGAAGATGTTCAATCTTTCTCGCATTTGTTGCGTCCTGCGCGTAGGCGTATCTTTCCTCAATTTCGGATAATACATTTTCCGCACTGAGGTCTTTTTTTAAATCTTTTATTAATCTGTTATTCGTCAACATATGATGTTAATTTTTCTATATTGCTGCTTAATTTGGCTAATTGTTTTTCTATTTTGTCTATTTTTTTCTGAACGGTGTCGGCCTCACGTTCTTCTAACATTGTAACAGCTTTTTCAAGTTTTTGCTCAAGTCTGTCAATTCTTGATTGCTGTTCTTCAAATTTATTTTCAATTATATTTATAATTTCTTCTTTTTCAGGAAGATTTTCTTTCAGTTCTTTAATAGCTTTTTGTATTCCGCTTGTTTTTGTAGTTTTATCGTAGATGCTGTTTACGACATCGGTTGTGCCGTCCATCCATTCGCCGAGGTACATCATGACATTTTCAAGAACCTTGCTGGAGGTCATTGTTGCATTAACTTTTCTGTCAATTGTTGCAAGACGGCTCTGAATATTTTGTGAATTGATTGTGTCAAGCTGCTCCTGTAACGATTCTGTCCTTCTGTTAAATTCATCCATGCTGTCGCAGATTATCCTGTAAGATTCGTCAGAATTCAAAAGAAGTTTGTTTGTTCTTGCACTTATACTTACGATATCTTCGTTAAGTTTATCAAATCCGCCGTTAGTGTCGTCACTCTGTGACATGGCAATACTCATCCGCAAATCGTCAATGGATTTTGCAATACGGTTTATGTTTGAGGAAATTACTCCTACTTCATTTGAGGAACCTGATGAAGATATTTCATTGATTGCAAGACGGAGTTTCGCAATATCGCTTTCCACATCCTGAAGGGTGTATGAATATAAATCCATATCACTGTTGCTGCTTGCAATACTGTTTAATTGTTTTTTTACATCAAGAAGTGTTGCGTTGATTGCGCTGGTTTTTTCTTCGACAAAGTCTTTAATTTCTTCGGTTTCTTCCACGAAAGTTATCTGATCTGCCACGGAAATTATTGCAGACATTATGGAATCTTTTATTTCCTGAGTGTTTTTGTCTAAATCAAGATTATTTAATTCATTTAATAATTTCTGCAGACAGCTGTCTACTTCCTGCGCTTTTTTCGTGCTGTCAAAGGATTCTATTAACTTTCTCTGATCCGTAATTAAATCTTTTACGTCTTCAATCTCATCGCGCAAATCAGAGTCGTCGCTCATTGCAAGAATATCTACTTTATTATTTAGAGTTTCCAGCATATCGGAAATCTTTTTGTCGAATTCCGACATATTTTGGAACTTCTTATTTGACGAGGACGCTTCAGGATGTTCATTGGAATCAACTACCGTTAAATTATCCAGTTTGTTATGCAGGCTTTCCAGTATGTCAGAAATTTTTCTGTCATTTTTGGATGTTTCGTCCAGTTTTTCCGAAATGTCTGAAATATCGTCCCTGATATCAGAATCGTCATTCATTGCAAGAATATCAATTTTGCTGTTCAATGTCTCCAGCATATCCGAAATTTTCTTATCAAATTCGGATGTTTTTTTGAATTTTTTATTAATTTCTTTGATGTCTTCCTGACTTTCTCCCGAATCGGCGACGGTGAGATTATCAAGTTTGTAATGCAGATTATCTATAAGATTTGTTATGTCGGCAATATTATCTCTGATATAATCCGTGTCATTCATCGCAAGAATATCTACTTTGCTGTTTAAGTTTTCCAGCAGGTCAGAAATTTTCTTGTCGAATTCGGATGTTTTTTTGATACTCTTATTAAGTTCCGAGAAATTTTCTTCATTTTCACCGGAATCTGCTAATGTCAAATTGTCAAGTTTTGCCTGCAGATTTTCTAGCATATCAGATATTTTGTTATCAATTTCGGTATTTTTATTGATTTTTTCTGAAATTTCCAGAATATCTTCCTGCAGTGCACTGTCATCATTCATTGCAAGAACATCGACTTTTCCGTGAAGTTCTTTCAGTGAATCTGTCAGTTTTGTTATATCTTCTTTTGATGCTTTATCCTCATCAGATGAAAGGGTATCAAGTTTTGAGGTTACGGAAGTTTCTAAATCCTGAATTGCGGTTTTTATAAGATTTGCAATTTTGTTAAGCTGTTCCTCCTCATCCGGTTTATTCGCTGTCAATTCAAGATGAATTTCATCGAGTTTTGTATTTAAGTTTGCACCGATATCTGATATTGAACTTTCAATATCTTTATTCTTGCTGTCGAGAGATGCTTTGAAATCTTTAATTTCATTTACGATATCGCCGTTCAGTCCCTCTATTGTCAGGAGCAAATCTTCGTTATTAAGCATTGCCGCAAGAAAATCTTTCAGTTCGGAACTTCCGGCTTTTACTTTTTCGTCAATTGTTTTTTGCAGTTCATCCAGAACATTCAGCATAGAATGTTCGAGTTCTTTATTATTTTCCGAAAGTCTTTTTTCAAGATTTTCCGAATAAGTTTTCCATTCCTCAAGGAATGTGTCTGTTTTTTCAAGATTTGCACGGACATTCAAATCCAGATCCGCAACTGTTGAATTGATTAATTCAAGATGATTTTTTGCAAAATCATCAACACAAGTTTGCAAAGAGGTGCATTTTGAAACAACTTCTTTATATGTTTTTTCTATATTTATATAGGTGTCGTGATTTTCTATCAGATTTTTATTTAATTCCTGAAGCAAATTCAGGTATGAAAGTTCTATTTGATTTTTGAGTTCAGTTATAATTACGTTAAAATCAAAGCTTGTGAAATCAAGAATCGCTGATTTCAACGGCTCAAATTCTTTCATAATGGAATCGGATTTTTGCTGGTATGTTTCATTAATATCAGTTTTTAAAAGTTCCATTTCCTGTTTGATATCAGAAAGTTTTGCCCCGACAGTATTGACAACATCATCTGCATTATCAGATTGCTTTGTCTTTATGTCATCCAGGGTCATTGTAAGGTATTCAAGTCCCTTATCAACGAATGTAATATTTTCTTTCACAACATCTTTCAGATCATTTTTGACGTCCTCTTTGTTTGAAGAAAGATCGTTTGTTAATTCATCAAATTTTTCTATTATTGAGGTAAGGTTTTCTTCAAAGAAGCTTTTTTGATCTGTGTTAAGGTATGAAATTTTATCCTGAATTTCATTCAGATTGTTTTTAATATCGGAGAATTCCGCGGCAGAATCATTTAATTTTGAATGAGTTTCTTCGGAAATTAAATCTACATTGCGGGCGTATTCCTGAATTTTTGCTTCAAGTTCCGACAGACTCTGATTATAAGTTTCTGCGTTATCATATAACTTGCTTTCTATTCCGAAAAGTTTTTCTATAATTTTATCGCCGTTTTCAGTGTTTAGATCCGCAATAGCAGTCTGGGCGGCAGAAAGAGTCTCTTTTATTTCGTCAACTTTGACAAAAATTTCTTCTTTATTTTTTGTGTTATGTGTCAAAGAATCAGAAATCCCGCTGTTGGCTTTTTCAATTTCGTCAGTTAAGTAATTTAAAAGAGATTTTATTTCAGCGCGGTCATTTTTTTGTTCATCTTCTCTTATAAAAATACCTTCAAATTGTTCGTTAAATAGATTTCCGAGAGCGTTAATTTTTTCAGCAGCTTCATCCAATCCGGTTTTAAGATTTGTAATTTCACTACAGATTTCTTCGGTTTCTGTTTTTCCGGTTTCTTCAATGTGTTCTTTTGTCTGTTGAAATTCGGTTGTAATATCAGAGATTAGCTGTTTTATTTCATTGATATTATTGGTTTGTTCTTCATTTTTGTGTCCTATTTCATTAAATTTTTCAACAAAGAAAGCACCGGTATCATTTAATTTATCAGAGAATCTTTCTGACGCTTCGTTGAGGGATACCAATGCGGTATTGATTTCTCCGAGGTTATCAAAAATGTTTTTGGAATTATCGGATTCCTGAGCTGCGCCGAGTAATTCTTTTGCGTGCTGAACCTCTGATGTCAGCGAATTGATTAAATCAATAATTTCGTTGGCATTTGTATTTTGTTCTTCATTAAATTTTGCAAGTTCTTCAAATTTTTCCGTTAGAATATTGTCGAATTTTTCTGTAAAATTGTCGGAAGATTTTGTGAGTTCTGTCTGTAAATCTTCAATGAAGGTTTTAAGTTCATTAATATTTTCATTTGCTTCAAGAACAGCATCTTTGGTTTGTTCTATTTCAGAAATTTTTTCTGCAATATCTTTGGTTACATTTTCTTCAAGCGTTAGTAATTTTGAATCAAGAATTTCCATTTGTTCTGAGATTTGATCTCTGACAGAATCTATATTTTCACTGCTGTTTGATATTCTTTCAAGAACATTTGAACTTATATCATCAAGTTTTAATGATGTATTAGTAATATATTCTCTTACCTCGGCAATTTCGGATAAAGAGTTATCCAACCGCAGCGATGTTGATGTAATTGTATTTTCAAGACGGGTAAGGAAATCCTGAATATCTGAAATTTTCCTTTCTGTTAAATCTTTGATTTCCTCTGTATGTGTCGCTGTTTTGTCGGAAATCTCATTAAATTTATCTGTTAATTCGTTTATGCTTGAATTAGTTCCGGCAAATTGATCAAAGAAATTTTCGGATATTTGCGGCATATTGGTACGTAAAAATTCCAGAATTTCTTTGATTTCGTAGAAGTTGTTATTGACAGAGTCATTGATATCTGTTTTTAATTGACCCAGTTCGGACATCTTGTCATCAAATTCTTTTGTTAAGTTATCTTCCAGAGTATAGATTTTATTATTAACATCAATAAATCTTTCTGAAACAAGGTCTTTCAATTCATCAATTTTACCGGAAGCCGGAGTCAAATTTTCTAAAAGGTTCGAATAAATTTCATCAAGTCTGATTGCGGTGTTTGTGATGTAGTTTTTGATTTCAGCAGTTTCCGAAGCAGAGTTATCCAGTCCTGATGTTATTGATGTTAGAGTGTTTTCAAATGTTTTGAGGAAGTCGGATAATTCCAGAATTTTTGTATTGAGAATAGAAGTAATGTTTTCTTCATTTGAGTTTATCTTTTCAGAAAGAGTTTTTATATCATTGGAAAGAGTTTCAAACTCCTGGAATTTTTTTTCAATGATATCAGCAGAAAAATTTTGCTGGTTAGCCTGCATTTCCTGAGTGAAAGATGTAAATAATTCTCTTATTGCATTAAGGTATTCAGTCAAATTCGCTGCAATATTTTCTTTGAATTGAGTTAAATTTTCACCGGTACTATCTATTTTTTGAATAACATTACCGAGATTATTCTCAATATTCAGTCGTAAATCGTTGAGTTCTGTGTCATTTTTGTGAATGTTATCAATTATTGCAGAGAAATTTTCTCCGGAAGTTTGTTTTAAATCGTTATGAATTTCAAGAAGTCGTGTTGCATTCTGGTTAAGACTATCAATCACGGCCGAGTGGTTTTGTGCCGCAAATTCTTTCAATTCGTCGCGAATATTGTTGATAGCCGGTCCGCTCATAGTTAGGTTATCAATAATTGCAGTTTTATTATCGTTTGCAATTTCTTTTAATTCGTCGCGAATGCTGTTGATAGCGGAGCCATTCATAGCAAGGTTATCAATAATAGCGGTTCTGTTATCGTTTGCAATTTCTTTTAATTCGTCGCGAATGCTGTTGATAGCGGAGCCATTCATAGCAAGGTTATCAATAAT
>CALUTK010000066.1 GCA_944323675.1 Candidatus Gastranaerophilales bacterium | reverse complement strand
GGAACACCCAGAGGGTTCAATACGATATCAACAGGAGTTCCGTCAGGAAGGAACGGCATATCTTCTTTAGGTAATATTCTTGATACGATACCTTTGTTTCCGTGACGTCCTGAAAGTTTATCACCGACTGAAACTTTACGTTTTTGAGCGATGTAAACTCTGATAACAGTATTTGCACCAGGAGGAAGTTCATCGCCTTTTTCTCTGTCAAATACTTTAACGTCGAGAACTCTTCCGCCTTCGCCGTGAGGAACTCTCAATGAGTTATCCTTAACGTCTCTTGCTTTTTCCGCAAAGATTGCACGGAGAAGTTTTTCTTCCGGCGGATGTTCGCTTTCGCCTTTCGGTGTAACTTTACCAACTAATATATCATCAGCGTAAACTCTTGCCCCGATTCTGACAATACCGCGTTCATCCAGATGTCTCAAAGCATCCTCTGAAACGTTCGGAATTTCACGGGTAATTTCTTCCGGTCCGAGTTTTGTCTGACGTGCGTCAATTTCTAATTTTTCAATGTGGATTGATGTGAAGATATCATCGTGAACACATCTTTCAGAAAGAAGGATAGCATCTTCGAAGTTATATCCTTCCCAAGGCATATACGCAACTAAAACGTTTTTACCTAATGAAAGTTCACCGCAGTTTGTAGAAGCACCGTCAGCGATTACGTCGCCTGCCATAACCTTGTCGCCTTCATTAACTATCGGACGCTGGTTGATGCAGGTATCCTGGTTAGATCTTAAGTATTTAATCAACTGGTGCAGATGCGGTTTCCCGTGCTGGTCAGTAATGATAATTTCTTCACCTGTAACTCTGGTTACAGTACCGTCAACATCAGCAACAAGAACCATGCCGGAATCTTTTGCGGCACGTGCTTCCAAGCCGGTACCTACAACAGGTCTTTCTGTAATCAAAAGAGGTACTGCCTGACGCTGCATGTTAGATCCCATCAGGGCACGGTTTGCGTCATCGTGTTCAATGAACGGGATTAATGAAGTCGCAACAGAGATTACCTGAATAGGTGATACACCGACGTAGTCAACTTTCTTTGAATCACCCATTGTAAATTCTGAACGATAACGGATTGGAACATATTCGTCTTTGAATGTGTTATCTGGATTTAACTGAACGTCTGCAGGTGCAATACGCAAGTTTTCATCTTCATCTGCTGTAAGGTAGTGAACTTCATCGGTAACTTTACCATCTTTTACAACGAAGAACGGAGTTTCTACAAAACCGTAATCGTTAACTTTTGCGTGGGTTGCAAGGGATCCAATCAAACCTGCGTTCGGACCTTCAGGTGTTTCAATCGGACAAATACGTCCGTAGTGTGAAGGGTGAATGTCACGAACAGCAAACCCTGCACGTTCTCTCATCAAACCGCCCGGCCCTAATGCTGAAATACGTCTTTTGTGAGTTAATTCAGCAAGCGGGTTAGTCTGATCCATGAACTGTGATAACTGTGAACTTCCGAAGAATTCTTTCAATGAAGCTACTAAAGGTTTAGTGTTCAATAAGTTCAGCGGAGTCAAGGTTTCAGAATCCTGAAGAGTCATTCTTTCTTTAACAATTCTTTCAATTCTTGAAAGACCGACTCTGAACTGGTTCTGCAGCAATTCGCCTACTGAACGGATTCTTCTGTTTCCGAGGTGGTCAATGTCATCAACAGAGCCTTCATCGTATGTTAAATTGATTAAGTATTCAATTGATGCAACTATATCCTGAACCGTTAATGTTCTCTGGTTTTTCGGAATGTTCAGGTTTAATTTTTTATTTAATTTATAACGACCAACACGACCGATATCGTATTTCTTTTCATCAAAGAAACGTGCTTCAAGAATCTGGCGTCCGCCCTGAGGTGATGCAGGATCGCCCGGTCTTAATTTTTTATAAACTTCGATTAAAGCATCGTCTGTAGTTTCAGCTGTATCTTTATCGAGTGTTTTCTTTAAGAATTCAAAGTGTGTGAACAATGATTCCATTTCAGAAACAGTTATACCCATAGCTTTCAATAAAGTTGTAGCTAAGATTTTTCTGTTTTTATCTATTTTAACGTAGATTAAATCGTTGGAATCTGTTTCGATTTTTAACCACGCACCGCGGTTAGGAATCATAGTTGCGTTGTATAAACGTTTTCCGGCAGGGGAAATTTCACGTTTAAAGTAAACACCAGGAGAACGAACGATTTGCGAAACGATTACACGTTCTGCACCGTTTACAATAAATGTACCTTTATCGGTCATTGTCGGAATATCACCGATATAAACTTCCTGTTCTTTAATTTCACCGCTGTCACGGTTTACCAATCTAATCATAACGCGTAATTGTTTTGCGTAAGTTGCGTCATGAATTCTTGCTTCTTCAACGGTATATTTTGCGTTGTCGAAAGTATAGTTAGGGAGGAAGTGTAATTCCAATCTTCCGGTGTAATCTTTAATAGGAGAGAATGAAAGCAATTCTTCTTTCAAACCTTCTTTTAAGAACCACTCAAAAGATTTTTTCTGCACTTCAATAAGATCCGGTAAATCATCCAAACGAGTATGAGGAATACCCATTGGTGTTACTCTTTTAGCATATTTTGTCTTAGACATCAATTCACCTCATAGATAATGGTGTACGTACTACATAAAAATATTTTTCTAACTTAAGGCTGTTAACCTTTTATCTGCCTCTATTGTTTCCGGCGGAATGTTCGGGTCTCCCCCCGTTCCTGCCCAACCCGGCTGATAAATCTTTATATTTTATTCGGGCTTTTCTGCTTTTAGGCATAGTTCACCCGACTTTAATTTAACCATGTTCTTAAATCGTATTACATCAATATTACTAGTCAAGAAATTTTCTAATATAATTATACGAAATGTTACATTTTCGTAATAATATTTTTATTATCCGCCGAAACTATTGGTATAAGCGGGATTGAGTGTCAAGTGTTACTGCTTATATTAATTATATATAAGCTAAGCCAAAACCTGTTATACGTAAAACTTTCAGCCTCTCTTTCGTTTTTTTGATTTTTTCGGTATGTTATGGTAATATAAAAAGAAAAAGGAGTATTATGAAAAAGTTTTTATTAGTTTTGGGTATATTGTTTTTAGGTAATATTGTTATGGCTCAAAATCCGGTTTTGACTGGCGGTGTCGAATTCGACTGGGTTAATATGAGCCAGGTTCAGCGTGATGAAGCTATTGAAAATTACCAGAATATTCTCTTTGGCGATAAAAAAAGCCAGAATTATAAACGCAAAGAATTCAGGGCTAAATATAAAGATGTTCTGAAAGATGAAAATTTCAGACTGAACTATGTTTTACTTAAAAACAATGTAAAAGAAACTTCTGATGCGGAATTTTGTGCCTTCTATCACAAAAATCTTTTGTATATGTACGCAATTCAATATAAAAAGACTCCGCGGCAGGTGTATTATTACAGCGGCCTCGGAACTTTGAGATATGTTGATGAAATTTCCGATAATTATCCAAAATTCCCGTATTACTCAAAACAATACAGAGCGAACGGAAAACTCGCCGGCGCAATTTATTTTGTATCAAAAGATTTGCAATACGTATATGAGCCGGGCGGTGATTTTAAAGGGGTCTGGTATAGAGACAAAATGTTTAATGAAAAAGCTAAAATGATTCTGACCCGTACAAACTGGTAAGGCGGATTTTATGAAAATACAAGGGATTATGCACAGCATTCGTAATTCATTTGCAACAAAATCTGTTGACAAATACAATTTGAAATGGCTTCTTACAAAAATTCCGATAAGAAACGAACAGGATGAATTTATTGCAACAAGCCTGAAAACATCTAAAGGTACTTTTACTGATTTAAGAATATTTAACAAAGGCATTAAAATTTTAATAGGGAAATCCGAATTAAACATTGATACTAACGGGAAAGTTACATCTTATAAAAAACCGTTTTATAAAAGTTTAAACAAGCTTGTGGATAAAAGCGCTGAACTTATAAACTTTATAAGTTCAAATCTTTCAAACAAAGAACTTGTCTCTAAAAGGACACTTACATTGCTTACTTTTCCGAAAGACACCCTTAAAAAATTAGGGATTTAATCATTCACTGCAAACAGCTCAGTAATTTAAACAATGCTACTTCACTTTTTGGAAAATCATGATGTATTCATGTTTAAAGATATAAAATCCGCCCGCAAGCGCACGATAACGCCAGAGATTGGCTGTTCTGCCCTTAGCGCGCTCGTTGCCCTGAATATCTTTTACGATAATGCCTTTGAGCTTGAAGCCTAATTTCATCATCCTTGCCATACATTCAAACCCGAGCGGCTGAACCTCAGAATTTTTGTAACTGTCTCCTATTATAAGTGCGGCAAAGCGTCCTTTTTCAAGCAGGTCGTAACCGTTTTGCGCAACTTTTTCAAACAAATCGTAAAACTGTTCGGTTGATTCACAGTTAGATAAATCTTCTTTTTTATCGGAAAATTTAATTATGTCATCATAAGGCGGATGAAGAATTAAAAGCTGAGCTTTTTCTTCCCCCATAATATCAAGCCTTGCTTTTATTTTTTCTTTTGCAATATCAGATGCACTATCGGCACAGATTATATTCACATCAGTGACAAGCTGTTTCGGAGTAAATTTTTCTGAAACTTTTTCAGCCAGATCTTCTTTCAGTTCAACCCCGATACAGCGGCGCCCCATATTCAAGGCTTCAATACCGGAGGTTCCGGAGCCGAAAAATAAATCCAGTACAATATCGTTTTTCTTTGTAAATCTTTCGTACAGCTGCTGCGCAATCTGAGGGATATAATTGCCGTGGTATTCATTGGAATGTCCGCCCTCTTTAAGACGTGACGGGAACTCCCAGAGAGTATCGGTTTTTACGTGGTCATATGCTTTCCAGTTATTTAAATCAATATCGCTGTATTTAGTGGTTTTAACAGGCTTTACTACCTGTAAATCAGTTTTTTTTACCGGTTTTAGTTGTGTATTAGATTTAAGTCTTGCCACTGATATCCCTCCCGAGTCCTTTAACTGTGTCTCGCCCGCGCCATTTAAGGTTGAACGCAAACTTTAACTTTCTCATCGTATAAAAATGTTTCAAATTTGTAATCAAACATTTAGATGAATTTGTTTTTGATGTAAATTAGACATGAATGGAGGAAGGATGTTTACAGGAGAATTTACACTAAGCAATTTATTTATGATAACGGGCTTTCTCCTTGCGATGTATTCGTGCGTATCAAACGATATTATCCAGACGCTCGGAACATTCCTGAGTGTGAATAAAAAGACAAACCCGGTTTATATATGGATTTTTGCGGCATCGGTAATGATAATAACAATCGCTGCCGGATGGATTATAAATGACGGAGACATGTCATTCGGCAGGCTGACAAGAATTCCGGTTACCCATCATTTTACGATAATACATGTTCTGCCGCCGATTATACTTCTGATTTTAACAAGGTTCGGAATACCTGTTGCGACGGCATTTTTAATCTTGAGCGTATTCTCAATCAGCGATATATCGGTTATCGGAATGATGCTTACTAAATCCTTCATCGGTTACGGTCTGGCTTTTGTATCGGCGTATATTATATACAGCATTATTGCAAGACCTGTTGAAAGATATTTCTATTACACCCAGAAACAAAAAATTCCTAAATACTGGGTTGTTGCAAAATGGTGTTCGACAGCGTTTTTGTGGTCGCAATGGTTAATGCAGGACGCGGCAAATCTTTTTGTTTACCTGCCTAGAAAAGCTTCTATCTGGGAACTTTTGTTTGTCCTGACAGCGTTTACTCTCTTCCTCGGAATTCTGTCATTCAAACGCGGCGGTGAAATCCAGAAAATTGTCAAAATGAAAACCAATGCGCAGGATCCTCGATCCGCAACGATTATTGATGTTATTTTTTCATTATTATTGTTGTATTTCATAACCCTGAACAATATTCCAATGTCGACAACGTGGGTATTTATCGGGCTTCTTGCAGGGCGTGAAATTGCACTTTATACAAGATTACGCTTTGAATCTCCAAAAAAAATGTACAAGCACGTTTTGAAAGATTTGACAAAAGTTTCATTCGGGCTGATTGTGTCACTCGGCGCGGTAATCTTATTAACCAAGTTTGACCTTGTAAAAGAATTTTTTATGTCACATTTTATCTAATTGAAAGACCGTTATGGGAAGAATAAAACAGTTATCAAAACATTTAATAAACCAGATTGCAGCGGGTGAAGTAATTGAACGTCCGGCATCAGTTGTAAAAGAACTTGTGGAAAATTCAGTCGATGCGGGGGCTTCCAAAATAAGTGTTGAAATTTCAAATGAATGCCGCGATATCCGTGTTGCGGATAACGGTTCAGGAATTCATCCTGATGATATCCTGCTTGCCTTTTCAAAACATGCTACAAGCAAGATTTCAACTGATGAAGATTTATTTGATATTCATACTCTGGGATTCAGAGGAGAAGCTCTTTCCAGTATCATTTCAATTGCAAAATTAACCTGTACAACAAGGACTAAAGATTTTGAAACAGGAACTAAAGTGAAATGCGAAAATTCCGAAGTAAAAAAGGTTGAAACCGGCTGCGCCATTGGAACAATTATGGAAGTGAAGGATCTTTTTTATAACATTCCCGCACGCTTAAAATTCTTGAAAAATTCCAATACGGAATTTTCATACATTCAGGAACTTGTCCAATCAATCGCAATCGCAAACCCGCAGACAGCTTTCGAATTAAAAAAGAACGGGAAAACTGTTTTAAAAACCTCCGGCAACAATGAATTAAAATACACACTGAAAGAACTTTTTTTAAATACTGTGACAGATAATCTGAAAGAAGTTTTGAAAACCGATAATCTTTCAGGGATGAAGATTTCAGGCTACGTAAGCACCCCTGATTTCACGCGTTCCAGCAAGAAGGATTTTCATATCTATATAAATTCCAGAACAGTAAAATGCCCGATATTTATGAAGGCAATAGATATGGCATACAAGAACCTGATTGCCAGCGGGAAGTATCCTTTTGTAGTATTGAATCTTGAAATGCCGCCGGCAGATGTGGATGTGAATGTTCACCCGACAAAAAAAGAAGTCCGCTACAAAAATACCAATATGGTGTTTAATTTCATAATGACCGCAATTATCGGTGGGCTTTCAAACTATAAAGAGCAATCAAGACCTTCCTTCACGCAGCAGCTACAGCCAGAAAGGTCTGAAAACATAATTTCCTTCAAACCTTCTGAACCACCTGTCATATTTAATAAAGACGCTGATGAGATTTTTATAAAAGATACCCCGTCACAAAAACCGTCAATACCGCAATTTATACAGACAGAACAAAAACAAATTTTTAAACCCGCAGAAACAAAACTTCCTGAACCTGAAGAAAACATCGTCGGGCAATATAAAAACACATATATTCTTGTTGAAAAAGAGGACGGATTAGAGATTATAGATCAGCACATAGCAGAAGAACGCTACATTTATGAAAAACTCAAATCCGAAAAAAATATTGTATCCCAGCTTCTTTTTGTATCTGATGTGCTGGCTGTTTCTGCGACCGAGGCGGAACTTATAAAAGAAAATCTTGATAAATTTGAACGATTTGGCTACGGGATAGAATTCACAGGCGATACGGAATTGATTTTCCGTAAAGTTCCGCAATTAATAGCAAAAGCAAACCCGCAGGAAATTCTTTCAGATATTTTAGAAAATATTGAAAGCGACATAGATGGGCTTGAAGAAAAAATTCTTATAACAACTTCCTGCAAGGCATCTGTAAAAGCAGGGCAAAAACTTTCGACCTGGCAGATGCAGGAGATTGTAAAAAAATGGCGGACAACCAAAATGCCGTACACATGCCCGCACGGACGTCCTATTGTAAAATTCTTCCCGCATAAAGAAATAGCCGGCTTCTTTCAGCGTAACGCATAATCGCAAAGGCATAGAAAAAACGGTTATATGATTGTGGTCGCATTGTCGTTGATAGCGCCGATTATGCGATTCCGCATAGCGTGAAAAACTCAATTTCGACTTCCGTCTCAATTCGTTTTTCTACGCTTCCGGAATGACGCGCAGGGTTCACAACACCCATCACAAACACCCCTCACCCGGCACTACGTGCCACCCTCTCCTGTCTTGGATTTACTCCACGCTCACGGAGTGTCGCCTACGAGCTTTCGCTCTGCCGGCTCCATCCGTTCGCTATCCGGACTCACTTCGTTCCATCCCCTCTCACAAAACAATTCACCGGATTGTTTTGTTCGGCAGAGTGTAAATCCGCCTCAATGGGAGAGGGGAGAAGAAAACCGTTCATCCGTTCAGGTTTCAATTATTTTTATTGAACCATTCACTCTTCACTTAACA
>CALUTK010000065.1 GCA_944323675.1 Candidatus Gastranaerophilales bacterium | reverse complement strand
GTTCGTCTTACGAGCCGTTAAACCCAAAAATCTAGCTTGTGATGCTGCCATTCCCATGACGTTCGACCTTTCCTTTCCAAGTCCTGGTTATCCTTTGTATATACTATCGGCATATTCGTTTAAAATCTTTGAGTATTGTTACAATTCGTTACACTTCTTCTCTTTATTTCATATAAAAAAAGCACCCTTAAAAAGGGTGCTTTTTTATGAAAAACAGTTTGTTTGATTATTTTACAGCTTTAGCAGCTTCAAATACTACATCAAACGCTTCTTTATCATTTACAGCAAGTTCAGCAAGCATTTTTCTGTTAACTAAGATATTAGCTTTTTTACAAGCGTTAACGAATCTTGAATAGCTCATACCGCGTTCTCTGACAGCAGCGTTGATTCTTACAATCCATAATCTTCTCATATTACGTTTTGTAGTGCGTCTGTCTCTGTATGCATATTTTAAAGCTTTCATAACAGCAGTATTAGCTACTTTAAAAATTCTGCTTCTTGCACCGATAAAGCCTTTAGCAAGTTTTAATATTTTTTTATGTCTTTTGCGACTAACATTACCACGTTTAATTCTCATTTTATGCTCCTATCTTGAATACTTCTTGTATGGTAACTCTTTAGATACCAATTTTAAGTGTGACTCTGAAACCGAAACCATTTTAAAGATTTTACGTTTTCTTGATTCCGATTTGTGCTGGAGCAAGTGGCCTATACCTGCATGTCTTTTCATAATTTTGCCGGTTGCAGTAACTTTATAGCGTTTTGCAGCGGCTCTGTGAGTTTTTAATTTTGGCATTTTCTTCTCCTTTTTAAGTTTAAGTAGTTACTTAGAAGTTTCAGGCATACCAAAGCCGTAAAACTTCCGCAAAATAGATATTACAACAGTAAAAGTTGAAAATCAAGCAATTATTAAATTTCTTTATATTAAAATGGTTAAAACTTTATTTAGCATCTTGCCAGCTATATTTTGCACCGGTTGCGACATCTTCAATCTTTACATATTTTGAAAGAATAATTTTTGCTTCCAGATCCGTACAGTGGCAAGGAAATATACGCTGGACGCATTGATCCCGCAAGTATTCCCCGATACGGTTAATTTCTTCTTCGTCTTTGTTTATCAGATAAAGTCCGCCGATTACAGTATTAATTCTATTCATACCCATAACATATTTTGCGTGTTCAATAATGTTATCAATACCGCTGTGCGAACAGCCTGAAATTATAACCAAACCGTCTTTAGATTTAAATACAATAGCAGATTCATCAGGGGAATAATCAGCCGTAACCTTATTCGGCTGAGGAATTTCGCCCAGATATATAATATTATGAGAAATAGGCATAGGTTTTGTTGTTAATTCAAGAGTGAAGAATTTATCCATTTCCTCTTTTGATAAATGAAAAGCTTCGTTATCAAGAATATTACTTTCCGCAGGTTTAAAAACATCCGGATGGGCGATTATTTTTTTCCCGGGAAAATCAATGCCTATATTTTGAAACTTTTGATATAAAGACTGGAGTCTTAATAAACCGCCGATATGATCAAGATGGCTGTGGGAAAGAACAATATCAGTAACGGTCGCCAAATCTATCTGCATATTATACGCGTTTTTTATAAACGCATCAGAGGAACCGCAGTCGAACAAAAGTTTTGTATCATAGTCCTCAATAAAAAATGACAGACCATGTTCTGCTATCAAACAACTTCCCGATTTTGAATTATTATCAACCAACACTGATAATTCCATATATCTATTTTAAATCATAATTCAAATTTTGTCAATTGTCAGAAATAGAAGAACCGCACTGTCAGGCCTTTAGAACATCTTTTGGACTACCGGCAGATTAATTCCGCCGCCGCAGAAAGAACGCTCCGTGAGTCGTATCCCGAGACAACCCTGATGGCGCTTGTACTGCATTCTGTACGTTTTTCTGATAACTTCATCCACAATTGATTTATCATACTTTTTATAAATTTCATCCTGCGGAATATTTTCCTCAAAATACATTTCCAGAATATCATCCAAAACTGCGTATTCAGGAAGCCTGTCTTGATCCTTCTGCCCCGGATGGAGTTCTGCTGACGGCGCTTTATCTATTATTGCCTGAGGAATAATTTCGCAGTCTTTATTTATGTAATTTGAAAGTTTATAAACATTGGTTTTCGTCAAATCACAAATCAGATTCAAGCCGCCGGCCAAATCACCGTATAAAGTTCCAAAGCCCATTGCGCTTTCGGATTTATTGCCGGTTGATAAAAGAAGGCTGTTTTCTCTGTTTGAATGGAACATCAAAATCAGAGCACGCAGACGAGCCTGAAGATTTTCTTCCGCCAAATCGTGAAGTCTTTCTCTACCGGTCATAAATGCGTCAAACAACGGTGTAATTGGTTCTGTTACGGTCTGCATTCCAAGATTTTCAGCGAGTTTTAGGCTGTCTGTCACGCTGCCTTCCGAGGAAAACATACTCGGCATAAGAACTCCTTTTACGTTTTCGGCGCCGATTGCTTTTACTGCAAGCGCGGCCGTCAGAGCACTGTCAATTCCGCCGGAAAGTCCGAGTATTACCTTTTTCAACCCTGTATTTTCACAGTATTCTTTCAATGCAAATGTTATAACCTTATAAACTTCCTCCTCCATAGAAGCTTCTTTGAAATCTATGGTTTTTCCAAAATCAATATCCTGAACGCATTCCTCGCAAAGCGGCAGCTGTGCAACTGGAACACCGTATTTATTTTTGGCAAAGCTTCCGCCTGCATATACATTTGAATCTGCCATTCCGACGCAGCTTACAAAAACAAAATCTGTATTTGATTCAATACTATCTGCAAAATCAGAATACGAATTCATTGTATAATAACGGTTCTTTGCTAAGATATAAAGGTCACATTCAACCTCGCTGTTATAAAAATCCGCAACAAACACCCGTTTTGAACAAATGTTATAAAATCCGTCTGCAGAAAGAGAAATTACCCCCTTTTCAATTAAAACATCACCCAGAAGTATTGTTTTATCAGGAAATGTTTCTGCAATTTTTGTATACATATCGGATTGCGCTTTATTAACATTTTCATCCAGCAGCAAATCTTTGCCGCCCAAATCCTCCAGCCCTGCCTGCGGAAATATTATCAAATCTGATGTAATATTCCGGAGATTATCGGCAATCCTTTCGTAATTAAAATCAAAATCGCCTGTTTTAAATCTGGTTTGTGCTAATGTAATTTTCATAAAAACTTCTCCTTTAAATATTCATCATTTCAGTTATAGCGCCGCGGTGAAAAGTTTTATCTGTTATTCCAGCTTAAGATAATTAACTTTTTCCCAGCTTAAATCAAGATATTTTACTTTTGAATCCACTAATTTTACCTGAGGCAAAATAGACGGTATCCGCTGAATACGTTCATAAATTTTTGCATCAGGCTTACCCAGACGGATATTTACTGTCTTAATTTTTGCATAAATATCATTCGGGTCTCTTAAATCAATATATTCTACCGGTTCTCTTGAATAGGTTTCAACATATTTTACAATAGTTTGAATTTCTTTTACTTTTGCACCATTCCATTTTGTGTAATCATCTCCCTTGTTGCCATAGGAAAGAACTTTTATTGTTTTAAATTCTTTGCCTAACGGCAGATATTCACGGCCTATCATAACACCGTCATTTGAAAAAGCCGCAACAGGCGGGACATTCACGTCTGGAGATACTGTCAAAACAGGAATGCGCTCTTTTACTATTATTTGCAGCCTTGCAGGAAAAGCATACCGGCGGATATAAACATCTTTTACAGGCGCAAGTTTTTTCAGTTCTTTTTCAATTGAATCAGTTCCGGCCATATAAATAGGGACATCAGGAACTTCAAGCTTTTTCAATAACGCTAATATTTTATACGATTTAACAATTCTGTTATTTATTATCACAACAGAGCCGTTGTTTGATACCGTAAAAATATTCTTATCCAGATACCATTGCGGCATTTTGGAGATAAAAACAAAAGCAAACAAAAGGAATACCGTCATACAAAAACGGCAAAAATTCCGGAAGAAACTTTGTTTTCTTCTGGTTTTGCGAAGTTTTCGTTTTTTTTGAACGTTTTTCACCAATCTTTCAGGATCGATTACTTCTTCCGTTTCTTTTTGTGAATCGTACTCTTCCATTTTTAACCTATTTGTTCAAACCCGCACTATTCAAAATATTTAAGACCAGATGGTCATAATCTATACCCATAGCGGCAGCCTGCGCCGGCAAATCGCTGATTGCTGTCATTCCGGGACTTGTATTGATTTCAAGAAGGTAAGGAATATTATCTTTCATCATAAAATCAATTCTTGAGACTCCGCGGCAGCCTGCTGTTTCAAACGCTTTTACGGCAACTTCTTTTACGTGTTTTGTGACATTCTCAGAAAGCCTTGCCGGAACTATAAATTCAGACATTCCGCTTTTATATTTTGCTTCAAAATCGTACCATTCATTTTTCGGTCTGATTTCAAGAATTTCCGTTGCAAAAGGTTTGCCTTCATCTTCCAGAACCCCGACGGTTACGAAAAATCCGTCGATAAATTCTTCCACCAGAACATCGTCATTGTATTTTTCAGCAAGTTCATAAGCAGCTTTTAAATCCTCCGGTTTGTCAACCTTTGTCATTCCAAAGCTTGAACCTTCGCAGACAGGTTTTGTAAAAAGCGGATATTTTAAATCTTTTGTCTTTTCCATAACATCGTCGCCTTTGCGGACAAAGGCGGATTTTGCCATAGGAATATCAGGGCAGGTTGAAAGGATTCTTTTTGTGAATTCTTTATTCATACAAAGAGAACTTGCCATAACGCCGCAGCCGGTATAAGGAATTTGCAGAATTTCTAGAATCCCCTGAATACATCCGTCCTCGCCGTATTTTCCATGAAGTGCGTTGAAGGCGTAGTCATAATTGCCTTTTTTAAGAGTTTCTGCAATATTTTTGTCAACTACAACGAGTTCTGCATTCTCAAACCCGAACCGCTTTAAAGCATCATAGCAGCCTTTGCCCGAACGCATTGAAACTTCTGACTCCGACGACATACCGCCGCATAATACTGCGATTTTTGCATCTTTTTTTATTTTATCATTTTTAATTTTCTGCATATTTCAACCTCTTTTTCGTTATTTCCTCCAAGGTACCTGACCTCGGGTTTTAATTCAATTCCGAACTTCTCTTTTACTCCATTGTACATCTTGTACATAATTTCCAGAATATCAAGTGAAGTTCCTGCCTTATCATTAATTATAAAATTTGCATGTTTTTCATAAACGTGAGCCCCGCCGACTGCGATATTCTTTGCGCCCGACGCTTCCAAAAGGCGCCCTGCGGAATCCCCTTCAGGATTCCTGAATACGCTTCCGCAATTCGGCAGCGCAAGCGACGGCTGCTTTGAATGCCTGAAATCCAGATTTTCTTTCATTTTAGCATTTATTTCTTCTTCCGGCGCGGATTTTAAGTAAAATTCCGCAGATAAAATGATGAAATCTTCCTTCTGGCAGATTGAGGTTCTGTATGAAAACTCCATTTCCTCTTTTGATAATTGGAAAACACCTCTATCCCGCGACCAGCAGTTGACTCTGGAAAGGACATCACTTATTGACTGACCGTGCGCGCCGGCATTCATAAAGACTTCTCCGCCGATGGAACCCGGGAATGCAACCATAAATTCAAGCCCGCTTAAACCCTCTTTTACAGCTGCCTGTGAAAGTTTTGGCCCTTTCAAGCCGCATTCTGCCGTAACTTTTGTACCTTCAATCGAAAAATTCTTCATGCCTGTTGTAATTACGACAACGCCGTCATAGCCGTCGGAAGAAACTAGCGTATTTGTAAGGTTTCCAAAAACTTTGAAATCAGATTCTTTTTCTGCGACTTCAAGAAAATCTGCAGAACTTTCAGGGAAATAAACTTTTTTTATCTTCCCGCCGGTTTTAAAACTCGTCAATTTTGCAACTTCAAAATCTTCCTCAACCCGCAACTTCGCTCAACTCCTTATCTAAGGCAATCAGCTCTTTTCCGAGTGCCGTAATTGTGCCTGCACCGAGCCCTATCACTATATCGTCCGGCTTAAGTTCTTCAAAAAGGACTTTTGCAACAGCTTTCATATCACCGGAAATGTATTCACAAGGAATACCTTTTTTCTCAAGATCCGCTTCAAATGCAGAGGAATTTACTCCCTCAATAGGGTCTTCAGACGCTGCATAAACATCTGTGACAACAACCTTGTCAACCCCTTCAAAAGCGTTCAAAAACTCATTCCAGAGGTTTTTAAGTCTTGTATATCTGTGCGGCTGGAAAACTGCAATAACGTGTTTATCTTTAAAACTTAATGCAGATGAAAGCGCCGCCTTGATTTCGGTCGGATGGTGTGCGTAATCATCATAAATAACTGCACCTTTTGCCGAGCCGACCTTCTGGAAGCGTCTGCCCATGCCGGTAAATGTAGCAAAATGCGGTTTTACAAGATTTATGTCAATTCCGGCCTGATGAAGGCTTGCGAGAACCGCAAGTGAATTATACACATTATGCCTGCCTTTAAGAATAATTTTTAAATCTGTCAGAAATTCATTCCTGTAATAAATATCAAATTTTGTATATTCCAGATTATACTCAACATTTTTTGCAAGATAATCCGCACCATCAGAAAGCCCGAAAGTAACAGTTTTATGGCTGTGAAGTTTTCTTGTCGCTTCACAATCATTATTTGCCAGAACGACTCCATCCTTCGGCATTTTTGCAATAAACTCTTCAAAAGTTTCTAAAATAGATTGAAGTCCGTTTTTATAAAAATCAAGGTGGTCTGCCTCAAGATTATTTATAACAACGATATTCGGAACATATTTAACAATAGTACCGTCACTTTCATCCAGTTCCGCCGCAAAATACTTCCCGTCCTGACAGTGTGCGTTTGTATCCAGTTCCGGAATTATGCCGCCTATTACATAAGAAGGCTTTAATCCAGCTTTTTCCAGTACATAAGCGGAAAGTCCGCTGGTTGTCGTTTTTCCGTGGGTGCCTGAATACCCTAAGAAGAATTTCCCTTCCCTTGAAATCTCCGCTAATAAATCCGACCTGTGATAAATCGGAAGTCCAAGTTCTTTTGCTCTTACCATTTCAGGATTATCCTGACGGATTGCCGTACTTGCAATCACAACACAATCTTCCGGAACATTGTCCGCACGGTGCCCTATATGAACTTCTGCTCCCATTTTCTTTACTTTTTGAACATATTTCCCGTCGCAAACGTCAGACCCTGCAACTTCACAGCCGTTTTCCAGCAAATACTTTGCAAGCCCGCTCATTCCGACTCCGCCTATTGCTATAAAATAATATTTCTGCTTCTTCAACACTCTCTATCCCTAATCATCTGTATTTAACATCTTTTATTATAATACAGAAAAACTATAAAATCCGTAATTTTACTATTTGTAAATTTAATTATTAAAAATTAGGCAATTAATTTTTTCAGAGACTTTAATAATTGTATGATAAGAATAATCTCACCTAAAACGCCAAGTATTTTATCAATGCATTTTCCGCAAGAAATGCCTAAGTATCTCATATATACAAAACGGGATGTCAACCTTTTGGATTTAACTTCAATGAAAAGCTTCAAGGCTGATATATCCCGTATGGCAGATACAGAAACCGGGGAATATGCAGGAGAAATGATTACCCGAACTATGCGGGATTTGAAACTTCACGAAATTTATCCAAAAGAAAAGAAAGTTGATGCCTTGAAAATTGAGCGTCTGATTGTAGAAAATAAAAGACAGGGTTACGGAAGCGCATTTTTAAGGTTTGCACAGGCTGAAAGTGAACAACAAGGCTGCGGGGGAAAAGTTTTTCTTGTTGCAAGCCGAATTTATGATCCGAAACATCCGTGTCATATTTTTTATAAAAAACAGGGATATACATCAACCGATAGTTATATCAATCATATTCTCGACAAATGTATTAAAAACCACACAAAACTGAATCCTGAATACGCTGATAATCTAATTATGTTCCGTCCAATTGACGAAACAAAACAGCCTCAACATCAAGAGTCAAGGCTGCTTAAATTTTTAAAAAAGTTATTTAATATTGTTACTTAACAACGATATTGACCAGTTTTTTCGGAACAACAATGGTTTTCACAATTGTTTTCCCTTCTGTCAATTCTTTTACCTTTTCGCTGTTCATCGCTAAGGTTTTCAGTTCATCTTCACTTGAAGCCTCATCAGCCTCAATCTTATCCTTAACCTTTCCGTTAACTTGAACAACGAGTGTAATTGAACTTGCTTTTGCGAGGTTTTCATCCCACTTGCACCAAGGCTCATCATGGATTGAAGTTGTCGCACCTAAATCGTGCCATGCTTCTTCTGTCAGGTGAACCGCAACCGGTGACATGAGTTTAAGCAGTGTCACAATCGCAAAGCTCATTACTGATTTATCCTCAGCATCAAGCTGTGACTTTTTGCCGCGCCATTCGTAAATCGCGTTGGTGAGTTCGCGGTACTTGGAAATTACAGTATTAAACTGGAAGTCGTTTGAAATATCGTTTGTAATTCCCTTAATCGCAATATGAACACAGCGGACAAGGTCATCGTTTTCTTTTCTGAGTGAAGAGTGATGGGTGAAGCGTGAGGCGTCCTCTAATGAAATATCATCAGCGTTTGATGCCACAAGTCGCCATACTCTGTTCAGGAACTTGTAGCAGCCTTCAACACCTGCATCAGACCAGTCAAAATCTCTTGCCGGCGGTGAATCCGACAGGATAAACAATCTTGCGGTATCAGCCCCGTAATTTTCAAAGATTTCATCAGGGTCAACCGTGTTACCTTTGGATTTTGACATTTTAGAGCCGTCCTTTAACACCATTCCCTGAGTTAAAAGGTTTTTGAAAGGTTCGTCAAAATCAAGCAACCCTAAATCACGCAAAGCCTTTGTGAAAAATCTTGAATACAAAAGGTGGAGAATTGCGTGCTCAATTCCGCCGACATACTGATCAACCGGCAGCCAGTGATTAACTTTATCCTTTGCAAACGGCATTTTATCGTTTTTAGCATCCGCATACCGGAGATAATACCAGCTTGAACAGATAAATGTATCCATTGTATCGGTTTCTCTGACAGCTTTTCCGCCACAGCAAGGGCAGGTTGTTTCAAGGAAAGTTTTTGAGGTGAGAAGCGGAGATTTCCCTACAACGCTGAAATCAACATCCTTCGGCAGCAATACAGGAAGCTGGTCTTCCGGAACCGGCTGAATCCCGCATTTTTCGCAATATACAACCGGGATAGGAGCACCCCAGTATCTCTGACGAGAAATTAACCAGTCACGGAGCCTGTATTGTGTTTTAAATTCGCCGAAACCTTCTTTTACAGCTTTTTCAGTAATTGCCTTTT
>CALUTK010000064.1 GCA_944323675.1 Candidatus Gastranaerophilales bacterium | reverse complement strand
CACCAGATCTACAAAAGTGTCATGCTGAATTTATTTCAGCATCTCTATGCTGTTAGACCCTGAAACAAGTTCAGAGCTTGCCCTGCATTTATTTCAGGGGTGACATTTCTGCGTTTTTTAGTGTAAACTGCGATATAAGTACCTTTTATGCAATCTGTAATTTTTCCTCCGGCGTATCCATTGATTTTATATCTACAACAACTCTGTCATTGAACGCCTTATGCAGTCTGTTTACCAGATCGTTTGAAGAATTTACCCAGAACATCGATGCCGCAAGAATCTTTGACATGCCGTAATCATCTTTTACTTTTAACATTACAGGATCAGCCCCCTGATACTCACACAAAACATTCTTTAACAACACCAATTCTTCAAATTTGAAATCATCTTTCAATTCAACCGTAAATATATTTGAATTATCAACTGTTTTGACGTTATCTATCAGGATTACAGGGGCCTCATCATCTCCTCTTTTAGAAACTTTTCCTGAGATAATGACTCTCTGCTCAGGTTCAAGCAATGTTCCATATTCCTGGATTTTGCCGTTAAATGCAATTAAATCTATTTTTCCGGACAAATCTTCTACCGTCACAAACCTGATAAATTTTGACGGATCCTTTTTGGTCGGAATTTGTTTCGTTGCTGTAATAAGACCGCAAATGGTCACAAGCTTGTCATTAGCAAGAGTCATTACTTCCGATATTTTATGCGTCATTAAAAACGGCAGTTTATCTCTTATTGTAGCAAGCGGATGGCTGGTTACGTAAAATCCTAAAAATTCTTTTTCAAAAATCTGGATTTGCCTCTGGTCATATTCTTCATCAGACCCTGCAAGCTGGAACTTCGCATCATCAACAACTGACGCATCGCCAAGTAAATCAAATAAGCTTCCCTGCCCAGATTCTTTTGCTTTCGCTTCTTTTGAGGCGGTAGACGTTATGTAATCTATATTTTCCCAGAGCTGCTTGCGGCTTTTTTCTATACCTGCAAATGCGCCGGCTTTTATAAGACCTTCCAGAGTTTTTTTATTTGAACATTTTACGTCAACTCTTTTTATATAATCGTATATTGATTTAAAAGGTCCGTTTGCCTCACGTTCTTTTATAATTTCTTCAATAACGCCTTCCCCGACCTGCTTAATTGAGGCAAGTCCGAATCTGATATTGCCTTCATCCGGAGTGAATGTTGATTGAGAGTGGTTTATATCCGGCGGAAGAACTTTTATCCCTTTTTTCTGGGCTTCTTCTATATAAAGCTGAGTCTTATCCTGATCTCCTGCTACGCTTGAGAGTAAGGCAGATAAGTATTCAACAGGGAAATGACATTTTAAATATGCCGTTTGATATGCAACAAAAGCGTAAGCCGCAGAATGTGACCTGTTGAAACAATATGACGCGAACGCTAATATCTGGTTAAATAAAGCTTCCGCATCTTTTGCGGTCATCCCGTGCTGGGCAGAACGTTCGATGAACTTAGTCTTCTGTTTTTCCATTTCATCGACTTTTTTCTTACCCATCATACGGCGAACCATATCCGCTTGACCGAGAGTATAATCTGCCAGAACCTGAAAGACCTGCATGATTTGTTCCTGATACACGATGGTGCCATATGTATCTTTTAATACAGGTTCCAGAAGCGGGTGAGCGTAACTTATTGCCTGACGGCCGTGTTTACGTTCGACGAAATCATCAACCATGCCGGAATCCAGAGGTCCCGGACGGAATAGTGCAACAAGAGCGCCTAAATCCTCAAATACGTCAGGTTTAAGTCTTTTAACAAGATTTTTCATCCCTTGAGATTCTAACTGGAAAACACCGTCTGTGTCACCGGTCATCAACATGTCGTAAACAGGCTTATCATCCAGCGGAATGTCATTTATCTTTAATTCAATTCCCTGCTGCTGTTTAATTAAATCAACTGTTTTGTAAATTGTTGTAAGGTTACGGAGTCCCAAAAAGTCCATTTTCAAAAGGCTTAAGACTTCAGTAACATCATGCGGCGGATAACCTGTTTGAACAATACCGTCCTTTGACGGCTGTACAGGCAGAATATGGTCTAACGGTTCAGGTGCAATAATAACCCCTGCCGCGTGGGTACCGGTGTTATTTTTTATCCCTTCAATACCGATTGCCAAATCAACAATTTTTTTAACCCCGACGGTTTTACCCTCCATAGGATCGCCTGCCGGAAGCTGCTCATCTTTATCGTAAAGCATTTTTAATTCGGAACCGTTAACCTGCATAGCATCTTTCAGGGTTTTTGCCTTAGGGTTAGTTGCCTGAGCAAGTTCAATAGCGGGTTCAATTAATGATGCAAGCTTGTTACTTTCTGAAAAAGGAACCTTCAAAATTCGACAGATACCTTTTAATGCCGCTTTAGCCGCATAAGTACCGAACGTAATAATCTGACACACCTTATCTTCGCCGTACTTTTTGGTTACATAATCGATAACCTCGCCGCGGCGTTCAATACAGAAGTCTATATCAATATCGGGCATTGTAAAACGTTCCGGATTCAAGAATCTTTCAAACAACAGTTTATGTTTAATCGGGTCAAGATCCGTAATCTCAAGCGCATATGCAACAACAGACCCTGCAGCAGAACCTCTGCCGGGACCTACCGGAATTCCGTGGGTCTTAGCATAGTGGATAAAGTCCCATGTAATCAAAAAGTATGCGGCAAACCCCATCTGCTCAATTACGCCTATTTCATAATCAATACGTTCTTTGAGTGCAGGTGTAATTTCACCATAACGTTTTTTACAGCCTTCATTTACAAGGTATTCAAGATAAGATTCAATTGTATGCCCTGCCGGAACTTTATAATCCGGAAGCGGACTCTTTCCGAGTTCAAGCATAAGGTGGCATTTTTCCGCAATGTCCACTGTATTTTGAATACATTCATCAAAGGTTTCGGAATCCATCCACTTAAACGAATCCCTCAACTGTTCTGCCGTTTTTACGTAAAATTCATTATTTGCAAAATGGAATCTGTTAGGGTCATCCTTATCACTATTAGTCTGCATACAAAGAAGAGTGTCATGCATGTCAGCATCTTCTCTATTCAGGTAGTGGGAGTCATTTGTGATGACCATTTTAATATTTAATTCTTTTGCTAGTTTTATAAGTTCAGGATTAGTTCGTTTTTGTTCATCAAGCCCGTGGTCTTGCAGTTCAAGATAATAATCATCCCCGAACAAATCTTTATAAGCCTGTGCAGTTTTTTTAGCGGCTTCGTAATCATTTTTTAAAAGGTTCTGTAGAACCTCTCCGCCTAAGCAGGCAGAAAGACAAATTAGCCCCTCATGGTGTTCTTTGAGTAATTCCCAATTAATACGGGGATGAACATAACGCCCATTACACCATGCAACAGACACAAGTTTAATCAAATTTGCATAACCCGCCTTATCTTTCGCAAGAAGTACAAGGTGATAGCAAGGGTTATGCATTTTATCTTTTTCCGTAATATCACCGTCATGGACGTAAAATTCACAGCCGAGAATTGGTTTAACTCCGTTTTCTTTGGCTGTTGTATATAATTCCATATCGCCGTACATAACCCCGTGATCAGTCAAAGCAACTGCCGGCATTTCATGTTCTTTGGCGAAATTTACTAAATCTTTAATTCTTATAGCACCGTCCAGAAGAGAATATTCACTGTGGACATGCAAAGGAACATAAGGTCTGCTCATATAATCATGCTATCACGTAAAAAGTTTTACGTCTCCCATTGTTAAATAAATGTAATAGTTAATCATACTGATTATATATAAAAAAAGGAGAGAGTAGTCTCTCCTTTTTTCTGTTTAACTAAATAGCTCTTACTATATAGAAGAAGAGCATAAACTGCAAGCTTGAGATTTTAAGATATCAGCTTTTTCAGTTTTTTCCCACGGAACATCAATATCAGTTCTGCCCATATGTCCGTAAGCAGCTAATAACTGGTAAAATTTACCGCCGTTTTTAGCAGGCAGACCGCGGAGGTCAAACTGTTTGATGATTGCAGCCGGTCTCAAATCAAAGTTCTTAGATACAAGCGCTGAAATTTCATCATCAGAAATTTTACCAGTACCGAAAGTATCAACCATAATTGAAACAGGTTCTGCAACACCGATAGCGTAAGCAAGTTCAATTTCACATTTTTCAGCTAAACCTGCCGCAACGATGTTTTTAGCGACCCATCTTGCAGCATAAGCTGCTGATCTATCTACTTTTGTCGGATCCTTTCCTGAGAAAGCACCGCCACCGTGACGTGAATAACCGCCGTATGTGTCAACGATAATTTTACGTCCGGTTAAACCTGCATCCCCCTGAGGGCCGCCTACAACGAATCTTCCTGAAGGATTTACCAGAATTTTTGTTCTGCTGTCAAGCTTAATAGATTCGTGAGAGAATACTTCATCTATAACGAGTCGTTTAATATCGTTTTTGATAATTTCCTGGACTTTAGAATTATCTGAAACTCCGTTAATTTCAGGGTCATGCTGGGTTGAAATCAAAACAGTATCAATTCTTGAAGGTTTTCCGTCAACATATTCAACTGTAACCTGAGATTTGCCGTCAGGTCTGAGGTAACTTACAAGCCCCTGTTTTCTAACCTGAGCGAGTCTATAGGATAATTTATGAGCGAGGCTGATAGGAAGCGGCATAAGTTCAGGAGTTTCGTTACACGCATAACCGAACATAATACCCTGATCGCCTGCACCTATATTTTCTGTTTCTGAAGTTGAAGTGTCGGCATTATCGCTTCTTGTTTCATAAGCTTTATTAACACCGCCTGCAATATCGCAAGACTGTTCATCTATACTTGTTAAAACAGCGCAAGTTTCAAAACTAAAACCGCCGCCTTCTTCTTCAGCGTAACCTATATTTTTAATAGTATTTCTTACAACTGACGGAATATCAACATAGCAGTCAGATGTAATTTCGCCGCAGACAAGCGCCATGCCTGTAGTAACGGTAGTTTCCGCTGCAACACGTGACTGCGGTGATTTAGTCAAAAATTCGTCCAAAATAGCATCAGAAATCTGATCGCATACTTTGTCGGGGTGACCTTCCGTAACTGATTCGGAAGTGAATAAAAAGTTTCTTGGTGTCATTTTCCAATTTCTCCTTAATTTGTTTTTGTACCGGCCGGTAAGTTTTTTAATTCCAACCCGGCCACATCATTACGAAACAGTCTACACCCAAAACATCTGAAAATCAAATTATGTCTTAACTTTCCTTAACGTATGATACGCTCAGTTCGATAAAATTTTCACCGGTTTTGACAATTGCCCAGCGCAGAGGATTTATGCCGGCATCAGATAGTGCGCGTTCTATTATGTCATCATCAAACGGGAAATTTACAGTTAATTTTATATTTTCTGAGACTATCAAAACAATTACTCCACGGTTACTGATTTTGCGAGGTTTCGCGGCTGATCAACATCTTTTCCGAGGAATTCCGCAATATAATAAGCAAGAAGCTGCAATGGAATAATCGCAATTATCGGAGAAAGAAGCTCCTGAACATCCGGTACTTCTATAATATTATCAAACAAATCTTTTAATTTTTCATCATTGGAATTTGTGAGCGCAATCATTCTTGCATCGCGGGCTTTGGCTTCTTCGCTGTTGGATAGAAGTTTTTCATAAACAGCCCCCTTCATAAGAATAGATAATACAGGCATTGTATTATCAAGCATTGCAATAGGCCCGTGTTTTAATTCACCTGCCGGATATCCGGTTGCATTGATATAGCTGATTTCTTTGAGTTTTAAAGCTCCTTCCAGTGCTGTCGGGAAATTTATGCCACGAGCTATGTAGATGAAATCTTTTGTATTTGCATAAACCCTTGCACAGTGCTGAATCTGTTCTTTATGCGAAAGTATCTGCTCAATCTTTTGCGGTATCTGCATTAATTCTACTTTCAAAGACTTCAAATCAGTTTCAGACAGGCTTTCTTTGATTTCTGCCATATACATTGCAAGAAGATAGAAGGATACAAGCTGCGCAATATAAGATTTAGTAGCGGCAACAGAAACCTCAATCCCTGCATTAACCGACAACAAACTATCCGCCTCACGCGCCATCGCAGAATCCGGACGGTTTGTGATTATCAGAATATGCGAACCTTTTGCCTTAGATTGTTTAATTGCGGTCAAAGTGTCAGCGGTTTCGCCGGATTGGGAAACCCCAATCACAAGAGTATGCGAATCCGTCACGGTTTTTCTATATATGTATTCGCTGGATGCTTCCACATCAACAGGAATCCCGCAGAAATTTTCTATAATATATTTACCAATCATTGCGGCATGCAGCGAGGTCCCGCAGGCAATAATCTGTATTCTGTTTAAATGTTTCAGCGTTTCTTTTGTAAGTTTAACTTCATTTAAGATAACAGGCTCGTCGCAGGAGTGCATTTTCCCGACAAGAATATTTCTTATAACATCAGGCTGCTCATGGATTTCTTTGAGCATGAAATGCTTAAATCCCATTTTACTCAATGCAACAGGCTCCCAAGGAAGAATTTCAATCTTTTGCGGCTGTTCTTTGCCGTTTTCATCTATGAGTTTCATCGAATTTTTAGTCAATGTAACGATTTGATTATCTGTCAAATACATAGCTTTTTTGGTGTATTTGATAATAGCCGGAACATCAGAGGCAACGAAATATTCACCTTCCCCAATACCCACAAGAAGCGGCGCATTCCTTTTTGTTGCAACAAGCTTATCTTTTTCATCATTATGAAGAACACAAAGCGCATACGCCCCTTCAATATCTTTTGTTGCAAGTCTTACAGCTTCCGTCAAATTTTTGGTTTCAGCATATTTTCTTGCAATAAGGTGTGCGACAACTTCCGTATCAGTCTGGCTTTTAAAAACACATCCAAGGTCTGAAAGTTTAGCACGTAATTCTTTGTAATTCTCTATGATACCGTTATGAACAATCACAAGATTTCCGCAGTTACAAGTATGCGGGTGCGCATTCAAAACCGTCGGCGCACCATGGGTTGCCCATCTGATATGCCCTATGCCGATAGTAGAGGCGGCAAGTTCTGACCTGTGCGGCATAAGTTCCGCACTTAAATTTTCAAGCTTTCCGACAGCTTTATAAACATTAATTTTATCAGAACATCTGACAGCAATTCCCGAGGAATCATATCCCCTGTATTCAAGCTGTTTTAAACCGTCTAAAAGTATATCCACAACGGATTTATTACCTATATATCCTACTATTCCGCACATATCTTTTTCTCTCCACTAAATCATAGACTATAAAAACATTATAACATCAAAATTCAGTTTTCAGAATTCCTTATAAAAGTTTTACATCAACACTTGTAGTCTGAATTATGTAAAATTTAAAGAAAATAGAAAAAATGCCGTATATATAATAAATGGTTAATAATATCTGCACTCAATTTAGTGAAAGGCGGTTTATATGTTTAATTCTGTTAACAACCCGTTTAACAGACCGATTGAATCTTCAACATCCTCAGACAGCGGTAAAAGAGAAAAAGAACAGCAGCAGGAGAAAAAAGAGAAAAAATTTCTTGAACAGGAAGAGCCCGATGAAGTAAAAATAGGCGGAAGACCAATTCTAACGGAAGATGAAATCAGGTCTATGGTAAATGATTACATCAAAAAAATCAAGCAGGAACACGAGAATGAACCTAAAGTAGCAGAAAAAGCAGACAAATTTCTGGCAAAATTTGATATTAAAAAATTTATGAAACGGAACCCGAACCTTACAGCTCCTGATTTTTATATGGTAATGTACTCGGAAACAGAGTATATTACAAAATAATATTTCTTAATAAAATCTAAAGTTTTTATAAAAAATTTCCGTAGCATGAATTGGAATAGATTATACAAATTTGTTTTAGAAAGGACGGCTTTATGGAAATTACAAGCGCAACAACTGCAGGCAAAGCCAATTACGTAAAAGGCCTTGACGATGAAGAAGCAGAAGAGAAAAAAACACAAGAAACAACAGCAGAAGAAAATGCAGTTCAGGAGACAGAACCTGACAAAGTAACATTAACACAGGATGACACCTACGACGAAGCAGCAGTCGAAGAAAAAGTTAACAATTACATCCAAAACTTTCTTGCAAACCCAAAACTTACGGCAGAAGCAAGAGCAGCATTACAGACATACTTGAATGATTTTGACGCAGCAGCATTTATCAAATCATACGGTCCGTTTGAATCCGTACGGGATATTTCTGCGGCAATGTATGCTGTGACAGCAGGCCTGATTAAATATCAGGAAGAAGAATAAAATTAGCTTTTTAGGCGGATAAACGAATGTTTATCCGCCTTTTTTATTGCCTGTTATCTATTAAATCTTCAGCCCTCCAAATCAAAAAAGTATTCGTTTTCTCCGACGGTTGTCATTTTTACTTTGTTCGGATTTTTTGTGTCAAATTGAAAAATATTTGCTGATGAAAAGAACGGCGGACGATTTTTCCCTTGATAAAGAATAATATCTTCGTCATAGTTTTTATTGAAAAATTTATCCATAACAGCGCGGATTTTTTCAAAAATATTATTCACACATGGTTTTAGTTCTCCGGAGTCATTTATATACCCCGGGACATTAAAGAAAAGTTTTGGTCTCTTGCTTTTATCAATAAAATAATCATAAGTCCTTAATTGTTTTTCTAAAGTTGACGCCTGCAGATCTTTCGACAAAGGGAGCGGAGAATAGTGAGAAAGAATGGTTATCGGATAGCCGTCCAGACCTTTTGCTATTACCCCGACGGAATTGCAGCTTGCAAGTCCGTACGTATAGATAGTATTTATCTTGTCAGGCAGAATTCTTGCTGCTTTACACTCATTCATTCCGACAGAAATAATATTCTTATCGCCTTCACGCATCATTTTTGCCAGAACCATTTCCGGCATGTTATTAACTGAAACCCTATTTTCAGCAGAAAGCCGTGACAGCTGCGGAATAAATTTTCTTGTCAAATTTACAATGGACACATTAACCTTCCTTTTCCCGTTTACACAAGAGACGTAGACTTTTATGCTTTTATTAAAACAAAAGGCTTAAAAAAATTGCCTGTACGAAAATTTTATTAAGGGAGACTGTTATTTCACAAGGTGCCCCCCTCTCCCTCTGGGAGAGGGTGTCCGCAGGACAGGAGAGGGTTAATATCATCAAGAAAGATTAGTTTATTTGATCTCTCCTTGTGTGACAGGGGTAGGATTGTTGTTGGGGCAGGTATGCCCAACCAGCAGAAGCCAAAAGACCGGATTGCTTCGGCTGACGCCTCGCAATGACGTCACTGTTTTGCAAGGGTCAAACCCTCTCCCTCTGGGAGAGGGTGTCCGCAGGACAGGAGAGGGTTAATATCGTGTAGAAAGATAGTTTATTTGCTCTCGCCTTCTGCGACAGGGGTAGGATTGTTGTTGGGGCAGGTATGCCCAACCGGCATAAGCCCAAAGGCTGGATTGCTTCGGCTAAAGCCTCGCAATGACGTCCCTGCACTATAGAGGAACAGTAGGATTTGTTTTCGAAACGATAGCGGGAGCAGGGCGGGAGCGTGTTGAGAAAATTAATACTACTGTTCCTCTATAAAAGTAAAATTTTGTCAGATTTGTAAATCTGAACAACATTTGAAAATACC
>CALUTK010000063.1 GCA_944323675.1 Candidatus Gastranaerophilales bacterium | reverse complement strand
ATGCCTTTGACGGGATTTGAACCCGTGGCCTCTCCCTTACCAAGGGAGTGCGCTACCCCTGCGCCACAAAGGCTTGTTTCAAGGTGACAAAAGCCGGCAATAGGAATCGAACCTACAACCTACGGTTTACAAAACCGTTGCTCTACCGTTGAGCTATGCCGGCTAACAGAATTTATTCTATTAAGAACATATTTAAAAGTCAAGACTTTTCTTTTTGAATTTATATCGCAGTTTATATGCGCAATACTGCCATGCTGAACTTGTTTGACAAAGCGTACCCAAAAATTTGTCATTCTGAGTTTATTTCATGGGTGACATGTTAAAGATATTTAGTGTAAACTGTGATATAAATTCCTTTCTTTTGTTATATAATTTAATTGTTATGATTAAGTATATTACTCCGATTATCCTTTTAACAATATCTAATATTTTTATGACATTTGCGTGGTACGGACATCTAAGATTTAAAGCGGCGCCGATTGTGCTTGTCGTTCTTGTCAGCTGGGGTATTGCTTTTTTTGAATATTGTTTTCAGGTTCCGGCAAATAGAATCGGGAGTTTTGTCTATAATGCAGCACAATTAAAAACTATACAGGAAGTTATAACTCTTATCGTTTTCAGCTTCTTTTCGGTGCTTTACCTGAAAGAACAATTTAAATGGAACTATCTTGTAGGGTTTTTCTTTATTATTCTTGCAGTATTTTTTATCTTTAAGAAGTGGTAATTTCTTGTATATTGAACACAAGCGAGATTTATCATGCCAATTAATTATTAACAGCCTGCCCTCAAAAATGAAGTTTTTCCGTAATTAGCAACAATATGTTAGGAAAGAAACCAGTAAAATCTGAGAAATATTTTCTGAAAAATGTGAGCATAACTGAAAAGTTGAAAAATAATAAGATTTTATATTTTCCCAAAAGACAGACAGGTAAAACCTTTTAAATGGAGCGGGAGACGGGGCTCGAACCCGCGACGTCAACCTTGGGAAGGTTGCATTCTACCACTGAATTACCCCCGCGTTCTTCCTTATCTTAATACAAAATCTTTTATTATTCAATATTATATTACTAAATTAGCCTTGATGTTTAATGAAAATTTTTAAAAACTCTCTTAAAATCGCTTTATCAGGAGGTAAATCATGCCGAAATTCACTATATTAGCACTTATGCTTTTATTAATTGTTTCAATTTTTGCTTTTAATCAAATTGCTAAAGCCGAAGAAATTCATTTTAACAATGAGGTTTTTACACTGAAACAAAGCTCTATGTCTGAGATCAATAAAGGTTATGAAAACGAATATTTTTTAAAAAATGAAAATGTTGATAACTGGACTAAAATGATAGGGATTTATTACTATCCGGAGGTCTCAAATCCTATTAAATTTGCCGATAATGAATGTAAAAATATTGAAGGTAATGACATAAATGTTTTACTAAAATATATTGAAAATAAAAAAACTGATAAAGCGGCCCTGAGTTATCTTCAAAACGGTTCCGTAAACGGCAGGAATTTCTTTGAATACAATATATTTAAATACGAGGAACATCCGGAAAAAGGCATGATGGCTTTACGTTATGCAATAAGATATTTCTTTAATAACAACGATGAAATAACAACACTTGCGCAAAAAGTCAAAGCCGAAAATGATGAATATTTGACAAAAATCATAGAATCGCCAATTCCGCCGATTGTAGAAAAAGATATAAATCAACAATAGTAATAAACAGATTTTTGTCAGTTATATGCAAAAACTTATAATAAATAAAATACACGCCTTATGATGAGTCTTTTTATTTAGAGGGAGACGAGGCTGTCTTGACCTGCTCGCGTTAAACGGGTCTACGGACTTTCTTTTCACAAGCTTCGCTTGCTTCAAAGAAAGCGCCTTCGCCCTCTGCTCGCAGGTCGCTCGAACTAAAATGAGTTCTCGCCTATGCCATCCTTAAAAATTAAAAAGGATTGGAAAAATCCAATCCTTTTTAATTAGCGGGAGACGAGGCTTATCTTGGATTTGCTCCACGCTCACGGAGACTCACCTTTAAGCCTGTGGCTTAGTCGGCTCGTTCCGTTCGCTATCCGGATTTGTTCGCTTCGCTCACGCCATCCGTCCGCAAATCCGCCGAACTTCGCAAATGGCGAGTTCTCACCTATATCTCTATTAATTAAAAAGACCCACCTTATGGTGAGTCTTTTTAATTAGCGGGAGACGAGGCTCGAACTCGCGACATCCTCCTTGGCAAGGAGGCATTCTACCACTGAATTACCCCCGCTTATTCGCGTTACTTTTTTATTATACATGCACAATTTTTTTTTGCAAGTATTTTTTTATGCGGAATTTATATCGCAGTTTACACCAGATCTACAAAAGTGTCATGCTGAATTTATTTCAGCATCTCTATGCTGTTAGACCCTGAAACAAGTTCAGAGCCTGCCCTGAATTTATTTCAGGGGTGACATTTCTGCGTTTTTTAGTGTAAAATGCGATATAAATCCCAAAATTATTCAGTTTTAAATATATTTTTAGCATGTTAAAATAATGCCATAAATTATTAATAAAAAGGAAGTTGTAATTATGAAAATGTCAAAATTATTTGTACAGACTCTTAGAGAATTTCCGTCAGATGCGGAAGTTATTTCTCATAAAATGCTTGCAAGAGCAGGGTATATAAGAAAATTAACCTCGGGAGTATACAATTATTTACCCCTTATGTGGAGAGTATTGAAAAAGATTGAAAATATCGTAAGAGAAGAAATGGATGCAGCAGGCGCTCAGGAACTGTTGATGCCGTTTGTCCAGCCGAAAGAACTCTGGGAAGAATCCGGAAGATGGGATGCTTACGGAAAAGAGTTGATGAGATTAAAAGACCGCCACGACAGAATTATGTGTCTCGGCCCGACTCACGAAGAGATTATCACTGCAATTGCACGCGACGGTTTAAAATCCTACAAACAAATGCCTGTTAATTTATATCAAATTCAATCAAAATTTCGTGATGAAGTTCGTCCTCGATACGGGCTTCTGCGCGGCAGAGAATTTATTATGAAAGACGCTTATAGTTTTGACACATCAGAAGAAGGACTGGATAAAGAATATCAGAATATGGCGAAAGCTTATAAAAAAATATTTGACCGCTGCGGGCTTGAAACAAAAATGGTGCAGTCTGATTCAGGTACAATCGGCGGAAGCGTTTCCCATGAATTTATGGTAATTACTGATACAGATGCCGGTGAAAATGATGTATTCTACTGTGAATGTGCCTATGCGGCAAATTCTAACCATGCAATATCAAATTTGCCGGAGGCTGTCGTTGACGGAAAAGATTACTTTAAAGAAACCAAAATTGTCGATACTCCGGAAACCCATTCAATTGAAGATTTGAGTAAATTTTTAAACATTCCGTCTACTTTAATTTTGAAATCATTAGTTTATATAGTAGATAAAAAGCCTGTTATTGCGCTTATCAGGGCAGATAGAGCAGTAGAAGAAACTAAACTGATGAATGCAGTAGGCGGGCTTGATATTAGAATTGCGTCCTCTGCTGAAATCGCTGAACTTATGGCAGACCACGGGTTTGACGCTGTTCCGGGATTCATAGGGCCTAATGGAATGAGTGATGTCCAGATAATTGCCGACGAAACTGTTAAAGAGATGAAAAATTTCGTTGTCGGTATTAATAAAACTGACAAACATCAAGTTGGTGCAAACCTTTCGGATTTAGGTATTGACAATCTCCATTATGCTGATATCAGACTTGTTGAAGCCGGAGATTTCTGCCCTGAATGCGGAAAGCCTCTTAAAGTTACAAAGGGAATTGAAGTTGGAAATATATTCAAACTCGGCACAAAATATTCAAAACCTATGAATGCTGTTTACCTCGACCAGAACGGTAAATCACATCCTTATATAATGGGCTGTTATGGTATTGGAATTTCCAGAACAGCAGCCGCTGCTGTGGAAGCGCATTATGACGAGCACGGTATAAAATGGCCTATTTCAATTGCGCCTTATCACGTGGTAATCGTTCCTGTTAATATTCAGGATAAATTGCAAATGGAAACTGCAGAAAAAATGTACGAAGAACTCAAAAATGCCGGTGTGGAAGTTGTTCTTGACGACAGAGATGAACGTGCCGGTGTTAAATTTAAAGACGCGGATTTAATCGGTTTCCCTTATCGCGTAACTGTCGGAAAAACAATTAACGAAGGGCTTGTGGAATACAAAACCCGTGAAACAGGTGATGTTGAAAAGGTTAAACCGGAAACTGCAGTTGAACACCTGATTGAGATAGTTAAAAATATTAAATAAAAAAGATTATTACGCGCAAGGGGGCAGAGTCTTAATCGTCATTGCGGGTTGCGAAATCCGGCGGAGTCGAAACGTGATTTTATTCACCTGCCTGTGACCTGCAATCGCGTTACTGTTATATTGTGTTAGTAGAGTGATGCTTTTTTTACGTTATCCCGGGCTTGACCCGGGAGCGCATTATCATAGTATCAAACGATAATGCGCTCCCGCATAGCTTTATTTCCCACCTGTAATGCGAATTGCATTAAGTTTTTTCTTTTAACGCAAAAAACTTTGTTTACTGTTTTTATCTGCATTATGAATATATTAATGCATAAATTTATCCCAATTAATGATAAGGAAATCTCTGCGCTTCAAAATGCCAGACAGATATTCTGTGACTGCTATCTGACAAGTTCACTCAATGCTTTTTGCAGAACCCAAAACGGACGTAAACTTCTTCAACAAAATATCCAAAAATCAGTATCCGGAAGCGGCGGGTTTAAAATTCATTTTCCTGATGTAAAATCAAAACCGGAGGATGTCTTTGTAAGCGAAAAAGAAATAAAAAATTTACAACTCACTGACTTATTGCTAAACCCTGTAGAACACGAATATGAGGAAAATCCAATTCAAAAAGCAGTTGAAATTTCAATGAACAAACTTCTTGATAAACACCCATCTTTAAAAAGTTTTATTTGTATGTACGCCACGTGTGTAGAAGATTTTGAATACAATTTCCCATCTGTATTCATGAAGATTTTTACAGGTCATAACCCCATTACAATAAACGAGAAAACTATCCGTATGACATTGAAATCAAAAAAAGAAAGAGTTCTTGAACTATTCAACGAATTAGATAAAAAAAACGGTGATTTTAATTTTGTTGCAGGAACAGGTTTTAGTTTCAGAAAAGGGTTTGATGACTGGCACTGCTTTACAGTTGAAAGCGTCAATGCAAATGCAAATACTGTTAACCTTCGCAATTCAAGAACCTGTAATACCGTAACGGTTGACTTTGATACCTTTATAAAAAAATTCAAATACCTTGTGGGCTATATATCAAAAGATTTTACCAGAAAAGATATCTAGTCGGTTTCATTTAAATCTTTCATTGAAATATTAAATTTCAAAAGATAATAACCGCCGAAAATAACAAGGATTACCATTAAAAGCGCCTGATGAACAGTAGAGACAGCGAGGGAAGTCGATTTTTCAATACCGAAAATTCCGAGCGCCATAATGTATGCGACCTGATAAGGGCCTAAGAATACTGAGGTTGACGGAATCATTGTAGAAAAAGAAATAAGGCTTAACACGAAAAGACCTGCAGAGAATCCGAGCCCGAGACCGAAACTGTCTACTATTAAATACGCTACATAAGCTTCAATTCCCCAGATGAGAAGACTCGTTAGACAGGCTAAGATCCAGTATTTGGGGTAATCCAGAACCTCAAATCCTTCCATAAAAGATTTTATATGCCCGCAAATATTTTCAACAGCGTTAACCGCTGAATGTGAAATCTTTTCCGGCAGTTTTAGGCAAGCAGAGGAAAGTTTTTTAGAGATAAAATCAACTTTATCAAACTTGAACACAATATAGAATATCAGTAAACTTCCGAAAAAGAGTGCCCCTATACCGTAAGAAATATGCAAAATCCATTGCTGTTTACAGTACAAGAATATTGCCGCAAGGAGCATTAGAAAAACACTAATTCCGTCAAGAGTTCTTTCCAGGATAATAGATCCGAAAACTTTCATTTTCTTTTCGCCTTTAACAGACCCTAGATAATATGCCCTGTAAACGTCTCCGGCGCGGGCCGGTAGAAAAATATTCAGCATACTTCCGACAGTAAAAACTTCGCCAAGGTGAAGCGAAGAATATTTTGAATCATTCAAAAGCAGTGCTTTCCAGCGAATTCCTCTTATATACAAGGTTAAAACATACAAAGGAACTATAAGCCATATGTGTTTAAAATTAAATGATTTAAACGTATATAGAAGTTCCCGCCAGTCTATTTTATAAAAAATAATACACAGCAGCGCTATTGTAATAACTAAAGCCGCTATCTTCCTCTTTTTCATAACAATTTAATTTTATCACAAATATTTTGAGTAAGGAATAGACGGTGTCTCTTTGGCACTATTCTAAACGTCCTGAGCGGCTTTAATTATCAATCGGTTGTGCATAGCGGGGTTTCATATTCTGAATTTCGTTAAGTTTTTGATTGATTTCATCTTCAAGATTATCATATTTGAGAGGAGAAGTATCAAGGTTTGTTCCGCCGGAATGTTTTATTGACGGCAGCATCATTATAAATAACAATGCTATAATTACCATTGTTATCAAAAGTCCGACAGCCCCGCTCGCAGAAAATCTCTTCATTATTATTTTAACCTGTTTTTCTTTATGAAAAAAGTGACAGCTTCTTCAATTGTTTTTGGAGTATTCATAGTATCATCTTCAATAGAAGCCTGTTTAAAGCGATTTTTGACAAAAAATTTGTTATAAATTGTCAACCCGAGCCAGATTACTATAGAAGATAGAAGAACTCCAACCATCGTAATAATAAATTTTGTCAGTGTGAGGCTGATACCGGTATCCTCTTTTGCCGGAATTGTATTTGAAATTGTATTTGCGGCAGCAGGTACGTGCTGTGCAATATCTTCCGTACAAATACCTGCATTTGCCGATAATACAATAATTATTCCTATTATAAGAATTAAATTAAGCTTCTTGAGTTTCAAGTTTTTCCTCACTTGTAGTTGATTTTTTGCCGCGAGTGCTTCTTGTACGTTTTGAAGCCCCTCTGTTCGGTCTTCTTGTACGTTTTGGTTTTTCTTCTTTAGCTTCTTCCTGCGGAACGGTTTGTTCCGTATCAGATTCAGGTGCTGCTGGAGTTTCCTGAACTTCTTCTGCAGGTGCCGTGTCTGCAGGTGGCTCTATAAGCGCGGCGGCTTTAGCTTCTATTAGTTCTTCCGAAATTTCAGGTTTGATTTCTTCATTTACTTTTAAAACAGTTTCTGCTGTATGGATTTCATCTGTTACAGCAAGCGGTGTTTCTACCTGAGCGGACTGTTTTTTATCAAAGCGTGATTTTCTGCCTTTACGTTTTTTATCTGTCTTTTCAACTTCCTGAACTGCAACTGTAGACGGATTTTCTACCTCAATTTCAGGGGTAGGAATTTGTTCTGTTACCTCTGTTGGAATTTCTTCTGTCTGAGGTTTTGAATTCTGTTTGTTGTTATTGTTTTTCTTGAAATTACTTACAGGCAGTTTCAATTTAGCAGCTTTTGCTCTGTATTCGCCTTCTGCTGTCGGGGTTGCAAAGTTGAAGTCGATAACAGAACATCCTGTACCCTGACAGTGAGGGCATTTCTTTGTGAAAATTTCAGAAAGCGACTGCCCCTGACGGTGGCGGGTTAATTCAACAAGACCTAAATCTGAAAGCTGTCCGACCTGCGGTTTTGCTTTATCTGGTTCAAGCGCAATTTCAAGTTCTTCGAGCATTGCAAGCTTATCTGCGCGGGACATCATATCAATAAAGTCAACTATAATCATACCGCCGATGTTTCTTAGTCGAAGCTGGCGGGCTATTTCATGAACCGCTTCAATATTGGTTTTCAAAATGGTTTCATCCTGAGTGGAGGAACTTGTGAATTTGCCGCTGTTAACGTCGATTACGGTTAATGCTTCTGTCTGCTGGATGTATAAGTAACCGCCGGACGGCATATTTACTTTTACGTTAAGCGCAGCTTTAATTTCTTTATGAATATCATAAGCCACAAGAAGCGGTTCTGTTCCTTTATAAAGGGTTACTTCAATATTTTTGTTAATGTGCCAGTTCTGGAGAATGTTTTGAACGCGGCTCATTGCAAATGCCGTATCCACAACAATTTCTTTTACATCTTCCGTGCAGGCTTCACGGATTACTCTGTAGAGTAAATCCTGATCCCTGTAGATTAAGTTAGGAGGTGTCATTGTCTCTGCGGCAGTTATAATGTTGTTCCATTTTTCAAGAAGAATTTCCAAATCTTCCTGAATATCAGCTTCAGATTGACCTTCTGCTTCTGTTCTTATGATTACGCCTACGCCTACAGGCTTGATTAAATTCATAATAGCTTTTAATCTTGCGCGCTCTCTTGAATTTTCAATTTTTTTACTTACGCTGACGCCCGGTTCATAAGGCATAAGAACGAGGAATCTTCCGGGAAGACTGATTTCTGTCGTAACCCTCGGGCCTTTGTGTCCAGTTGGTTCTTTCACAACCTGAACGATGAGTTTTTGTTTTGGTTTAAGTTTTTCTTTTAAGGTGCCTTTACCCATAACGTCTTGAGCGTGCAAAAAGCCCATTTTATCGGTTCCGACGTTTACGAATGCCGCGTCAATACTCGGCAGAATGTTGTCAACAGTTGCGAGGTAAACATCTCCGAGTAAGACTTCTCCTCTATGGATGAAAAAATCTGTTACTTTACCGTTTTCCAGAACTGCTGCGATATTGTCTCTTTCAGCAATAATAATTTTTTTGCCTTGATTTTGCTGCTCTTTAAAATTTCTGTTGTTGTTTGCCATCTTTTAAATCCTTATAATTCTCTTAAATCTTTGTCAAAGAACCGTGTACGTTTGATATTAAACAATACATCCGGCGCAATAACGTTCATTAAAACGTCAGCCCTCAATGCGGATATTGCATTATCTCCGGTGCTCTGACCCGTCTTTAGTACTATGAACAGACTTTTACCTTCATATCTGTGTGACATAATTGCCGGTTTGATGTCTGTTTTTTTGATTAAACCTTTTTTGTTTTTCTTCTCGATAAAAATTTCTTCGGAAGACAAAACTCTGTCTGTATTATACTTTAATTTGTCAAAATCGTAAAGATTTTCATTAACAGAAGTTATCTCATATTCCGCCCATTGTGCCGTAATATCAATAGCCGGAGCCGATTTATCAATTTTAACAATACTTAGTATTTCAGATTGCGGCGGGAGAACTTTTTCCAACTTTAGTTTAAGATCTTCCGGCGTGATGTTGTCTAAAAGTTCAATATCAACGAGTTCCGTGATACTTTCTTCAAAAAGCGGGAGCGCAATCCCCAGTGAAACTTTCATTGTCGGGTTAAACCCTTGAGTAAACGCGACATTCAAATCCGTACGCGCAAGAGCTTTCAAAAACGTATTTTGCCAATCCAGATGGGAGAAATATTTCAAAATTCCGGTTTTTGTAAGCTTGATGCGAAATTTTATAGGGTGAAGGGTGAGGGGTGAAGGGTGAAGTGAAATTTTAGTTGAAGGGTTTAAAGGTTGAATGGTTGAATGGTTAGCCTCAACGTCATTGTGAGTATCAGCGAAGCAAGCCGGCTTTTTGCTTCTCCCCTCGCCCCTTGCGGGAGAGGGGTAGGGGTGAGGGGTACTTTTGGTTGAAAAGTTAGCCTCAACGTCATTATGGGCGTCAACGGAGGCTTTATACGGTTTTGCCATTACTTTATGAGTTTTTAAATTCTTACAAACCCCG
>CALUTK010000062.1 GCA_944323675.1 Candidatus Gastranaerophilales bacterium | reverse complement strand
CAGCATTCACACGATACAAATACTCCGTTAAGAGTAAAACTCGGTATGGATCCGACGAGACCGGATTTGCACCTCGGACATACCGTTGTTATGAGAAAATTAAGAGAATTTCAAAACCTCGGGCATAAGATTGTATTAATTGTCGGCGGAGCAACCGCAATGGTCGGTGACCCTTCCGGCAAATCCGAAACAAGACCGGCTTTAACAAAAGAGCAGGTTGAAGAAAATGCAAAGTCTTATTTTGAGCAGATGTCAAAAGTTCTTGATGTATCAAAGGCGGAGGTTACAAATAACGCGGACTGGCTGCATAAGATGAGTTTTATTGATTTACTGAAACTTGCTTCACAGGTAACGGTTGCGCAGATGATGACGCGTGACGATTTTGCAAAAAGATACGCAGAAGGTAAACCTATTGCAATCCACGAATTTTTCTATCCTTTAATGCAGGCGTATGATTCTGTTGAAATTGATTCTGATATAGAACTCGGCGGAACTGATCAGAGGTTTAACACTCTTCTTGGACGAGATATTCAGGCAGCATACGGCAAAAAATATCCGCAGCTTGTAATGCTTCTTCCGCTCCTTGAAGGTACTGACGGCGTTGTTAAGATGTCAAAAACTTATCCGGAACATTGTATTTCCCTGACGGATTCTGAATTTGATATGTTCGGGAAACTAATGAGTATTCCTGACAATATGATTTCAAGATACTTCAGCCTTCTGACTGATGCGACAAAAGAAGAACTTGAAACTATAGATAAACAGCTTGCTGAAGGTTCTGTAAATCCACGTGACATAAAAATGAAATTAGCATATACAATTACCGCGGAATACCACGGCGAAGAAGGCGCAAAAAGAGGTCAAGATGCCTTTATCAATATCGTATCAAATAAAGGTATTCCTGATGATATAGAAGAAGTTTCCGGTATGAACGGCAAAGGGATTCTTGATGTGCTGGTTGAACTTAAATTTGTTCAGAGTAAAGGTGAAGCCAAACGCCTAATTCAAGGCGGCGGTGTAAAACTCAACGGAGAAAAGATTGCCGATATGGCCTATACCCTTAACATCACTGAAGATGTAGTATTACAGGCAGGGAAAAGAAAATTTGTTAAGTTGAAGGGGTGAAAGGTTGAACAGTCGAATGGTTAATTTAAATGAATCATATAAATTTGGATTTGAAAAATTAGATGTTTGGCAAAATTCAATAGAACTGGCAAAACAAATCTATGTTTTAACAGAATCATTCCCAAAAGAAGAATTATACGGGTTAACTTCACAGATAAGAAGGGCTGTAATTTCTGTTTCTTCAAATATTGCGGAAGGTTCTAGCAAGAATTCTTTCAAAGATCAGGCAAGATTTTCTGAAATATCATTTGGTAGTTTACTTGAAGTTTTAAATCAAATTATTTTGGCTCGTGAATTGGCTTATATAACAGAGGAAAGTTTTATTTCTTGTCGTAAGAATATTGAAATTATTTCAAGACAACTGAATTCTTTGAAGAATTCACAATTAAGCAGAGTTATAGATTAACCATTCAACCATTCACCTCTTCAACTTTTCATCTTTTGGTAAAATGTAAAGGACAATAAGATGTTTAAGATACTTAAACGCGGAATAACAAAGGTAAAAGAAGATATTCAGGTAATCTACGACAAAGATCCTGCGGCAGAAAATCTGCTGGAGGTAATTCTGTGTTATCCCGGGCTTCATGCCCTGATTGCCTATAGGTTTGCGCACAGGTTGTACAAATGGCATATCCCTTTAATCCCGCGGATAATTTCTTATATAACAAGGATTATCACGGGGATAGAAATCCATCCTGCTGCAAAAATCGGCAGAAGATTTTTTATAGACCATGGTGAAGGTGTCGTAATTGGTGCGACAACCGTAATTGGTGATGATGTCTTGATATATCAGCAGGTGACACTCGGCGGAACAGGCAAAGAACACGGCAAACGCCACCCGACACTAGGTCATGGCGTAATCGTCGGGGCAGGTGCAAAAGTTCTCGGGAATATTACACTCGGGGATTATGTAAGAGTCGGCGCTGGTTCTGTAGTTGTCGAAGATGTCCCTGAATATTCTACGGTTGTCGGAATCCCGGGGAGGGTTGTCAGAAGAAAAATTAAAGACCAAAACGGTGTTCTTATGCACAACAGAATCCCTGATCCGGTTAAATGCGAACTTAACAGGCTTAAATACGAGGTTCAGGATTTAAAAGAAGAAATGGATAAAATAAAGCAGGATTAAAATCGGGATTTATATGGCAGTTTACACCAGCTGCACAAAAGTGTCATGCTGAATTTATTTCAGCATCTCTAAGCTGTTAGACCCTGAAACAAGTTCAGAGCCTGCCCTGAATTTATTTCAGGGGTGATATTTCTGCATTTTTTAGTGTAAACTGCAATATAAGTCCCTTAAAACCCTGCTTTAATATTTTTATGATAAAATAAATTTGTCATAATTTCAGATTATGTCGTAAAAGTGCTATCGCGGGTTGCGACCAGTATCGCAAAGTCAATAAGTGAAAATTTTAGAGAGGGATATATTATGAAAGCTGTTGTATTTGATGAAAAACTTAAACTCGTAACAGATTACGAAAAACCAGTGCCGAAAAAAGGCGAAGCGCTTGTGAGGGTTACTCTTGCAGGTATTTGTAATACTGATTATGAAATAACAAAAGGTTATATGGGATATAAAGGAATTTTAGGTCACGAAGCAGTCGGCGTTGTGGAAGAAATTAACGACCCGGACCAATCTTTGCTCGGCAAACGTGTTGTATCGGAAATAAGTTATGGCTGTAAAGACCCTGAATGTCCATGGTGTGCGGAAAAACTTTACAGACACTGCCCGAACCGCCACACTTTAGGTATCTGGCATAAGGACGGGGTTTTTGCAGAATATTTTACAATGCCGCTTGAGGTGTTGTTTGAAGTTCCGGATAATGTTTCCGATGAGCAGGTCGTTTTTGTGGAACCGCTTGCCGCGGCATGCGAGATTACGGAGCAGCTTCATATAAAACCGTTTGAAAAAGTTGTTGTTCTCGGCGACGGTAAATTAGGGCTTATTACAGCTTTAACCCTTAACGCACAGAATTTTGACGTAACCCTTGTTGGCAAACATCAAAACAAACTTGACATTGCAAAAGCGCAGGGGGTTAAAACTTCTTTATTACAAGATTTTCCGATAGAAAAGAAATACGATGTAGTAGTTGAGGCTACCGGTTCCGTATCAGGTTTTGAAACTTCTCTGGCACTTACCAGACCGCGCGGGGTACTGGTTTTGAAAAGTACTGTTGCAACAGGAAAAGAACTTAATCTTGCACCTATTGTAATTGATGAGATTACTGTTCTCGGTTCCCGCTGCGGACAATTTGGCGCTGCCCTGAGACTTCTTGAAAATAACAGGATTGATTTTTCTCCGTTGATTTCAAAAGTTTATTCAATTGATGACGCAATCGAAGCGTTTGAGAAAAATAAAGAGAAAGATGTCTTGAAAGTGTTGTTAAAGTTTTAGCGTAATAAAGTGAAGAGTGTGTGGTTCATTTAGTTTAAAGGATGAACAGGTGAAAGGTTGAAGGACTTTCTTCTTCACCATCTCCCTACGGGAGAGGGAAAAAGAGAACCCCTCGCCCCTTGAGGGAGAGGGAAGAATTTCTTAGCGAACTTTAGTGAGCTTAGAAATTCGGGTGAGGGGTATTATGAAAAAAAAACTCCGGCGTTTCGTGCCACCTCCCTTACAAGGGAGGCAAAAGGCTGGATTGCTTCGGCTGATGCCTCGCAATGACCCCCGTTTTACAAGGCAACCCCTATCAGGCAGGGTGAGGGGGCAGTTAAAAGATATTAAGATACTAAGGTGAAATGTTATGTCATTCTGAGGGCGAAGCCCGAAAGAATCCAGCTTTTGGAAAGGTGAAGGGTGAGAGAGCGGTTTAGTTAAAGTGTTGAAAGGATGAATAGATGAATGGGTGACATAAACAGCCTCCCTTATTAAGGAAGGCTGTTTGGTTGCCAATTCAACCCTTCAACTGTTCCCCGTTCAACTTTTCAACTAAACTGCCCCCTCTCCCCTGCCCCTCTCCCGTAGGGAGAGGGTAAATGAGTACCCCTCACCATTCACTTCTCACTTAATTGAAAATATCGGTCTGTTTATGATTTGCGTTAATTTTTTGTTTAAACTATCATGGTGGCATGGCTGTAGGAAGAAAAGTTGCTAAAAAAATAAGCAGAATTTCTATTTTAGATAAATATATTCTAAAACAGGTAATAGAAATGTTTTTGATGGGGGTTTGCGTATTTTCGTCAATTATTTTTGCGTCCGATACGTTTATTACTCTTATTAAACAAATATCCATGTTCGGGATTCCTTTCAAAGTCGCACTGATGATGATTGTTCTGAACCTTCCGCAGATTATTGTAATGACAATTCCGATGGGTGTTTTGCTTGCGACGGTTATGACGTTGAACGGCTTGAGTTTGAAATCAGAAATTACTGTCATGCGTGCATGCGGCATCGGGCTTAACAGGATTGCAAAACCGATTTTTATATTCGCAATTGTTATGTCTGTTTTTAGTTTTATAATTAACGAAACGGTTGTTCCTGTAATGATGAAGCAATCAAAGGATTTGGCGCTTTGGTCTCTTGGTCAGAAAAATATCCCTGACGGGAAGGAAAACTTTGTTTTTAAAGAATTGAATGACGACGGGATTTTAAAGCGGCTTTTTTATGTAGGATACTGTGACAATAAAGTCCTGCATAATATTACGGTGCTTGATACTTCAAAAGATGATACAATACAAGTTCTGCAAGCACGTGAGGGAAAAACAACACCTGCCGGATGGGATTTCCGCAAAGGTGCTGTTTATACGGTAGGACAAGAAGGTAAAGTCTTGAATACAACTCTTTTTGATTCGTCTAATATAAAATTCGGGCTTGATATGTCAAAAGAGTTAAATAAAAATGTTGCAAAAGAGATGAATTTTTCAAAACTTCTGACATATATTTCAAAAAATATTCATAAGCTAGATAAAGAACAGCGCAATGTTCTGGTCATTGAGCTTTATGATAAACTCGCACTTCCATTGACAACAATTGCGCTGGTGCTGATAGGAGTTCCTCTTGCGATTACGCCACCGAGAGTTCGCTATAATAGAGGTTTTTTATTTAGTATTCTTATAATTTTTGCATATTACCTGATAAGGGCGCTATCAATTTCCTTTGGCGAAGCCGGAACATTGATGCCGTTTCTGGCGGCCTGGATGCCTAATATCGTATTGACAATTCTCGGTGTAATGCTTTATTACAAGAAAGTCTACACGATTGATTAATAATCAAAAATGGTTCCTTCAACGGGTTCCACTCCGGGCAGACACACTCCAAACTGGCAGTTTGAGTTGTAGTTTTCCGCTTCTGCATTTTGTACGGATGGTTCATCCGTGTTGATTAACATATCATAATACGGAGTGACATATTTTGGTTGAAATGCGTCAGGTTCTTTGAGGTCTTCTATTCTGTCAGGAAGATATTTCCCTTGAATTGTCTGAGGTTCCGTGAGGGAAACAGAACACGCTCCTCCTGTAATACTGCATACTGCGGAAGCTGGCAGCGTAAATGCAGCAAGCGCGGTTATTAATAATATCTTTTTCATAATTTCAGCCTTTCTTTTTATTTATATCAAAAGGATAACCGACAACAGGGCGGTTTACATTAGCCGAAAGGGTAATCTTTTTAAATATAACCGGCTTTATTTTTAGTTTTCTGGTCTTTAATATGTATTTTATCTCTAGTTATTTCTTAGTTTTTGGTCAATAAATGCGCGGCGCTGGTTTGCCTGTAAAAAGCCTTTTACAATATTGTATGCAGCAATTCCGACAGCCGTAATGCCTGCTGTAATTTTTGTCTTACTGCCGATTACCTGGAACGGATGTTTAAATACTTTTATAATAGAATTACCTTTTTTGAATCCTTGCGGTATGGCTTTGAACCAGCCGAATGCCATTATAAGTCCGCCTGTAAGAGTTCCGTAAATTGCGCCTTTTGCTGTTCCTTTAGTTATTTCTTCTGTCGCTGTAAAGAATTTTGCTATTGATGCGACTCTGTTTTTTAAAGTTTTTTTCTTTTCCTGCTGTTGATTCTGCTGCTTAGAAATATTTTCAGCTTCAGTGTTTCCTTTATGTTCAAACGAATCTTTTTGTTCATTAAGCGGATTTTGGGCAGCTGCTTGCGTTGGCTGTTCGGTTTTACTTACCTGTTCTTTTTTGATATCTGCGGCATCAGCCATAAAATTTATTTTAGAAACACTTACTGACATAAATCACTCCTTATTATGCATTAAAACCCGAAAATGAATATTTTTGATAAAATTGCGTGTTATTTTTACAAAAGTTTAAAAGTTATTACAGCAAGTGCGCAGTTTCCAAAGTGCCGGTTTGGACTTGACCCGCAATCGCATAGTCGCTGCATTTGACAATTCCGCTGTTTTGCATCGCTTGAAAACCTTGATTTCATCTGACTGTTCATACAATTCTTCTACACTTCCGGAATGACAAGTCTATTTTTTATTGAGCCTTAAGCATATGTTTTTTGTAGCTAATTGCCGATATGTATAACCCGCCAAATGACCTGTTAATTAAACAGGTTAAGCTGAGGAACAGACAGTTCTGTCTCAGAAGATTTTTTTCGTGTGGCGAGGTTATTGGAAAAATCTCTCTGCATTTTTGTCATTAAATCCTGCGAACGTTTAATTACAGAATTTGGCAGCCCTGCCATTTTTGCCACCTGAATACCGTAGCTTTTGCTTGCGCCGCCCTGTACTATTTTTCGTAAAAATTCAATTTCTCCGTTCTCTTCCGCGATTGTAATTCTGTAATTTTTAATCTGAGGATAGGTATTTGTCATTACATTAAGTTCGTGGTAGTGGGTTGCGAAAATTGTTCTGGCTTTGATTTTAGTTGCAATAAATTCAGCAACCGACCAGGCAATTGCAACGCCGTCGTAGGTGCTTGTTCCGCGTCCGATTTCATCCAGAAGAATAAAACTCCTGTCAGTTGCAGAATTCAGAATGTAAGAGGTTTCAATCATCTCCACCATAAATGTAGATTGCCCAAGAGTTAAGTCGTCAGACGCTCCGACGCGGGTAAAGATTTTATCAATTGTCCCGAGTTTTACGTAATCCGCAGGAACCCACGAGCCTATCTGTGCTAAAAGTGCTATCAGAGCATTCTGGCGCATATAGGTGGATTTACCTGCCATATTCGGCCCCGTTAGAATCATGAACTGCGTTGCATCAGTTGTGTTGCATTTTAAATCCAAATCATTTGCAACGTATTCTCCGAGCGGAAGAATTTTTTCCAGAACAGGATGACGTCCGTTTTTCACTATAAAATCGTCAGATTCATCAATTATCGGCTTGCAGTAATTGTTTTCTACGGCAACTTCCGCTAAGGATGAGAGAACATCAGTCTGCGCCACTGCGTCTGCAATTTCTCTGATTTTTGTGACAAATTCCTTTGAATATTCTCTAAAGTCACAGTATAATTTGTATTCGAGTTCGGTTGATTTGAATTTTGCAGAAAGTACGTCATCTTCGTGCTTTTTGAGTTCTTCCGTAATAAATCTTTCACCGTTTGTGAGGGTTTGTTTTCTTATATATTCCTGCGGAACCATATTGAGATTTGAATTTGTAACTTCAATGTAGTAGCCGAAAACTTTATTATAACTTACGCGGAGATTTTTAATCCCTGTTTTTTCACGTTCTGTTTCTTCAAATTCTTTAAGCCAGTTCTCGCCGCCCGTTAAAAGATCTCTGAAATAATCAAGTTCCCCGCTGACTCCCGGTTTTATAATCCCGCCTTCTTTGATTACCATAGGTGGATTTTCTGCTATCGTACGGTCTATGAGAGAGGCGAAATCTTTGATTTCTTCTATATATTCATTGATTTTCTTTAGCGGATTGTTGTCAAGGTTATTTGCGCATTTAAGAAGTTCCGGCAGTGCACAAAGGGAATCCCTGAGGCTCAGAAAATCTCTCGGACTTGCGGAACTGTTGCTTATTCTTGTAGAAAGACGCTGGATATCATACATTTTTTCCAAAAGTTCAACAACCGCTTTTCTCAAATCGGTTTTCTCGACAAATTCTGATACGGCATTTTGTCTTTCAAGAATTGCCTCAACACTTTTAAGCGGCTGGCATATCCAGTTCCTTAAAAGGCGGGCGCCCATATTGGTTTTTGTTTTATCAACCGCCCACAGAAGCGAGCCGTATTTATTTTTCTCCCGTAAAGTTTCAACAAGTTCAAGGTTCCGGCGTGTGCTGCCGTCCATAATCATGTATTCCGAAAGCTCATATGTTTCTATTCTTTCAAATTTAGGAATATTATTTTTTAAGGTTTCCCATACGTAAGCAAGCAGGGCGCCTGCTGCGCGGAAGCCCAGTTTGTATTTTGAAAAACCGAAACTTTCAAGGCTTTTGGTCTGGAAAACAGCTTTCAGATTGTTTTCTGCAAATTGCATTTCAAAGACGGAAGCCGGAATTTTTGAACAGTTATACAGTTTTTGAATATTTTCAGGCAAATCTATCTTTTTTTCCGGCACAATCTGGAAAGGCATAACCTTTTGCGCAACCGACGGTGCAATAATTTCTGCAGGATTAATCCTTGTGAGTTCTGCCATAATCAAATTCAAAGGCGCCTGAGTGGTTTTGAATTCTCCTGTTGAAATATCTGCATAAGAAAATCCCCACAGGTCACTTTTATCATCCTTGAACATTGCGCAGATATAATTATTAGAATTTTGTTTCAAGAAATCGCTTTCTGTTAGGGTTCCTGCTGTGATAACACGTGTTACGCCGCGTTTTACAAGCCCTTTCGCAAATTTTGGATCCTCAAGCTGGTCGCAGATTGCAACTTTAATATTTTTGTTAACGAGTTTTTCCAGATATCCTGCAACAGCTTTAGCAGGAATTCCTGCAAGCGGTACTCTTCCGTATGCAGCACCAGCCTCACGACCCGTAAGTGTAAGTTCTAATTCCTTAGATAAAAGCACTGCATCTTCAAAAAAAGTTTCATAAAAATCCCCGAGGCGATACAGCAAAACCGCATCCGGGTTTTGTCTTTTATTTTCAAGATATTGCTGCATTACTGGTGTAAGTTTTTCAATATCTACGTCTTTTGTGTTAATGGTGTTGATTTCGGATTTTGTCATAACTATAATAAAATTATAGCATGAAAAGAGGATGTCAATATGGGATGTTTAAAAAATTTAATAAGAGCTGTAATTCTTGCACTGGCGATAGTTGGTTTTTTGTCGCTCGGCGGGAAAGAGCTTGTAATGAAGTATTGTTCTCAGTGGTTTAACCCATCGCAGGAGACAATCCTTGAACGTGCTAAAAAAGTCGGAGATTTCTCAGGGATTAACGAGGAATTTGAACTGGAAAAAGCAACGGGCATGTTCGGGTATAACGGGGTTGTAGCTGAGCACAAAGCCTCAGGGCAGAAACTTATTGTCGTTGATTCCAACAAGAAGCCTCTTTTAACAAAAGCGGATTTGCAGAGTGCAAATATAGAGGAAAAGTTAAAAGAAGTTATGGGAAAAGTAAAATATCAGGCATTATCTGTAGATGACTTGCAGGTTACGAAAAAAGGCACAATGTATTCTTACGGAGCGAGTGTTCCATATGTAAGATTTAATGCAAAAATCAGTAAGTTGCCAATCGGGGATGTTTCTGGTATTATATCTGTGGCTGAAACAAAAGACGGTGAAAACAGACTTTTGATATCGGCTAATGAAAAATCGAAATACTCACAACTGATTTCTGAAGAATTTTTCAGAGCAGTGAAGTAGGTTAAAAAAAGAATATTTATATAACATGTCGAAGTGGCACTCTGCCGAGCGGATTTGCGGACGGACGGCAGTCCGGATAGCGAGGACATTGAGCCTGTTAGAACGAAGTTCAAAAGGCGAAACTGGCCGAGCGTGGAGCAAATCCAAGACAGAAAAACGATTGAGTATCGTTTTTCGAGAGGGTATTCTGCAAAGAATACATCCGCCACGGAGACTAAAACAAAAAT
>CALUTK010000061.1 GCA_944323675.1 Candidatus Gastranaerophilales bacterium | reverse complement strand
CCTTTAGAAACGAGTTCGTAAGTCATTTCTGTTGCTTCATCAAAATCTTTTGCTCTGTACATTGTTAATACAGGAGACAATTTTTCTCTTGAGAACGGATCATCCCAGTCAACTTTCGGTCTTTCAGCAAGGATGATTTTTGCAGTCTGCGGAATTTTAAATCCTGCAAGTTCTGCAATTTTGTGAGCCGGCTGACCTACGATTGCAGGGTGTGCTGTGCCGCGTTTCGGATCAATGAACGGAAGATCAATCATTTTCTTTTCTTCTGCAGCATTGATAAGGTATGCACCTCTGTAGATGAATTCTTTTTTAACTTCTTCATAAACACTGTCAACAACGATAACAGATTGTTCAGATGCACAAATCATACCGTTGTCGAAAGTTTTTGACATCATGATTGAAGAAACAGCCATTTTAATATCAGCGGTTTCGTCAATAACAGCAGCAGCGTTACCAGGACCTACGCCTAATGCAGGGTTTCCTGATGAGTAAGCCGCAGTCACCATCCCAGGACCGCCTGTTGCTAAAATGCATGCGATATCGTGGTGTTTCATCAACTGATTTGATAAATCTATTGACGGAACATCAATCCAGCCGATAATATCAGCAGGAGCACCTGCTTTTACAGCTGCTTCAAGAACAACTCTTGCCGCTTCTATTGTACATTTTGTAGCTCTAGGGTGTGGTGAAAAGATAATTGCGTTTCTTGTTTTCAAAGCAATCAAAGATTTAAAGATTGCAGTTGATGTCGGGTTTGTTGTAGGAACAATACCTGCAATAACGCCGAGAGGTTCTGCAACTGTTTTAATACCGTTTGCTTTGTCTTCTTTGATGATTCCGCAAGTTTTTACGTTTTTGTGTTTGTTATAAATGTATTCTGATGCAAAGTGGTTTTTAATAATTTTATCTTCAAGAACACCCATACCGGTTTCTTCAACTGCCATTTTTGCTAAAGGAATACGTGCTTTGTCAGCAGCTGTAGCAGCAGCTTTGAAGATTGCATCGACCTGTTCCTGAGTAAATGTAGAATAAATTTTTTGAGCTTTTTTCACTCTTTCAATAAGCAATTCCAATTGCTCTGCGTTGTCAACCAGGCTGGACTTATTTAAAGTCTTTTCCAGATTTTCAACCGTCTTTTTGCTTTTAGTTGTCATAAGTTTTTTCTCCTTTAAGTAACTTATTAAATTTGCTATTTATTAATTCCGATTTGTTATAATTTTAACAAGAGAATAATAGAATTTCAATTCGTGATTTATTTCACAATTACATTTTATAGCAAACCCTGCAAAAAAGCAAGTGTATTTTTTACAATCTTTATCTATTTTTAATATTTACACTAACCGGATGAAAACTTTTGTCCTGTCGTGGGTTATACTTCTTTTATGAATGATTTTTCAAGAAAACTTAAATACTTTATACTCGGATTACGGGAAAAGTTTCTCACAACAATGCTTTCCGGCCATCTTGATACGAGTTTTACGAATTCCACATCCAAAACAATTATATCCAGTACTGAAACAGTTAATTTCTCTTCTGAAACAGAAAAAAATATTAAACGTGTTGAAGAAAATGTGGCAGAAATTATGAAAGCATGCGGCAATAATCCGCAAAAATATATTGAATATATAGAAGCCGAAGGCACAAAGGTTTTCAGAGTTGCAAACGCACAGAAAATCCTAGAAAAAATTAACGAGGATGAAGGTCTCATAACTGAACTCAAAGGAAGAAAAGCTTTTTATTTAAACTTTGCACTCAGACAAGGATTCTCAACTGTATTTAAGCCCTCCATTGTTATGAGTATCGGAGAAATTGAACCATATTACATGTTAAGAGAATTTTATAAATGGTACTCGCTGAAAAGAGGGCTTCCGGGTTTTAATTTTACTGCGCAGGAAAATTTTAAAAAGTATCTCAAAAACATAAACGACCCGTCGCTAAAAAAACTTAACTATCGCGAAATGCTGGAACTAAAAGAAGCAATCGCACGCGACAGTGAAGCGAATGAATTTGTAATAAATGCTGTTAAAGCTGATGAAGGTGCGAAAAAGGCTTTTAAAAAACTTAACGATGGCGGCGCTGATGTTTAATCGGCATAATTATTATTCAGCGAATTTAATTAAATAATTTCTCGGTGCAGGTTTTCATTCGGTCAGTAATTTCATTGTAATTCACAGATACAGGAGTCGGTTTTGAAGTTTCAATCACATCCAAAAATATTTTAGCGTGCTCAGGCTTTTTTCCGTCAAGGAAATATTCTGAATTCGCGGCCTCTATTCTAGCAGGTACTATTAAGCCGCTTTGTGTCATTTTTTCAATATTTTCTTCTGAGGATAAATATTTTATAAAGCACAATGCTTCCCTTTTATGTTTTGAAGATTTTGAAATTGCCCAGCCTGAAGCATCCAGAGGCACAATACTGCCGGCCATACCTTTCGGGAACCGGACAATATCCCAATCGAATTTTGCTTCCTCTCTATATTTTGGAACCAGCCATCTGCCGGATAAATGCATAGCCAATCGCCCCTGCAGAAACATCTGTGCCATTGTTGCACTCGCACTTTCAGATTTCAAAGGCGCAACGTGATATTTTTTTCTTAAATCAGAATAAAAATTTAACCCCTTTTGCGACTCTCCTGTGTCTGTAATGTTTTTACTCAAATCGTCAGACAGCACACCGCCGCCTTCACTCATTAAATAGGGGAGATAAAATAATAAATCTTCCTCAAAGCTTATTCCGAAAATATGAGGGCTTCTGGTAAGTGACTGCGCTGTTTTTAAAAATTCATCCATTGTCCAATCATCTTTTGGATACGGAACTTTTGCCTTATCAAAAATATTCTTATTATAATAAATTACAAGATTGGAAACATCCCTCGGCACCGCATATAATTTACCTTTCCACGACAATGCATTTAAAGCTTTCGGGTAATAATTCATCTTATTTATTTCTGTACCGCTCAAATCCTCCAACACTCCTGCATTTGCATAAACAGGAAGATATAAATTGTTTATAAATATAACGTCGGGTGCGGTATTTGAGGCAAAAAGCAGATGGATTTTCTGGAAATAATTCTGCGGGATATGCATAAATTCAATTTTTATGTCAGGATTTTCTTTTTCAAACTCAGACAAAATCGGTTTTAATATATCAATTTCCGACTTTGATCCCCAGCTTGCAAACGTAAGAATTGTTTTGCCGTCATTTTGATAATTATGAGAAAAAGCATTTATACATAGCAAAATGCTCCCTGCAATTATTAATCCCGCTGCTATTTTTTTTAACATAATTTTCTAATCCTGCAGATTCATTCACTTAATTTATCACGAAAATCTGCGGTTATTGAATATACAAACCCTACAGTTCAATCAAAACGCCCATGTTATTTTCAGTTACTTCTACAAGGGAGCGGAATCCGTCCGCTTTTACCATATAAACGTTCTGATTATCCTTTCTCACCTGCAGAGGTTTTTCTATAGGACGGTCAAATTTTTTCAGGACAAATACTTCTTCTTTAATTCTTCCGATTAAAGCCATTTCGCCATCTAAATTCACAAGATAGAAACCTCTGTCTTTGTCTATATTAAAGCCTGATTTCACAATAAGTCCGTTTAGATAATTCTCCTGAGTTTCCGCTTTCAATTGAGAAATTGGATTAGTCATCTTTCTTTCGTTGCCGGAAGTCATTTTCATTGACGGCTTTATGTTTGCAAGACTGCTTGCGACTTTATTGGACAACTCTTCTGAGGCTGTAACCTTACTCTGTGTATCCGACAGTGCAAAAAATTCGTCGATAGTTGCCATCATATAGCCTTTGTCGTCACCTGTTGAAGATTGTATTTGCTGAGATTTTTGAACTTTTTTTGTCTGCGGTTTCGGAACCGTAACCTTATTTACTTCCGGCAAAAATCTGCTGCTTTTTGCAATCAAATCTGCAGCACTTAAATTTGCACCTTCAAGTAATCTAGGGTTTGAATGCAGTTTTGAATACCCGAGGTGAACATGTTTACCTTCAAGGAATGCCGCCTGTTTAACTTCTTCCGGCGTTTTAGGAAGAGTTCTGTTCCTGTGTGTTTCCTGCAATATTGGAGTGCTGGCAAATGCTTTTAACTTCTTAATTTTTGGAGAGTTCTGAACTTTTGACATTTGCGCGGAAATCACTTTATCTTCACTTTGAACATTGTTAAAGTTTTTCTCAAGTTCTTTTATAATTACATCATCACTTAAGTCAGTTTTTTCTGTATCCGGAGATTCATTGAGCATTCTTTCAAGTCTTTCGGTGTATTCAGCTTCCGAGATATCAATAAGTTCTTCATTATTTATATTATTTGATACAGCTTTAGCTTTCTGTGCTTCAAGTTTATTAATTTGTCTTTCCATCTCCTTAACTGCCTCACTAACTTCTATTTTTGTTTTTTGCGGTGTATTTTTAAATTTCTTTGTTTTAATTTTCGGCATAGGCATTATATCAGCAGCCTCTTTTTTCGGTTCTTCCGAAACAAAAGAAGGTGCTGAATCAGGCTGTGCTGCCAGTGCTGCCGCTGCCGGAATTCCACGGAAATCAGTACTGTCTGATGCCAGTTTTTTCGGTGCCATTTCATAATTTTTATTAGATACTGCAACGAATTTCTGGTATTTTTCCTGCCAGTTCATATCTGCATTTATTATGTGATCATAATTACTTGCTTTTTCTTTTTTGTTTTTAAGATTTTCAATAAATGTTTTTTTCAACATTGTAGAATTTTGCATTGAAGCTTTGATAAGTTTAAATAAAAATATCAAACCTGCAAGCGGGATAAATATCATGGCTAATGTTACAGGCATATTTGACGGGGTCCTTCCATTATTATTACTATTAGTCTCTAGAGTTTTATCAGGGGTAACCGGAACTGCAGCCGGCTGAATAATAGTTTCTTCCGGTTTCTGTTCCGCTTTAACTTCTTGCACCGGTATATTTTGAGGCGTAACCTGAGTTGTTTTTACAACAGGTTTAGGCGTTTCTGCAGACAGCTGTTTTACCGGCTGTTGAACCGATTTTGGTTTTGTCTCTTTTTTAACCGGAGATTGCTTCAATGTTTTTTTAGCATCTGCAAGAAGATTTTTCTTCTTTTCAAGTTTCTTTTCTGTTTTCTTTTCAACTGCAGGTTTTGCCGGCTCTGTTTTTACAGCAGATTTTGAAGGGGCTGCAGAAGCTTCCGCTGCCGGAACTTCCGGTTTAACCTCTTCTTTGACCAAAGGTTTTACAGGTGTGTAAACCTTGTTCGCCGATTGTGCGAGCAGCTCTCTGTAGGCTTTCTGGCCTTCCGTTACAGGAAGACTTTTTTGTGTGTGGGTTTTTATATTAATAGGTTTTGTTGTTGTCAATGTAACTTTTGTATAACTTCCGGCACCATCATTAACCGATTTTATATCTACATCCGAAATTAAATCTTTTAATCCTGATAAATCCGGTTTTCTACCGGTTGAGCCGGAAACGTTAGGCATCAAAATTACATATTTATTCTGTGATTTTTTAGTGACGGCAATACCGTCATTGTAGGGAGTTGTCGTATACAGGGTAACATCAACGGCAGATGACGAGGAGCCGTTTTTTTTGATATCGAGCATTGTCAAGTCATTTGCGGAAACGAAACCTGCGCTGAGCGGCATTAAACCTAAACTCAGTGCAAGAATCAGACTGATTTTTAAATTCTTTATCGTCATTTTTAACCCATCAAATTTCCCTACATAATTTATATAATACATTAAGTTACAAAAAATTGCCATTTTGTTAAAAAAAAGATACTTTTATGTTAAGATATGTTATATGAAAAGCGGATTTACAGCAATAATAGGCCGCCCGAATGTGGGCAAGTCCACTCTGTTAAACCAGATTCTTGGACAAAAAATTGTTATTACAACTGACAAAGCTCAGACTACCAGAAAGAGAATAAAAGGTATATACACAACAGATTTAGGCCAGATTGTCTTTATCGACACTCCGGGTGTGCATAAACCACTGAATAAACTGGGAGAATTCCTTCTGGATGAAGCTAAAATCGCAGTTCCTGACGCAGATTTAATCCTGTTTATTGTTGACGGTTCCGAACCTGCCGGCAAGGGAGATAAGTGGATTGCGCAGAATATCCTGCAGACAGATATTCCCGTAATTATTGTCATGAATAAAGTCGATAAAACAAAAAAACAGGAAAAAATTGAAGAAAACCTTTTAAGTTATAAAACTCTTTTTAATAAGAATTACCCTGTTGTAAAAATTTCAGCCAAAACCGGCAGAAATATGGATACACTATTAAAAAATATCTATAAAAATCTTCCGGAAGGCGAGCTTCTCTATCCGGAAGATATTGTAACAGAAGAAACAATGCGTGATGTCACAGAAGAAATTATCAGAGAAAAAATCCTTCTGAATACATCTGATGAAATTCCGCATTCTGTTGCAGTAAAAGTCGAAAACTACTCGGAATCCGATGATATCGACAGAATTTATGCAACAATATACTGCGAAACAAAAAGCCAGAAAGGGATTCTGATAGGAAAAGGCGGAAATTTACTAAAAAAAATCGGTACGGATTCACGTATTGAACTCGAAAAAATTGTCGAAAAAAAAGTCTTTCTAAAGCTGGAAGTAAAAGTCGAAAAAGACTGGCGCAAAAAGCAATCTGCCCTTAAATCTTTCGGTTATGAACAAGAAAAGTAATCATACTCTCTTGACAAACTTTATATCATATCCCAGCAAATCTGCAATATCAGCAACTTCTGTATATTTGATTGTGTCGGAACGAAGTTTCCTTGACAAATTATTCATTGAAAGAGGCACGTGTTTTTCTTTTTGCATTCTCTCAGCTATTTTTGTCATTGTTGTACATTCCTGCGCAAGTAAATATTTTATTATCGCTATTATCTTCATACTATAAGATTATAAGCCTTATTGACATAAACATTCTACAATGATAAATTAATAGTACCTATAATGTATTTTTATACTATAGACCTTATTTAAATAAAGAAAGGTAATTCAAATAAATCTTAATAAATTACAGGAAATTATCAATATAAGCGAAGTATTAGTAAAAGAACTATCTTACGAAAATAACGAAAATTCGGCGCGCATAAAAGATTTAGCCGGAATGTTAAAAGACAAGCTTTCAGATTTTCAAAATACTTGTTCTCATTTGAAAGGTTAAATATTCAATTTATATCCGCCGCCGTAAATCGTTTCAATATACTTCTTCCCGTTGGATATTTTATCCAACTTGGTTCTAAGATGTCGTATATGCACTCTGATAGTCTCTATATCGTCATCTGGGGAATATCCCCAGATGTCTTTTAATAATCTGGCAGACGACACCATATTCCCGTAATTTTGAAAAAGCAGATTAAAAATGTCAAATTCTATCGGTGTTAATTTTGCCTGTTTATCACCGATTTTGACGCTGTAGGTTTCCGGCAGAAGCGTTATTTCCCCGAGTGTCAGAATTTCTCTTGTGGAAGCCGATACAGGAATTTGTTTTGTCCGTTTTAAAAGCGCCCGCACTCTGACTTTTAATTCCTCCATCTCAAACGGCTTTACAAGATAATCATCAACCCCTATATTAAATCCGTTTACCTTATCATCAATCTGTGATAAAGCCGTCAGCATTAATATAGGAATATCTTTTGTCTCTTCATTTTTTCGTATTCTCTGTGCAACCGTAAAACCGTCAACTTCCGGCATCATGACATCGAGTACTACCAGAGAAGGCAATTCCTGCTTGCATAAAGCAAAGCCTGTTGTACCGTCAAAAGCCTGTATAACTTTATGCCCCTCCAGCTCCAAATTCACTTTTATCAATTCGTTTATTGCGGAATCATCATCGCATACTAAAATTTTACTCATACATGCATTTTATAAATAAAATAATTATTTTACAACACAAGTTTTATGAGACTTATATCGCAGTTTACAACAGATACACAAATAGTGTCATGCTGAATTTATTTCAGCATCTCTATGCAGCTAGACCCTGAAACAAGTTCAGGGTGACATGTCTGCGTTTTTAGTTTAAACTTCAATATAAGTCCCAGTTTTATTAAAAAATATTAACAAATATCCCCTGCGTGTATGATACGCTTTATCTGTTTTTCGGGGATATTAATTGTAAATTTTTCTTAAAATTTATTTTTTTAAGTGTAAAATTTACATATTTTTTGATTTTTATTGTAATATGTTTATTGCGAAAGCAATTATTTGTAGGTAAATATACATTGTATAAAAGGAGGCACATGAATTGGCAATAACATCACCATTTACAGCGTTTCAAGAGAACGGTAAAAAAGAAATCCACTTAGGACAACACGTTTTAGCAGAATTTTTTGAATGTGATCCAAACACATTGAACAGTATTGATAAAGTAGAAAAGTACATGGTGGATGCCGCCCTTGAATGTGGTGCTACTATTGTCCAAAAATGTTTCCATATGTTTAACCCTTACGGCGTGTCAGGAGTTGTTATTATTTCCGAAAGCCATCTGGCTATTCACACATGGCCGGAATTAGGTTACGCTGCAGTTGACTTATTTACATGCGGAGACAAATGCGACCCTAAAATTTCTTATGAATTTTTGAAAGAAAAATTCAACTCGAGAAAAGCAACTTTCACTGAACTAAAAAGAGGTATTATTGACGAAGAAACTATGAGAGTTGCAGAAAAACCTTTTGAAATTATGCAACAGATGGTTGACTAATTCTTTTATGTTACAAAAAAAAGACCGATTGAAATAATCGGTCTTTTTTTTTATTTTTGTTTGATATAAAATTCTTTAGGATGAAATTTATTTGTATATAAAGAAGGCAAAAGGATTATGTTACAAGAATTTTTATTTTCCAAAATACACAGAGCCACGGTGACGGATGCAAACCTTAATTACGTAGGCTCAATTACCCTGGATGAAACATTAATGAAAGCCGCTAAAATTAGAGAATGGCAAAAAGTTGACATTCTTGATATAAATAACGGCGAAAGATTTCAAACTTATGTAATAAAAGGGAAACCTGATTCCGGCTGTATCTGCCTGAATGGTGCAGCAGCAAGAAAAGTTCAGCCCGGAGACAAGGTTATTATAGTATCTTACGCAAGCCTCGACCCTGAGGAACTTGAAAATTATCAGCCGACAATTGTTATGGTTGATGAAAATAACAAAATTACAAAATAAAAAAGACCGCCTGAGCGGTCTTTTTATTATCTGTAATTTGTAAATTGGAGCGGATAATCGTATTTTTCTTCATTTCCTCTAAGCATTTTTATTACTGCCTGCAAATCATCTTTGTCTTTTCCGGAAACCCTCACCTGATCGCCCTGAATAGAGGCTTGAACTTTTATTTTTGTAGCTTTTATATCCGCGACAATTTTCTTTGCAAGTTCCTGATTTAACCCTTTTTTAAGGTTATATGTCTGTTTTACCCGTCCGCCAAGAGCGTTTTCAACTCCCTGCGGGTCTAGTATTCTCACGCTGATATTCCTTTTTGAAAGTTTTGACTGCAAAATGTCATAAATATTTCTCAATTTCATTTCATCACTAGTTGTAATTACAATTGCTTTATCAGCGTCCAAATCTATTTCTGAATTTGAATCTTTTAGGTCAAATCTTGAACCAACTTCTCTTTTAGCCTGATCAACTGCGTTTAAAAGCTCCTGCTTGTCAAATTCCGACACGACATCAAAACTGCATTCCTTTGCCATATTATACCCCCTTATTGATTCTGTAATCAGTGTCCGCCGACCGCGCTATGCAGAACAGCTTACGGATATAATATCACAAAAATACAAAATTTAATATTCTAAGTGGTTTTATGGAGCTTGCCTCCTATCCATTTAAATGGAGCGAGAATTCCTTTTCCGACAGCTTTACCAGCTTTGCCGATTCCGCGTCCAGCGGCTCCTATACCTTTACCGAGCCATTTGAATGGTGCAAGGATAACATTCCCAATAGATTTTCCGCCCTTACCTAAGGATTTAACCGAATTACCAAAGCCTTTAAATTTAATTTTACCCTTAAAGAGTAAAGCTGTAGAAGTTGCAATAGCTCCCAATACCGCAAGTGATATCAAAAACGCATTACGTTCTTCTTTATCCTTTTTCTTCATTAGAATGAATTTATCGCTATCCGGCTGAGGCTGTAAGTGCGCACCATGTAGCATATTGGTATAATAAATTCCCGTCCCGAATTGCGGAAGCATACCAATATTACTGTTTATCAAATCCTGATGTGCTATTGGATTAAAGTCTGCTTGCATAAAATAACTCCAGTTTTCAGTCAGCTACATTGTTGTGACCATTGCCGCAAGTAAAAATAAAAAGGCACTTGCTTTTTGTAAAACATCAACAATAATGACATTTTCATCATTATTTTCTTTTTTCTTTGACTGTTTTGTAACTTTTTGCACTTTTAACGTGTTTGTCTGCTCAAGTTCGTTTAATACAGGCACCGACCCGAGCGAACAATCTGCCAAATCTTGATAGATCAAAGATCCGGCAAAATAATTTTCCCAATCTTTCATCCGAGTATCCCCAATTTATTTCCCAACATATATATAAAGTAGAAATATCAAGATGAATTGACTTTTTTTATGGAATTATTAAGTTTTGTAAATATTATAAACAATAAAAAACGACTTTGTATCTAAAGTCGTAAGGAAAAAGGGAAAGGAAATTTAATATATTTTTTGTAAATTTTAGTTAGTTTATTTTTTATCTCCTGTTTTTATCAGTTTTTATATAAGCCGATTTGTTGGTTTATTGTGACTTTTATCAGTCTTGTATTAAGGCGGCAGAGCCGATACTTAACCTGATATATAAGAGCGGACCGGTCCGCTACCCGAAGGTTTTAAAAGTACTTTCAGTGTTCTTTTCTATTACCTTCGATACTGCATCCATTTCTGTTGAAATTGCATCCTGTTCGGTATCTAATTGTTTCAATCTCAATTCAAGGTTTTTATCTTGAGCCTGAATGATTTCTATTT
>CALUTK010000060.1 GCA_944323675.1 Candidatus Gastranaerophilales bacterium | reverse complement strand
GTCCTTAGTTCAGTTGGTAGAACGTCGGTCTCCAAAACCGGATGTCGAGGGTTCGAGTCCTTCAGGGCGCGATTTATTTAAACAAATAAGGAAAATCAAATGGATCCAAAATTAGAATCAATGGTAAACTCAATACAATCATACTTCCGCGGTGTCAGAACCGAATGGGGTAAAATTAACTGGCCTGAAAAACGTCAGGTCGTGACAGAAACAGTTTTTGTAATTATAATTGTTTTTGTGTTTACCGTCGCAGTCTATTTGATGGATATAATCTTTAAAAGCATATTCGGTTTGATAAAATAACACGCAAAATTTTTGCACAAAAAAGATAAGGTGGCTTATGACTAAAAAAGAAAAATCTATGGAAGAAGAATTGAACGAAGATAAACAGCGCGAAGCTGAAGAAGTTCAAGCCAAGGAAGAAGCAAAACAAGCGAAAAAGAATCAAAAACGCTGGTACATAGTCCATACATATTCAGGTCACGAAAACAAAGTAAAAGTGAACCTTGAAAAACGTATTGAATATATGAACATGGGCGAAAAAATCTTCCGTATAGAAGTACCGCAAAAAACCGTCACCCAGATGAAAGGCGGCAAAAAACAAGAACGTGAAGAAAAAATATTTCCGGGCTATGTTTTAGTCGAAATGATTATGGATGAAGACAGCTGGTACGTTGTAAGACACACCGCAGGGGTTACAAAATTTGTAGGTTCTGCAAAACGTCCTATCCCTGCAAAAGACAGCGAAATCAAAAAGATTATCAACCGCTCAACATCTACAACTCAGAAAATTGAACTTGATGTTAAAGCAGGCGACAAAGTCAGAATTATCTCAGGACCATTCGCAGACTTTATCGCAGATATTATTGAAGTTTACCCTGATAAGTCTAAACTTCGTGCAAATGTTTCAATCTTCGGCCGCGAAACTCCGGTTGAATTGGAATACAAGCAGATTAATAAAATCTAAAATCCGGCATAGGGGTGAGGAAGAGTTAATAGCAAAAACTGCCTCATCAGAAATACCAGTTTTACATGACAGATTTATTAATTAAAAACTTCCGGTACCAGAGCCGGATAAGCAAAAACTTAAAACTAACAGTACAAATAACGTGGAAGGATTTTGCCACAGCCGGCAAAACCGTTAGTACCACAAAAGGAGAAAAAAATGGCTAAAAAAGTAGTAGGAAAAATCAAGCTTCAAATTGAAGCAGGAAAAGCAAATCCATCACCACCGGTTGGTCCTGCACTGGGTCAGCATGGTGTTAACATCATGGATTTCTGCAAACAGTTCAATGCTAAAACCGAATCCCAAGCAGGATACATTATTCCGGTAATCATTGATGTTTACGAAGACAGAAGTTTTTCATTCGTAATCAAATCACCTCCGGCACCTGTATTGATTAAAAAAGCATTGAATCTCTCTAAAGGTTCAGCAGTTCCAAACAAGGACAAAGTTGCTGAAATCACAAGAGAACAGCTTGAAGAAATCGCAAAAATAAAAATGAACGACCTCAATGCAACTACAATGGAAGCTGCAGTAAAAATGATTGCAGGTTCTTGCAGAGCAATGGGCGTAACTGTAAAAGAATAGTAAATGGAAGGAGTTAAAAACTCCGCTAACACCATGAAAGGAAATTTTAAAATGTCAAAATTAACTAAAAAACAGAAAAAAGTGCAGGAAATGCTTGCAGACTTTACTCAGCCGGCAACAGCAGTAGATGCACTTAAGAAATTACAAGAAATATCAAAAGAAACATCAAAATTCAACGAAACAGTAGAATGCCATATGAGATTAGGTATTGATGTTCGTCAGGCAGACCAGCAGATCAGATCAACAGTTGTATTGCCGGCAGGTCTCGGTAAAACTGTCAGAGTTTGCGTTATTGCAAAAGGAACAAAAGCGACAGAAGCAAAAGACGCAGGCGCAGATTATGCAGGTGCTGAAGAAATCATTGATAAAATTTCAGGCGGCTGGTTTGAATTTGATACACTTATCGCAACACCTGATTGTATGGGTATGCTCGGTAAATTAGGTCGTGTTTTAGGGCCTAAAGGCTTGATGCCAAACCCTAAAACCGGTACTGTTACAATGGATGTAGCCAAAGCAGTTAAAGATGCTAAAGCCGGTAAAGTTGAATTCAGAGCTGACAAACAGGGTATGATTCACTGCCCTATCGGTAAAGCAAACTTCACTAACGAAGATCTTGTTAAAAACTATGCAACTCTGGCAGATGCAATCCTCAGAGCAAAACCATCTTCTGCAAAAGGTACATTTGTAAAATCAGTTTACCTTGCAACAACAATGGGCCCTGGTATTAAATTGGATCCTAAAACTTTTGCTGCAGAAGTAAAAGAATTGATTGCATAAGTTGTTATAAAAATATAAAAAGCACCCGGTGAATTTCTCGGGTGCTTTTTTAATTAACAAATTGACCGCAATATAGATTAATGATTTAATAAAAATATGAACTATATATTCTATTTTTTAATAGTAATATCAATAATAGCAGGTGCAATTAACGGGAAATTAGCGGATGTAGTAAACGCAATTCTTTCCGGCGCGGAATTATCTGTAAAAGTCGCATTTTCACTTATAGGTATAATGGCATTCTGGCTTGGCATGATGAAGATAGCAAAAGAATGCGGTCTTATAGAAATTATTTCAAAACTTATAAAACCGATTACAAAGCGCATATTCAATGAGATTCCGGAGGATTCACCGGCAATAGGCGATATTGCAATGAGTTTTACAGCAAACGCCTTCGGACTTGCGAATGCAGCGACGCCTATCGGAATAAAGGCAATGGAAGAATTACAGCATCATAATAAAGATAAATCATCTGCGTCAAATTCAATGTGTATATTTCTTGCTATGAGTACTGCAGGATTTCAGCTTGTACCTGCAACAGTTATTGCTGTTTTAATCGGAATAGGATACAAGAATCCGACATCAATTATTGCGCCGACCTTACTTGTCACAACAATAGCATTTACATGCGCCATCATTATGGCAAAAATTTTCCAGAAATTTTGGAAGCCGCAAGACAATAACGGAGGGGACAGTTGATGTTTCAAGGAGTAATGAATTTCATATCTCTCTGGGCGCTTCCTGCAATAATAGTTTTAATTTTAACAATGGGGCTAATAAAAAAAGTTCCTATCTATGAGGTTTTCACAGACGGCGCCAAGGAAGGGTTTAAAGTATCAATAAACATAATTCCGTATCTTGTTGCGATAATAGTCGCAATATCAATGCTAAGGGCGTCAGGAATAATAGAATTGACTGGAGAACTTTTAGCGCCGGTACTTTTTCATTTTAATGTTCCGGCAGACATAATACCAATAATGATAGTAAGATCACTTTCAGGCTCCGCGGCACTCGGAATTTTTTCGGATATCGCACATAATCTGGGGCCTGACAATTACGCAACCACCCTTGCTGCCGTAATGGTCGGAAGCAGTGAAACAACTTTTTATGTTCTGGCAGTATATTTTGGTGCGGTAGGAATAAAGAAGCTCCGTTATGCATTGCTTGTCGGGCTTCTGGCGGATTTGATAGGAATAATTGCAGCAGTAAGCATTTGCAATTTTATGTATATCTAAAAAATTTATGTAAAAAGTTTGCTAAATTGATTACTTATCATTATAATTCTTAATATGACTCAAATAGATACATCTAATATATCAGCATTACGAGATAAGGTTAAAGATAAACTTAATGAAACACAGTTGTTTAAGTTCAAAGGTACAGTATCTAAACTTTTGGGTTTGACGGTAGAAGTTAAACTTCCGGGACTCAAAGTCGGCGATCTTTGCTTCATTGAAACCTATGACGGCAAACAAAAACCGGCTGAAGTTCAAGCTTTCAAAGGTGAAGTTGCGCAGCTTCTTTTGTTATATGACGGGGAAGGTATAGGTCAGGGCAGCCTTGTTACTTCAACGGGTAAGCCTATTATCATACCTGTCGGAGATTTTCTTCTCGGAAGACTTATTAACCCTATGGGAGATCCTATTGACGGAAAACCTCTAGATACAACAGGTGCGCAGTGGAAAGCTATTGAAGGGCCTCCTCCGGGGCCTTTTGAAAGACCTATTATCACGGAGATGTTTTCTACGGGTGTTCGTGCTATAGATAGCTGTATGACAATGGGCTGCGGTCAACGATTAGGTCTGTTTGCAGGCTCCGGTGTCGGTAAAAGTACGCTTCTGGGTATGATTGCCAGAAACTCCGATGCTGATGTTAACGTTGTTGCACTAATCGGAGAACGTGGTCGTGAGGTTAAAGAATTTGTAGAAGATGCTCTCGGCGAAAAAGGTATGGCAAAATCTGTCCTTGTATGTTCGACCGGGGATCAGCCGCCTTTGATTCGTCAAAAAGCTCTTCTTACGGCAACAGCTGTTTGTGAATATTTCAGAGATCAGGGCAAAAAAGTTTTCTTAATGACAGATACAGTTACCCGTTGCGCTATGGCAGGCCGTGAGGTCGGGTTGTCACTCGGGGAACCTCCTACTATGAAAGGGTATCCGCCGTCCATATTTTCATGGCTTCAAAAAGTTCTCGAACGTGCCGGAAATAGCCCGAAAGGGTCTATCACAGCACTTTATACCGTATTGATGGAAGGGGACGATATCTCAGACCCTATTGTTGATATTGTACGTGGTATTGTTGACGGCCACATTTTCTTGTCAAGGAAGGTTGCCGAAATGAACCACTACCCTGCTATAGATGTTTTAGGGAGTATTTCAAGGCTTATGTCTGCAATTGCAACCCCTGAACATAAAGCCGCTGCGGGGAAAATGCGTGCAATAATGGCTCTTTACAGAGAAAACAAAGACTTAATTGATGTAGGGATGTACCAGCCCGGAACAAATCCGCGCCTTGACACAGCAATCGAAATGATGCCAAAAATTAATGCATTTTTACAGCAACGAACTTCTGACATTGTAAGCATGGATACTACAATCAGCACACTTATTGATATGATGAAAGATGTAGAGGTTTAAAAATTTTCAGGCTTTTTTTTACCCTTTAATCATCTTATTTAACACGCTGCTGCCCTGCATAGAAGGTTCCTTGTGAACCTTTATCTGTTCATCGGCAGCGGCTGCAGAATTTGCATTTTTTGCCTTGACTTCATATGATTTTATTGAACGTTTGCCTGTTAATCTCTGCATAAAGTTATAGTATTTCTTCAATGCACCTGTTGCCTTATTCTGTTTATCTTCTATCGCAAGAAGTTCATCGCGGGTATGTTCTTTAACAGTCATACCAACAGATTTTCTTGTCAGGATTTCGCTTATTGTAGTATCCGTAAACGTAATCCAGCTCATTCCGAGAAGCGATGCGTGGTACTGTTTGCTGAATGTATTGTTAAAGAGGTCAATCAAGAGCATTGAGTAGAATTGTCTTGAGCATTCCTGTACAAATCTTTCCTTAAACTTGGTTTCCGCACCTTCTTTGTCATTACCGTTTGATTTGAGCATAACCATATTGTAGTTATCAGTCATCAGGAACCAGATGGTTGCGGCAGTTGACGCGGTTTTTGCAAGGTTTGCCAGATCTGCGTTTGATACGGATGACATTGTATCTGTATTAAAGGATTTCATAATATTATCTTCTACGAATTTTTGGAATTTTTCAGGCGTGTAACCTTTTTTGGTGGCCTCGTGCCCTATTTTTTCAATACTCATAGAAAGTGCTTTTATATCATTAATTTTCGTTGCGTTATCTTTTACATAGTCAAGGAATTTATCTTCAGTATAACCTTTTTTCAACGCATCAGTTTTCAATGTCTGAATATTTTTCGCAAAACTTTCCAGTCCCTTAACACCTTTCAGAGGATCTTTCTTATTCATAATTCCGCTGATAGCTTTATCAACAAGCCTGTATGGAAGAGTAATTGCATTCCAGATAAATTTAACAGGCGCAATAAAGAAATCCACTGCAGGTTTTACCTTTCTATCTCTTAAACCAAGGCTGATAGTTCCGTCGGTATTTCTTGTCATTGCCGCAATATCTTTATATTTTCGGGCGAGTTCTGTGTAATTATTATCTTCAAGAACTTTTACAATATTGTCAAAAGTTTCGCCATTAATTCTAAAGTCTGCGATTGTTGTCATTTTATTATATTGATCTTTAAATGGAGCAGTAAGAACTTTTAGAGTATGATCTAAATTCGGGATGAATTTTCTTGCGCCCTTCACAGCAAATCCGGCAGCAATAACAGCGGCAGAAGCCTTCATAATCGTATCAAACGAAAGCAGCGGTTTCTGGGTTTCTTTATGCTGCGGAGCCGTTTTTTCAGCCGACCCGAAAGATGTTGACGGTTTTATAAGTCTTTCCGGTGCCTGATTTTTTTCATTTTCGGCTCTTGCTTCTTCAGGAGTCAACCTTGTAATATGCTTGCCGTTTCTGAGACGTGAATAAGTTTCAGTAATAAGAGTAGTGGCGCCTGTCATCAACATTGTACCGAATGCGGACTGGTTAATATATTTATTCAAAGCACCGAAGGTTACGAGCATCAAATATGCGTTCATAACAAGACGGCTCATTTCTTGACGGAACCTTGCTTTTTTCTCTTTTTTAGCAGCGGCAGGATCGTCATCCATCATTCTTGATAAGTTATAAGCGTCTGTTGCAAGAAGTACAGCAGGCGGCAGACCAGAAACTATACGGCAGAGGGCACGTTCATGTTTGGTGTCATAATTGCCTGTTTTCGGGTCAAACATTTTGACTGATTTCTGGAATAATTTTGATGAAATTTCTTCTTTAGATTTTCCTTTTAAGGAATCTGCAGTTTCTAAAAGTCCTTTTAAGGCACTTACTTCTGAATCAATCTTTGAACGCTGTCTGATATTTTTAAAGAAAGTTGTAGATAAAACATTCTTTGCCCATTTTTCCAACGGTTTAATTTTGCCGAGCATTTCGACAGTTCCGTTCAAGATATCAAAAGGCAGAATTCTAAAAGGATAAATTAAACCATCCCAGATATGATGAGGGATGGTTTTAATATTAACGATAACATCATCACCGTTAAAATTAATAAGTTTTTCAGCGTGTTTTGATTTTTTAAGGTGGGCAACAAGATTGTTAACCATTTCGCCAAGGTGATCATCAGTGATTGAAGTGAGATTAGAAAGCTGATAAGTTTTTGTCCCCGGTTTGTAGAGAACTTTATTCAAAGCTCTGGATACAGAAAGACCTTTAAATGATAACTGCTCTGAATTACGATTTAAAGGTCTCTCAATATCCGAAATATTAAATTGTGACATGTGCTCCGGAGAAGATAAAGGCACCTGATTTGGCGATAACATGACCTTTTCTTTTCTAATCGGTCGTATGTTAAATTGTTGTGCTTTTCCAACGAGCATAATAAACTTGTCCTTCCCGTCATGTATTGTGAACCAGATAGGAAAATTTGACAAGTGCATGTATATAAAAAATTTACTAAATTTTACAATTAACCAAACAGGCCGCCAAGGAAGTTTCCTGCTTTCTCAATGATGCCGCCGCCTCCGCCGGATGAACCGCTGTCGCTGCCGCCTCCGCCGAATAATCCACCGATGATATCACCGGCTTTACCTATTATACCGCCGGAGGAGCCTCCGCCGGATGAATCTCCCGTCCCCAAAATATTACCTGCGAGATCGGTAACCCCGTTCAAAATACTCATAGCATTTGAACCGCCGCCTCCGCCGCCGGACGACTGAACCTGTCCGCCGCCGTTTAACATATTCATCTGCGCAAGACGACTGAGAGTTCCCATAGCGTTTGCAGCTTCTTTCTTTGAAATATATCCGTCACCATTAGCATCGGCAATAGTAAAAATACTTGACGGATCCAGATTTCCAAGCCCCATCATTTGTGCCATATTCTGTACTTGCTTAAAATTCTGGGCACAATTCAGCTGACTATTCATTTTTCTGTACATCTGGGTTTCAGGCCCGTTATATGTGGCTCTAAATTCCGCCATAGACATGCCTGAATTGCCAAATTTCATTGACATAAACTTAATCCTTTTATTTATATACTTTATATATATATAAAAACAACAAAGTATATAAAATTGCCTATATATGTATATTATGCCCTTGAAAAGGCTTTATATAACAGGATTTAAGACATTTTACAAAACTTAATATTTTGTCAGGGTTTTTATTCTGTTGAAAGGCCAGAAAAGAAAAACTGCTCTGCCGATAAACCTGTCTTCAGGCAAAAGCCCCCAGTATCTTCCGTCCTGTGAATTACCGCGGTTATCTCCGAGCATAAGGTAGTGCTTCGGAGGGATTACAGCAGGCCCGCAGAACATTGCCTCCGTACAAGGGGTATAATCATAAGGACTTTTAATATACGGTTCATTCAGCGGTTTATCATTGATATAAACGGTGTATTTGCCGTATTCGTCAGCTTTAATTTCATATTTATCCCCCGGCATCCCGACAACACGCTTTATATAAGCTATATCCTTACAGAAAAAGCCTGTCAGACGGGCAAAAACTTTTACCGGAGTATTTTTTAATTCTTCAAACGGAGGGTAAAAAACCATTATATCGCCGCGTTTAGGGGTTGAATAGAATCTTGAATATCTTTCAACAACAATTCTATCGCCTTCGAGCAAAGTAGGCTTCATTGAGCCTGACGGAATCCAGCGGATTTCGCCTACAAAAAACCTTATAATTACGACCATTACGAGTACAAAAATAACGGTTTCTATAATATCTGCAACTGCAGCCTTAAACTTTTTCCCTTCGCGTATAAAAACTTCTTTTGTAAGCGGCTCTTTTTCCTTTGGTGCAGAATTATCAGTTAAAAATTTGAAAGTTATTATATCTTTTATAAATTTTAAAAATTCCAGAAAATCTTTTTTTATATCGTTCAAAAGCTGTACAGAAAATACATATTTAATATTGCTGCCAATCTGATTAAATTCATCAGATGCCTTTTCGAAGAAAGACCGTGTATCTTTATCTTCGCACTGAAGATCTCCATCTTTTGAGATTATAACTTTCAATGCGTCTTTAAATTCTTCAAAACTCATTTCTCCGATAAATTTAGACATCCTGCAATATCTCCAATAACTCTTCTAAAGCTGATTTATACACATTATCTTCCAAATCAGAAAGACATTCTCCGGCTTTATCCAAATAATTATTCAACAAACCTTTTGTTTTTTCAATACCCGCCTGTGAGACATCCGGACTTCCGGAAAAGATTACAGGCGCGTTATAAACTCCTGACTGTAAATCTTTGGACTCCTGCTGCAGAACATTTTGCAAATCATCCCTAATCTGAAATGCGATTCCAAAATTACGTCCGAATTCTACAGCTCGAATAATCTTCGTATCGCCTGCAAGGCGCATAGCTCCGGTAATAGACGCTTCAAAAAGAGAGGCTGTTTTAAGGTATGATTTTTCTATATATTCATCAATTGTCGTAATTTTATACAAATTCAAATGCTGCTGAATTTCTCCGCTGCACATATTTTCCAGTGTTTTGGAAAATATATTAAAAAGTTCAAGAGATTCTAATGCGGCTAATTTTTTCATAACAACAGACAACAGATAATCTCCGGAAATTATTGCAATACGGTTACCGCAATCAGTTTTCAGGGTATTTTCTCCGCGCCTTTTCATATCATCATCAATAACATCATCATGGATTAGCGATGCATTATGTATAAGTTCCACAATAGTCTGCAGTTCAATTTGCTCATCCGTAATTTCAATTCCGCAGGCTCTCAAATACAAAAAAGTCAGAACGGAACGGATTCTCTTAGACGGCGATTCTAAAAATTTTTGAAGGTTTTCGTGGATTGAATTCTCAACAGGAAAAGAAGAACCAAGGTTTGAATTAACCTGCTCAACATCAGCCCTGACTACATTAAAAATCTCTCCGTAAACCTCTTCAAATTTCATAAGGCTATTTTAACATAAAAAAAAACGACTCACTTGTTAGTTCGTCGTTGGAAAATTAATAGGAAAAAGGAAAAAGGGAAAGGAAATTTTTATTTGTATATCTTCTTTAAAGCCTATCGTTCTCTCTTCTGCAGATAAGCCTGTTTATTTTTATTTTTTTATTTAATTATTCTTTATCTTTTTTATTACTCCTTGACCGTTTTTCGGTCGATTAAATCTACTACCTGGATTTATCCGAAGGTTTTGAAAGTACTTTCAGTGTTCTTTTCAATAACCTTTGAAACAGCATCCATTTCAGTTGAGATTGCATCCTGTTCAGTATCTAACTGTTTCAATCTCAATTCAAGGTTTTTATCTTGAGCCTGAATGATTTCTATTTTGGCATTAATTTCTTGTATAGATTGATCATACAAATATTTTTCGTGTTCATACTGGTTCATAGCATCGTTGTATCTGTCCTGATCGGTTTCAGTAGAAGTGGTGAGAGCATATGTAACCAAATTTCCGTCACCATCCGGAATGCTGATAGATATAAAGCGGCCGGAGGTATCTTTTTCAACACGGCAATCTTCAATAGCTTTATGTTCTTCAGTTTTTTTATCGCTGCCGATTGTATAGCAGTTGATATTAGACAAAGAATTACCGTTTTCATCATATGTTGCGGCATCGCAATCAGATTTTTTATAGAAGAACGGTGTTTCTTTACCAGTAGAGGTATCGCTAACGTATCTAACGAGCCATCCGCCTGCAGGTGCACCGTATTTTTCATCTAACAGTGCAGCCCACGCTTGTTCTTCTTCCATCTTCTGCTGCTGCAATTCTGCATTGTCTGCTAAATTCGGATCTGCTGTGCCTAACTCTCTTAATTCATTTGCCCCGATTGCATAGCCCCCTGCCGTTTGTGTTACTATACTGGACGATGCTGCAACAGGTGCAAAATCATCCTGCCAATGTGACAGGTAACTTACCGTATACATTCCGTCTGCCTGCGCAATTAACGCTGTTATCTGGTTTGTTAAGGCCCCGTCTTCAAATGTGTATACTGTTTTTGTATATTCATCAACAGACGGGGGAACCGGAACAGTCATTCCCAAAAGGTCATTGTAATAGTTGGCAGACTCATTCGACAGAGAAGTTCTCTGCTGGTTTACCTGTTGACCTTCGAATTCAACGTTCGTCTTACGAGCCGTTAAACCCAAAAATCTAGCTTGTGATGCTGCCATTCCCATGACGTTCGACCTTTCCTTTC
>CALUTK010000059.1 GCA_944323675.1 Candidatus Gastranaerophilales bacterium | reverse complement strand
TAAATACCAAAATGAGATCGTAATCATTATAACCATCAATGTAATTACAAATTTATTCATTTCATCAAGTGATAATGTCACAACAACAGCTATTATGGACACCAACCACCCTTTTAACAAAAAAGAGTTATTTGCCATTCTATTAATACATCCTTGAATCAAGTCTATTTCTTTATGCAATTCTTCTGCCTTATCAACAGCCCCCTGCATGCCTTTTGCACCGTCTGTCAGAACCAATTCCGCGCCGTAAGCTTTTAACAGCAGTCTGCGTTCAAGACTCATAGTCTCAGGCATTGTCAAAATCATTCTGTAACCTTTTATTGCGCACACCATAGCAAGCCCTATACCTGTATTACCGCTTGTCGGTTCGATTATTACAGTATCTTTATTAACAAGCCCCGCCTCTTCAGCTCTTTTAATCATATTATAGGCCGGTCTGTCTTTTATAGAACCCGCAGGATTTCGCGACTCTATTTTAGCTGCAATAATTGCCTGCCCGTCATTTAATTTATTTATTTTCACAAGTGGGGTTCCACCGATTAATTCAATCAAATTTTCTGCTATTTTCATCTTATGTCCTTTCTGCATGATCGTCCCCTGAAACCTTTTTTATGAGAAATTGTACGCCCGATTTGCGATAATTTCTTTGATAACTCCGCATAATTTACTGCAGCCTTATTCGGATAAATTTCATACTTTCCTCTGACACCCTCCGCCGTAACATTCGGCATTACAACATTAGCTCCTGCCTGCAGTGCCATTATCCGCCCTTCAGGATTTAACGTTTCCATAGCTGTGGTCGCCGGAATATTAATATCCGGAAGCAAAAGCCGTGTAAACGCCATAACCTTCAAAGACAGCATAAGATTGCCGCATTCGCTATCTCGTAATGGTGTATGAGGATGCGGGATTAAAGGGCCAATTCCAATCATATCAGCATCAAGTTCTTTAAAAAACAAAATGTCATCAGCAAGCGATTCAACAGTCTGCCCCGGAAGCCCCACAAGACAGCCCGTTCCCGTCTCAAAGCCCAATTCTTTTAAATCATATAAACATCTTTTACGATTTTCTAAGCTGGCTTTCGGGTGCATTTTTTCGTATAAGCCTTTGTCCGTAGTTTCAATTCTCAAAAGAAATCTATCCGCGCCTGACTCTTTCAGAATCTTATATTCCTCATAACTTCTCTCGCCTATGCTTAAAGTAACAGCGACATCCAGCTTTTTTATCCCAGCTACAATTTCTGCAAGATAATCCGCTTTAAACGAAAAATCCTCTCCTGATTGAAGAACAATTGTTTTATATCCGGAAGCGGCTGCATGTTGTGCAAGCTCTAAGATTTCTGCTTTCTCCAATCTATACCGTTCAACAAGATTATTCTCTGCGCGTATTCCGCAATAAAGACAATTACATCGGCAGTAATTTGAAAATTCGATTAAAGCCCTCAAATGAACTTCATCCCCGACAAATTCACGCCTTACACTATCGGCAGCCTGAAAAAGCACATCATTAATCCCATCATTCGCCAGAAGTGAAACAAGTTCATCTTTTGTCAATGTATGAAACTCTTTTGCCTTCTCAATAAGTTCATTCATAGTTGAATTATACAACAAACCATAAAATATGTTATCGGAAATAAAGAAAGCAGTCCTGCTTTTTATTATTGGGGCTTATGCAGCCCCAAACCCCGCACCGGATATTCTTTCTTTTTGTTGCGATGCAAAAAGAAAGAATATCGGCCAAGAAAGAAAAACACGCTATATAACAGCGCTGCTTTGCAGCGCAAGACCGAATGGATGTCGTTAAATGCTGACGCATTTAACCTTTTAGCCTCACTATCGCACTTCGTGCACGTTCGGCAACCGGCCTCCCGGCCGGTCTGGTGTGCGTGTGCGTAAGCACGATAGCACACCTTATGAGGTTGAAGGCTCTGCCTTCAACTACTTCCATTTGTTTTCGCGGCGCGAAGCGTCGCTGAAACTTTTGCGTTTTTCTCTTTCTTTGGTTCATTTCTTTCTCTTTTACTCGCAATAAAAGAGAAAGAAATGAACATATATACCGATAACATATTTTATGTATTAAAAAAGAGTACCTTGCAGAAGGTACTCTTTTGATATTTGATATAACGTATTAACGTTTTGAGAACTGGAAGCGTTTTCTTGCTCTTTTTCTACCGTATTTCTTACGTTCTTTAACGCGAGGGTCACGTGTCAAAAGTCCTTCTAATCTCAATACGTTTTTGTATTCCTCATTAGCTTTTACTAACGCTCTTGAAATACCATGTCTGATTGCACCGCATTGAGCAACAATACCGCCGCCTACAGCTTTTACTCTAACATCGTATTTTTCCTGATTGTCAGTCAATACCAACGGTCTATATACTAACATTTCAACAGCAGGTCTGTTACCGATATAGTTTTTCAATGTTTTACCGTTAACAAAAATTCTGCCTTTGCCTTTTACCAATTTTACTACTGCAATAGAGGTTTTTCTGCGGCCTGTTGCCATAATTTCTTTATCTGCCATTATTTAGCCTCCTTTTCCAACACGATTGGTTTTTGTGCAGCGTGCGGATGTTCGCTTCCTGCATAGATTTTTAATTTGGTTAACTGCTGTGCACCAAGCGTATTGTGCTGAAGCATACCTTTAACTGCTTTTTCTAATGCAAGAGTGCCGTCTTTTTCCATTAATTCTTTGAAACTTGCAGATTTCAAACCACCCGGATATCCTGTGTGGTGATAATAAATCTTATCAGTTTCTTTATTACCTGTTACACGAACTTTGTCAGCGTTAATTACGATTACGAAATCACCTGTATCAACGTTCGGAGTGTATTCAGGTTTATTTTTGCCTCTTAAGATGTTGGCAATTCTGACAGCTAATCTGCCGAGAACTTCATCCTCAGCATCAATCAGATACCATTTTCTTTCAACTTCCAGAGGTTTAGCTGAATATGTTTTCATTATTCGTCTCCGTTTATGTTTTTTTAATATTGTACTTCTATAAGTGTCAATCCGTAGGGACTGACTGTTGCGCCCGCCTTACGGCGGTCTTTTGCATCAAGCACATCTTTCATATGACTTGAAGGCAGGTTGTGTCCTTCTATTTCAAGAAGAGTTCCGACGATTGTTCTTACCATATTATAGAGAAACCTGTTCCCTGTAATATCAATCACAATCCGGTCGCCGACTCTCCTGCATTCGGCATTCTCGATAAAACAGACTGTGCTCGGGTTAAGCGTTCCGGAACTTTTGAAACTCGAAAAATCATGCTCGCCTTTGAGATAATCCAAAGATTCCTGCATTCGTTGAAGCCTGATTTCATACTTAATCCTCATCAAATCCCCGTCAAAAGCATTTTTGCATTTACGATTTATAAATTCAAATCTGTAATGACGTCTTTTTGCTGATTTTTGAGCGTGAAACCTTTCATCAACAACTTTTAAGTCCGTGACGGAGATATCTTTCGGGAGAATTTCATTCAAATGATACATAAACTCAGAAGCAACAATCGTTTTATCTGTATCAAAATGAACGACCTGCCCGAGAGAATTTACACCTCTGTCTGTTCGTCCGGAAAAGACTGTTTTAATCGGTCTTTTATTATTCACGGCATCTCTGCCGCATATCAATGTACTAAGAGCCTTTTCAAGTTCGCCCTGTACGGTCGGGGATTCTATCTGTTCGCCGTTTTTAAATTGTATCTGGCTTCCCGCATAGTTTTTCCCGATATACTGAACCTTAAAGGCATACCTCATGGCTTATACCAGTTGGATTAAAGCCATTTCAGAAGCATCGCCGCGTCTCGGTGGCAGTCTGAATATTCTTGTGTAACCGCCTTTACGGTCTGAATATTTTTTGCCGATTACGACAAACAACTGTCTCAATACTGTCTGGCGTGCCAATTTTTTATCTGCTACAGGAGCTTCAAACACTTCGCCGGTTGCAAGATCCATATATTTACCGGTTTCTTTGTTGTAAATATGTCTTGCGGCCTGACGGATAGCGTGAAGATCACCTCTTTTTGCAAGGGTGATAATTTCTTCAGCATATGGTCTCAATGCTTTTGCACGTGCCATAGTTGTTTTGATTTCACCGTGTACAAAAAGTTCAGTAGCTAATGAACGCAAAAGTGCATCGCGCTGGTCTTTTGCTTTGCTTAGCGTATGTTTTTTAGTTTGGTGTCTCATTTTGTTTTTCCTTTATATTATTTGTTATTAATTTTTTTATTTTCCGCCTGTCAAATCAGAGATTTGTTCACTCCATCCGCTTTCGCTTCTGTCGTAACGGCGGTATTTTATTTGTTAAATTAACCGACTTCTTCTTCCTCTTCTTCACCTTCCGGGTTCGGAGCAAGGTCTAAACCAAAATGGTGAAGTCTTTCGATTACTTCATCAGAAGATTTCTTACCGAAATTTTTAATGTTCAGCAAGTCGTGTTCTGATTTTTTCAGCAATTCTGCCATTGAATTGATGCTTGCACGTTTTAAGCAGTTATATGCTCTAACAGAAAGCTCCAATTCTTCGATAGTCATTGAAGGAACACTTGTATCATCTTCCACTTCTTCTTCCACAGCTGCAACCGGAGCAACAACAGGCTGGCCTGTGATTGCCGCAATCTGCATAAAGTGGTCGATAAGTAAGTTAGAAGCCTGGCTCAATGCTGTAGATACTTCGATTGAACCGTTTGACCAAATTTCCAGAGTCAATTTATCGAAATCAATTGAATCACCTACACGGGTATTTTCTACATTATAGCTGACTCTTTTGATTGGCATAAATGTTGCGTCGATAGGCAATACATCAATTGAAATACCTTTAGAATCTCTAGGAACGTCGTGAGCAACATATCCTTTGCCGGTTTCAACGATAATATCAGCGTGGAAGCTGCCGCCTTCTGCAACAGTACAAATTAACCAGTCAGGGTTAACAACTTTAACGCCTGCAGGTAATTGAATATCACTTGCAAGTACAGCACCTGCTTTATCAACATCTATTCTCAAATGCTGCGCTTCTTTAGAATCGGTTTTTACAACCAAGCCTTTAAGGTTCAACATAACGTCGATTACATCTTCCAGAACACCAGGAATTGCTGTGTATTCATGAGTAATACCTTCAATTCTTGCTGATGTAACGGCAGTACCTTCAAGACTTGATAACAATACACGTCTCAAAGAGTTTCCGATTGTTGTACCGAAACCTTTTGCCAAAGGCTCAATTACAAACTTACCGTATTGTGAACCGTCTGAACTTGTTGTCGTATTAACGCATTTAATTTTTAATTCCATTCTTTTAATCTCCTAGTTGTTAAATAACTATTTTGGATTTCTCCGATTGATTTGGATTTAAGAAAAATCCGCATCTTGCGCGTGCCGCTTAACGGGTCTTCGCTCTCCAGCACCACACACGGCTGTGTGCCGTTTTGAGCTGCGCCCTCAGCTCACTCGCGCTATTTAGAGTAATATTCAATTACAAGTTGTTCTTTAATTTCAGGATCTAATTCTTCTCTTTCTGGAATTCTGTCGAAAGTAATTTTTAATGCTTCCTTGTCGATAGTCATCCATGCAGGAGCGCAAGCCATATCTATCATTTCCGTTACGGATTTCAAGAATGCAGCACTCTTTGATTTTATAGTGATAACATCACCTGCTTTTACTGAGTATGATGGAATATCTACTTTTTTACCATTTACAAGAACGTGACCGTGATTTACGATTTGTCTTGATTGTTTACGTGTAATACCTAATCCTGCTCTATAAAGAATGTTATCAAGTCTTGATTCTAATAACTGTAAAAGAATTGTACCTGTAACACCGCTTTTTCTTGCAGCTTCGTTATAATATTTTGCGAATTGTTTTTCGCTTACAACGTATGTAAATCTGATTTTTTGTTTTTCTGCTAAGTGAATTGCATATTCAGAAAGTTTTTTTCTTACAGCACCGTGCTGGCCTGAAGCAGTTTGTCTCATAGAAGAAGTTAATTTTCTATTTGACAAATCTTTAACTTTTTTGTTTCTGAATAATTTATTACTTGGACCTGTGTATCTTGCCATTTTCTAATTTCTCCTTTTAATTGTGCGGGGCATCTATGGTTTGCTTTATTGGCTTTCAGCAAGCCCCCGCGTTTGTACTTTTTTGATTGTTATTTGAGTATCTGTGCTCTTGCTCGCTCGCGTTTAACGGGTCTTGACTTTGCCTGCTCGTCTTGCTCACGCAAGCCGACACCACAAAGTCATCGCCCTCAGCTCGCTCGCGCTAAACACGTCTTTTCTTAGGCGGACGGCAGCCATTGTGAGGGATTGGTGTAACGTCTTTAATTAACGTAATTTCCAAACCTGCTGCCTGAATTGCTCTGATAGCAGTTTCTCTGCCTGAACCAGGGCCTTTGATATAAACTTCAACTTTTTTCATACCCTGATCGATTGATTTTTTAGCTACCAACTCAGCTGCAGACTGCGCTGCGAACGGAGTGCCTTTTCTTGCACCTTTGAAACCGCTGGCACCTGCTGTTGCCCATGCAATAGCATTACCCTGAGTATCGGTAGAAGTTACGATTGTATTGTTGAATGTTGACTGGATATGTACAACACCCTGCAATACATTTTTCTTTTCTTTTTTCTTTGTTTTTACTGGTCTTGCCATTTTTACTTTCCTTTATGTTTATTAGTTTAGTTTTTTATTATTAATTGTTCCGTTGTATTGGTTGGATTATTGTCAACTCGAAACTTTCCAATCCGATTCATAAATTTTCGAATTTATTTTGTTTTATCAAGTTTCTCGTTTGGAGCTGCTGTGTTAGCGTTGTCGCTGCTCGCGGTTTTAAATTATTCAGGATTGCCACCTTTTATGGCTCGCCCGCGCTCACCCGGCGCACCTGCCAAATCCGCTATACAGTTTTCTTCTTAGTGATTGCCAAACCTTTTTTACCGCGGCGGGTTCTTGCGTTAGTCTTAGTTCTCTGACCTCTGCAAGGAAGGTTTCTTTTATGTCTCATACCTCTGTATGAACCGATTTCTTGAAGGCGTTTGATGTGCATTGAAACTTCACGTCTCAAATCACCTTCTATATGATAATTTGCGAGTTCGTTACGCAAATTTTTAATATCTTCTTCTGTTAAGTCATCTGTTCTCAAGTCAGGTGAAATACCTGTAGCTGCGAGAATTTTTTTACTTCTTGTAGGACCTATTCCGTAGATATAGGTTAATGCTATTTCCATTCTTTTGTTACGAGGTAAATCTACCCCTGCTAATCTTGCCATTGTTTAATTTTCTCCTTTTCTTGTTGTTAGATTTTTTTATGTAAGAGGGATAAATCCTTCCTCTCCACCTGCTGTTAAGCGCGCAGGTTCCGCTTTTTGTTTTTTTGAATTACCGGCAAGTTGAAACCGAAATTCAATATTAGTTTATTCGGCTGTCCTGCTCCTTGTTTTCGCTTTGCAAATTTTACAAATTTTGCCTGCTCAACCGGAGATGTTACGGGTTCGTCTCGCTAACGCTCGCCATCACCCTGCCAAAAAACTAACCCTGTCTTTGTTTGTGTTTAGGGTTTTCGCAAATTACGGCAATTCTGCCTTTTCTTTTAATTACTTTGCATTTATCACACATTGGTTTTACTGATGATCTTACTTTCATTTTTCTTTTCCTTTATATTAATTATTTCGTGAGATTTTGTATTATCGCGCTATATACTGAATTTCATATACCTGCGCCTGTAAACTTACTTTTTACACCTTGTTATTTCAATCTGAAGGTGATTCTGCCTCTGCTTAAATCATAAGGAGTCATTTCGACTTTTACGCGGTCTCCCGGTAATATTCTTATGAAATTTTTTCTGATTTTTCCTGATATATGTGCCAGAATTTCGTGGTCATTTTCCAGTTTAACTCTGAACATTGCATTTGGCATGGATTCCAAAATCACGCCTTCTATTTCAATAACGTCTTTTGACATAGAGTTTCCTTTTTAGTTTCGGCCTGTCTACAATCGGTCTAATTTGTTCCCGCCGCTCAAAACTTTCGCTAAAGTCCTTTCGCAAAATATTTTCAGGCATTCGACAAAGCTGTTATATTGTGAGCTGCGCCCCGATTTTACATGTGCATAGTACACCCTTTTAAGGGTACATATTTATCATACTTGGAAAATATTTGATTGCAAGCAGATAAGCCCTTTTTTATAAATAAAATTTAACATGATTTAATGATTGTTTTTATAATAACGACACATTTTCAATATTTACTTGCATGTTTAAAATTCTTATTATATGCAACTTCACGGCTTTTTGTAAATTTTTCTTAACGCTTTTAATTATTTAATTTTTAGTTTAACAAAATATTGAGCGGGTTTTATTAAGTTATATTACAATAATGAACTTTTCTGAAATACACGTTTTTCAAAATACTTTATATATATAAGAAACTATAAGGAGAGTTATTATGGCTTACAGAGTAGATGGTATTGAATCAGAAGACGAGTTAAGAAAAGCTCAGGCTGCCGCTCAGGCTCAGGGGGCTTCGATTCCGAACTACAACGAATGGGCCCAGATATTAAAAGACTTAAATGAAGCAGGTGTCGAATCCACAGGCTCCTACGCAGGTGACAAAGCAAAATTAAAAGAAATTGAAACTGCCGTAGAAGACTTCATACAAGAAATTCAGACAGAACAAATCGCTCAAGAAAGACAAAAAGAAACACAGCAGGTTAAACAAACCTCGGAAACAGACAGCGAACAAACAATAAAAGCTAACGTTGCTAACGCAACAAGCTCCATGATTATGGCTGATTATATGAAATATTACCATCTCCTTTCGTAAAGAAAATTGAAGAAAATATTTATGCCCGAACCAGACTTTTTTATAACGCCTGTTCGGGCTTTTTTACACCATAAATTCCTGAAAACGTGTAATATCAACACTCTTAGGCCGCTTTAAATATTAAGTTTTGTAAAAAATATTACTAATGTAGTACAGTTTGATGAGAATTATTTCGTAAAAAGTGGTATAATATAAGTGGGAGAGATAATATATATAAATCACATACCACATATAGCCAACAATAATATTTTGTATATAGCAAAATAGAAAGGCATAAAGAAAATGAGCAACCTGCAATTTCAAAACGATCTGGACAGATTAATCGAAATTCTACCCGACAAGGTGAGGAAGCACATTAACTACGGGCAAATGGAGGATGTCATAGAAATTGTTCTTGATATCGGCCGAACGCCTGAGGTTCGGCATGCAGGAGGCAGAATAGAGTATTTAGGGACGGAAACCGTCAATGATGAGGACATTTCGTATATTACAAGCCGCATACAGGAATTTACATCAGATAATCGTTCAGGAATCCCCGGAACACTCCACAGAATCAGCGCAATAAGAAACCGTCAGGGTAAAGTGATAGGTCTTACCTGCAGAATCGGTCGAGTTGTTACGGGGACAATTGCTTGTATTAAGGATATTTGCATGATGAATAAAAGCATTTTATTCTTAGGACGCCCTGGGGTCGGCAAAACCACAAAACTCAGAGAAATATCAAGACTTGTGGCTGATGAATTAGGCAAAAGAGTTGTTGTAGTCGACACCTCGAACGAAATCGCAGGCGACGGCGACACTCCGCATCCGGCAATCGGACACGCGAGACGTATGCAGGTCACACAGCCTGAATTTCAAAAAGATATTATGATAGAGGCCGTTGAAAACCACACGCCTGAGGTTATAGTTGTTGATGAAATAGGGACGGAAGCGGAAGCGCAGGCGGCAAGAACAATTGCGGAACGCGGGGTTATGCTGATTGCAACCGCTCACGGAAACAGTCTGGAAAGTCTAATTAAAAACCCTACACTATCTGATTTGGTCGGCGGTATCCAATCTGTAACCTTAGGCGATGACGAAGCCCGCCGCAGAGCTTCCCAAAAAACTGTTCTTGAAAGAGAGAAACAGCCTACCTTTGATATAGTAATCGAAATTCTCGACAGAAACACTCTTGCAGTCTATAAAGACACTGCAGAAGCCGTTGATTATATCTTAAGAGGCTGGCCTATCAGACCTGAAATAAGAAAGGTTGATAAAACCTACGAAGAACAGCCTGCATCGCCAAAACCGGAAGAAAAACACGAACCGACAATCAGCGAACAGATTAATAAACTTGAGAAAAAAATTCAGCCATCAGACAGTTTGAATTTCAGCTTTTCAAGACAAAAATACGTTGAAGAAGTCAAAGGTTTCAAGAAAATTTATCTTTATGCGGTATCAAGAAGCATTGTTGAAAAAGTAATCGAAAGACTTGACTTAAAGGCAGAAATTACCAGAAATCTTGATGACGCGGATATAGTGATTGCGCACAAGAACTTTGCCAAAGGCGGCGCAAAAATTCTCTCAACCGCAAACGACTACCGGATACAGGTTTTCTATATAAAAACCAATTCTATGGCGCAAATACAAAAAGTTCTAAAAGATGCGCTCCAGATTACTGAAGCCTCTGAAACACTTCAAGGCTATTACGACGACGCCGAGCGGGCGCTGGATGAGGCAAAAGCTGCAATTAATAAAATTCTTGCAGGAGCGGAAAATGTGGAATTACAGCCGCAGAGCCACCATATCAGAAAACTTCAGCATGAACTTGTTGAACAGCACAATCTTATAAGTAAAAGTGTCGGAGAAGGTGCTGAAAGACACCTGCGCATTGTCGGCGGCAAAGACTTTGAAGAAAAAACAGGATAAGAGTTTAAAAATTTATTTTTTTGGATATCAAGCGTAGCCGGCTATTACAGCCGGCATTTTTTTATTAATTATTATATAGTCTCCCTTGCAATAGAGGTGACGCGCGAGTGCCGGTCGGTTTTACAAGCTTCCCTCGCCTTTTGATAAGTGGAGATGGAATGGGGCTGCTAACGTCATTCTGAGGGCGAAGCCCGAAAGAATCCGGGTTTTGGATAAGTGAAGGGTGAGGAGTGATGTGTGAGGGGTTCAATAAAAAAATAAGCAGTCACTTCACACGTCACTTTTCACACTTCACGTACTAAAAGCTGGATTGCTTCGCTACTGCTTGCAATAGCGCTTTCCCTCGCCCCTTGAGGGAGAGGGAAGAATTTGTTAATGAGCAAATGCGAATTTACAAATTCGGGTGAGGGGTTAATAACCGTGAAAGGTAAAGGATGAGGGGTTCAATAAAAAATTTATCACTTCACACTTCACTATTTTTAACCCTCTCCTGAAC
>CALUTK010000058.1 GCA_944323675.1 Candidatus Gastranaerophilales bacterium | reverse complement strand
ACAGCTATTTGTCGTATTTTAGACCCTGAAAATACTTCAATCACCTTGAATACAATAGAAAAAGTCGCAAAATACTTAGGGAAACGTATTATTTTATCTTTTGCTTAAATCTTTATACCGTTTGATTGCAACATCTAAATCTTTTTGCGGTGTCTTTTGACTTTTCTTGATGAATGCGTGTAAAAGTACCATTGTATCATCTTCAACATAGAAGATAACTCTTGCAATTCCGTTTGATACATTACTGCGGACTTCTTCTAAGCCGTTTGTCCCATGCAAAACTCTTGTCAAAGGCATTCCAATAGGATAGCCGTATTGAACAGTTTTGATATCAAAGCCGATTGTACGTTTATCTTCTTTTGGCAGGTCTTTAAGCCATTCTCTAACAGGTTCATTCCCCGAACTCGTTTGATAAAAATATACTTCCAATGCCTCTGTTCGCTTTGCCATGCGTTTATTATAGCATAATTATGTTCATGTAGAAACTTATGTCTATACAAAATAACAAAAGATAACAATACCAAAAGTATTATGAATATTAAATTACAGGCAAATTGTTATTTGTTATTTTGAAATTAAAGTTGATATTTTATTTAATAAAAATCTGTGTGTAATGGGTGGGTAATTGATATGTAGTTTAAGCTGTTTTAGAAAAGTTGCATAATGCTAAAAATGTTGCAAATACAGCATTTTTATGTTTTAAAAAGCCTCTGTCACGCATGAGGTCGCGAGTTCGAGCCTCGTCGTTCCCGCCATTAAGAAAAGCCGCCTAGTGCGGCTTTTTTTTATGGCCGAATGATAGTGGCGAGAAGCGCTAATTGCGAGTTCGGCGGATTTGCGGACGGACGACACGAACGTTAGTGAGTTAGTCCGGATAGCGAGCAGATTGAGCCGGCTGAGCCGTTAGGCTCTAAGGCGAAACTCTGTGAGCGTGGAGTAAATCCAAGACGAGCCTCGTCGTTCCCTAATTAAAAAGCGGTAGATTCTTTCTACCGCTTTTTAACTTTCAATGATAGCCGTCAGAAATGTATTTGGGGTTAAATTGTAGAAATTTTAACCTGCCCTCTTTACCTATAAACAAAGAAAATTTTTATGTTAAACTGAATATATGAAAAGAGCGGGTTATGTAATCTTAGTATTAATTTTGCTGGTGATTTGCGTAAAATCATGCCTGCACGCGGATTACCCGCAAACCGTAAAACCGGCGTTGCAGCCTCATTCCATAACGGAAGATATAAATTATCCGGAACCGCAGAAAAATGTTACGATTGATGGCGTTGATTACCTGCAGTCACAGGCGCCTGTCGGAAAATTCGGAGGGACTCTTGTTGCATCGACTATTGGTGAAGGACCGAAAACTTTTAATCCGTTTAATTCAAAAGATAATATTTCGTCTCAATTGTCAGAGATAATGTATGACGGATTATTGTCAACAAATGCCGTGACAGGGGAACCTATTCCGCGGCTTGCGAAAGATTTTACGGTTGAGGGGGATACTTATTTAATCCATTTAAGAAAAGGAATAAAATGGTCGGATGGGAAACCGATTACGGCAGACGATGTTGTGTTTACATGGCAGAATATTATATTAGACGGATTCGGAAATACATCAATCAGGGATTCAATCGTTATTGACGGAAAACTTCCGACTGTCAGAAAAATTGATGATTACACGGTAGAATTCAAAACTCCGCAGCCTTTTGCGCCTTTTATTAGAATGTTATCAAGTCCTATTGCGCCAAAACATGTATTCGAGCCGGCAGTTAAAAAAGGGAAAGCGTATTTTGATACATTTCTCTCAACTAACATTGACCCGCAAACTCTTGTGACATCTGGCGCTTTTAAGTTAAAAGAATATGTTCCGGCGCAGCGTGTTGTGTTTGAGAGGAATCCTGATTATTACATAATAAATACAAAAGACGAAAAACTTCCGTATCTAAATAAACTGGTTTATTTAATTGTTGGTGATATTAATAACGAGGTTTTAAAATTTGAAGGCGGTGAACTTGATGTAATAGGGCTTCAAGGGGCAAATGTTGCGAGATTTAAGGAACTTGAAAAACATTCAGATTTCAAAATTTACAACCTTGGTCCTAATACGGGAACAATGTTTGCCTCATTCAATCTTAACAACAGAAAAGACAAAAACGGAAAATTCAACGTTGACCTCAAAAAGCAGTGCTGGTTTCAGGATAAGAATTTCAGACAGGCTGTGGATTACGCAATAGACAGAAAAAATATGGTTATGAATATTGCAAACGGGCTTGCGGCACCTCTATTTACAGCAGAAAGCCTGAATTCAATTTTTCTGAATAAAGATCTTAAACCATACGACCGCGACCTTGAAAAATCAAAAGAACTTTTGAAAAAATCAGGATACTACTGGGATAAAAAGGGACATTTACGCGACAAATACGGAAACCACGTTGAATTTGACCTTTATACAAACGCAGGCAACACCGAGCGTGAAGCAATCGGGGTTATGGTAAAACAAGACCTTGAAGATTTAGGAATGAAGGTTAATTTCAAACCGATTGAGTTTAATTCGCTTGTGAATAAACTTGTAAATACCCTTGACTGGGATATGGTTATAATGGGGTTAACCGGCTCTCCTCTTGAGCCGAACGGCGGAAAGAATGTCTGGATGTCAAACGGGACACTTCATATGTTCAACCAGCGTCCTGCAAATTACACAAAAGACGACCGCTACGAGTGGGAAAAAAGAATTGATTATCTTTATACGCAGGGAGCTTTGGCAACTGATTTTGAAGGTCGTAAAAAATTCTACGATGAATATCAGGCAATAGCCTATGATGAAAAGCCGTTTGTTTATATCTATTCGCCGCTGATAATTTCGGCAATCAGAACAAGGTTTAAAAACGTCTACCCGACACCGCTTGGCGGAATGACGTATAATATAGAGGAAATATATGAAAGTGAGGTGAAAAGTGAAACTTAATGTAGGAATTCCGTCATTCCGGAAAGTCTAAAAATCAAGAACAAACCGTGCGTAGATTTTTGACTTATGCGGAATCGCATTACCGCAACAACTTTTCGATTGCGGGTCAGGCCCGCAATGACGATTTTCAGGAGTCTCACTTTTATAAGGGAAAACAATGCAAATTTTAATCTACATACTAAAACGAATACTTCAATCCATACCGCTTTTGATAATAGTATCAATCATAAGCTTTTTTATAATACGCTTAAGCCCGGTGGATCCGCTTGCGGAATTGAGGTTAAATCCTTCCGTATCACAGGAAACCCTTGAAAAAGAAACTCAAAGGCTCGGACTTGATAAACCTATTATCGTTCAATACGGCAAATGGGCAAAATCTTTTATAAAGGGCGACCTCGGGATAACTTCAAACGGCGAGCAGGTTTCTGCTAAGTTGAAAGAAAGAATTCCGAACACCCTGCTTTTGACAATAATAGTAATTGCACTCACGTGGATTGTCGGGATTCCGCTCGGAGTTGCGGCGGCACTGAACTGGAAAACGCCTTTTGACAGGATTTTGACAGTTCTGACAAGTGTCGGAATGGCTATACCTTCGTTTTTCTTTGCTGTTTTGCTGTTGATTTTTGCGGTAAAAACAGGCTGGTTCCCGATTGGCGGATTAACAAGTTCAAATTTTCTGGAAATGACTTTCCTGCAGCAGGTTTGGGATATAACTCACCACTTAATCCTTCCAGTAACGGTTCTGTTTACCCTGTCGCTTGCAGGTTTGCAACGACAGATGAGAGCTAACCTGCTTGATGTTCTTGACAGCGACTATGTTAAATTTGCAAGGGCTAAGGGTTTGAGTGAATTTGATGTAGTTTATAAACACGCATTGAGAAACGCAATTAATCCGATGATTACGCTTTTAGGTTTTGAATTTGCAGGGCTTTTGAGCGGGGCGGCGTTGACCGAATACGTTTTCCAGTATCCGGGACTCGGGAGGTTAATTCTTGAAGCGGTTTTGAAATCAGATATAAATTTAGTAATGGCGTCATTAATGATGGGAGCGATTATGCTTATCTTAGGTAACTTAATCGCGGATATTCTTCTCATTATCACTGACCCGAGGATTAGGGTGAAAGCATGATAAGAGAAGTTTTTAAACAGTTAATGAAAGATAAATTTGCAAAAATTGCCCTTATAGTTCTCGGGATTATTTACCTTGCACTTTTTCTTGCGGATTTTATCGCACCTTATACAAAAGATTTTTCAGATAGAACAATGGCGTATGTACCGCCTTCCAAGATTTTTGTAATTGATGAACACGGAAAATTTTCAAAACCTTATACATATAATTATATAAGAGGGTTTGACAGCGAAAATTTACGAATAACCTATGACCTTGACAGAAGCCAAAAACATTATATTAAATTTTTCGCAAAAGGCGAGCCTTACAAATTTTTAGGTTTAATCCCTATGAAACGGCATCTTATCACAACAGACAGCGGCGGCAGATTATTCCTTCTCGGAACTGATATAAATGGGCGTGACGTATTTTCAAGACTGCTGTTCGGCGGAAGAATTTCAATGACAATCGGATTTCTTGCATTGTTTGTGCTTTTCCCGATAGGATTGTTATACGGCGGTATTGCCGGATACTTTGGCGGGGTTGTGGATACTTTGATGATGAGATTTGCGGAAGCCGTTATGTCGATACCGAGTTTTTATCTTTTAATAATTTTAGCGTCAATCCTGCCGTCCGGAATGACCAGTGTTCAGAGGTTTATGCTGATTGTAATAATCCTTGCTCTTATAGGCTGGGCAGGCTTTGCAAGGGTTGTAAGAGGGATGGTTTTATCCATAAAAAATCAGGAATTTGTGCAGGCGGCAAAGTCAATCGGAGCATCCCGCCTTCGCATAATCGTAAAACATATTCTCCCGCAGACCGCAAGCTTTGTAATCGTTGCTATGACCTTATCGGTTCCTTCTTACATTCTGTCGGAATCCGGTTTGAGTTTTCTGGGGCTTGGAATTCAACAGCCGGACGCAAGCTGGGGAAATATGCTCAAAGAAGCTCAGGAATACACAAACATCATATATAGACCGTGGCTTTTGACGCCGGGATTTTTAATTTTTATTGCGGTGTTGGCGTTTAACCTTATTGGTGATACAATAAGAGATGTTTTAGATCCGAAAAGTAAGGTAAGATGATGGAGAATTTTTTTAGCCACCCGATTGTACAGACGGAAATAACAGTAACAATGCGTTTGTTGTGTGCAGTATTGCTGAGTTTTGCAATAGGTCTTGAAAGAGAAATGACCAACAAATACGCAGGATTAAGAACAAATATCTTAGTCTGCGTCGGGGCATGCGTATTTACGCTTTTATCCATTTACGGATTTCCGACATTTGCCGCAGGCGATAATGTTTCCGTGGACAATGCAACAGGGATAAGAGATACAGCACGAGTTGCCGCTCAGGTTGTAACAGGTATCGGTTTCATAGGCGGTGGTGCGGTATTAAGACACGGGGCTACAATCTTCGGGCTTACGACAGCTGCAACTCTTTGGATGGCTGCCTCTATCGGTATGGCATGCGGAACCGGCATGTACGGGCTTGCCGTTACCGCGACAATCTTAACTATTATTGTTCTTGTTTCTATCAGATTCTTTGAAAGAAATGTTCTCACAACAAGCACAAAAAATATGAAACGGCTTGCGATTAATCTCAGTTGTAAAAACGACTTTTCTGATACGATTTATGATTTCATAGTTGAAAAATTCCCGCAATTAAGAGAAATCACAAGAAAACAAAGCAAGCAAAATTCCGACATCACAAAAATAAATGTTATAATTGATATTCATTCAAAGAAACCAATCCAAAACACCTATAAAACCTTCCAAAAAGTAGAGGGAATAGAATCAATATCAATACAAGAATTCAACGACATAAGATAAAAAAGGGAACCATCAGGTTCCCTTTTTTCTGATTATTTTTTAAAAGACTATTCTATTTATACTCACCGTCAGCCTGGTACTCTTGAATACCTGAATATTCCGCCATACCAACTTCGCCTTCAACGATACCGCTTGCGCTGTATTCTGCCATGCCTGATACTTTACCATTACCGGATTCAGTCTTATTGGTATTTTCATCATTATGTTCAATACCCAAACCTTTCATAGGCTTATCTTCAGCAGATGTTTTGGTTTTATCCGATTTTCCGAGAAGATTACCGATAGAATCTTTCAGCCCGCCGATGAAACCTCCTTTTGCCATCTCTTGTCCAACAGTTTTCGTGTCCACCTATTTAGGAAGATTGTTTTTTCCAACACCATCAACCATAGAAACTCCTTTCTTTTTTTGTCTTTATACTCTTTTCTAATGATTATATTATTTATTAAAACATTTTATTTAAAAGTATTGTTATCTGATATAATGTTAACCACACAACGAATCATTTAAAAACCTCATTGCCACAAGTTTTTAAATGATTCGTTACAATACGTTGCAACAAGTTTTTGTAACAATTTATTAACTAAACCTCTTAAATTCTTAAAGTTTTTTTCTAAACATGTCGTACTAATGATTACAAGTTACGATTAAATGAAAGGACTGTTCAGACTTATGGGAATGGCGGCTTCACAAGCAAGACTTCTTAGTTTAACTGCAAGAATGACAGATAATGAAAACTCCGGTCAGGATATTTCATATTCTAAAATTCGTCTCTCTCAGCAGACTGAAGATGCGAATAAAGAATACCTTGCAGCGCTTGATGCTACCAAATTGACTGTATTAACAGGTTTTGACGGTTCTACGGAAGTTTATACGGATATTTCATATGGTCTTATGACCGGGTATAACACTGTTGCCTGCGGCTTACAATACGTCGTCACGGACGCAGACGGAAAAGTTCTTGTTACCGATGCTCAGGCTAAAGCCTTTGAATCAGGTAACGGCGACTTAAACAAATTCTTATCTGCTATGGGGTATTCACAGGCGGATATTGATGTCAATGACGCAGGCGGCGCAAGCGATGAAGATAAAGCACTAGCTAAACAAAAAGTTCACGAGGCCTGGGATCAATATTTAACATCTGTTGATTTACACTATGGCGATGATGAACACGGGCTTGAATTCGGGTTCACATCCTTCAGCGGCGATGCTTATGACGGCTATGCCACATATACTTTAACCGATTTAACAAACGGTACATCTGAAACAAAAGCCCTCAACTATGAAGGCACAACAAAAGAACAAAGAGAATTATACGACTATGCAGTTGCATTGACAGAAGCTTATTACGGACAGTCAAACTCTATTAATAATAAAAAGACTGCCGCTGATCCTGAAAATGCCAGCTATGTCCAATATTTAACTAATATCTTTAACAAAATGCTTGCTTCAGGCTATTACACCGAACAGAACACGGCAGAAACAATTAAAGATAATAAATGGTTTGAAAAACAACTGAGAGAAGGCAAACTGCTTCTTGAATACTATTCGACAACCGATAGAAAATTTGTATCCACATCAATTGATTCGGATTCATCAATTCAGGAAGTTGAAGATGAGAGAGAAATTGCCAGAATTGAACAGGAATACAAAAACAAACTGTCCGATTTAGAGGCAAAAGACAACAAGTTTGACCTTGAATTGAGAAAACTCGATACGGAACACAGCGCATTACAAACAGAATACGATGCTGTTAAAAACGTAATCGACAAAAACGTGGAAAAATCGTTCACAATCTTCTCATAACGATTAATCCACAGGAAGAATTTTTTTATTGATTCCTTTTTCCTTTATTTCCTTATTAAAAAATTTCGTAACTTTTCCCCGCCACTTTCTTAACAAAAGTGGTTTTTTCTTTTGTAATAAAAATTCATCCATGATAATGTTGAAATTAACCAGACACTGAAAGGAGAAAATATGAGTAAAGTTACCCCGATTATCAAAACAACATTCAAAGTTCCGCCGAGACAGGGAAAAGATATCTACAGCCCTATCCAACAGCTTATATCAAAACACAAAATGCCGGGGCTTATTAACAGTGACACAATAGAATTTTCTACATACAGCAAGAATGTTGCCGAAAAAACTTTAAACAGATTAATTGAAATAAAAGCAAAGTTTAAAATGATTACCCAAAACGACAGATAAAGTGTTCCGGAAATTTTATCGCGTTAAAAAAACTGCGTTCAAACTCAAGACGAACGTGCTGTATTTTGTGGCAATAAAACGTATGCTAAAAGTGATGTTGTTAAGTCTGACAGGAATTTAGCGGACATATAGATTAAATAGTATTTGTAAATACAAAACTAAATGGATAGAATTTGAAACGCATAATAAGCCTTGCCCAGCCATTAAACTGCAATTAGAAAGCCATTTTATATTAATTCATGAGAACAAATTGTCTGAGGATTAGCCGCAATATATCTGTTTTAAAACGTAAATATCATTTTCATCCGGTATTGAAATATTTTTCTTATGCGGTACATACATAATATCGTCGACTTCGACCCCGTGTCCCAGCCCCATTGCGTGCCCGAATTCGTGCATAATAGCACAATAAATGCTTAAATCGGTTGTGTCTTTTCCTGAAGACTCGTTTGGCAGCCCGATCTCAATAGAAATTTTTTTTATTTCATCATTAATAACACTTAAATATTTACACATTCCCTCATAAACACGTCCGACTTTCACCCAGTGAACAATAATATCAGCCTGCGGGGCATGTGATATTATTTGAAACTGCAAATTTATTGAATTTGTCTTTAATACGGTGTTCCAGCTGTTTACAGCTGTTTCAACCTGCGAAATCATAAATTTAGCCCTCGGATGCGGGGTATCACTTATGAATACTGTTACAAAAGTTTTTTTCCACCTGCATAGCTTCCCTTTAATTCTGGAATTTTCTATATATAAATTTATATTACTTGATAGAGTCATTAATTTAATTATAATAATTATTTAAATAAAAAATCATCATATCTATGATTGATGTATAATGTTTGTATGGGTAGACGTTCTAAAAAGAGAATTTTCGGCTGGCGAAAAAGAATAATTGCATTCGTGTGTTCTTTTGTGCTTCTGGCATGCGGAGTATTTTATATTACGTTGAACTATGTTCCGCAAGAGCTTTACGAGGAACAGCAGATGCTTCCGAATATGAAAGAGGCATATTACGTAAGCCAGTGGTGCCGTGATGATTTCGGGAAGCGGGAATTTGTACTGTGGGACAACACTCGTGTTGACTGCTTGACGAAAGATTATGCGATAGAATTTGATTTTGCAAATAAATGGGCTGAAAGTATCGGGCAATCTATTTATTACGCTAAAATGACCGGCAAAAAGCCCGCAGTAGCTTTGATTTTAACAAAACTGGAAGATTATAAATATGTAAAACGTGTTGAGCGTGCGGACAGTAACATAAAGATTTTTTTGATAAAAGGGTATTAATCCGTAAACAGGTTGAGTTCTGCAAAAGAAAAGAGCCTTAGAAAAAGGCTCGTTGGAATTAAGAATAGCTGGAAGTATGAAAAAGATTTATCTTTACAAGAATTATTAAACCTTATAAGTGTATAAAATACAATTACCCGTTCGGGTATATTTTGCAATGGTAAATATTAGAATATAATTGACTTTAGAGTAAAATTCATTAAAAAAGAAGTATGAAATTGCTGGAGTTATTTACAAAGAATAAAGAGTGCAGGCATGCCAAAGTTACGGCGGAGAAAGATATCTCCTATTGCCCGGATTGCGGCGAATTGATAGAGAACCGCTGGTACATAACAAGATGTGCGTGCTGCGGAGTAAAATTGAAAGCAATAATAAAGAACGGAGAAATAATACCGGAGGAAAACTACTGCCACAACTGCGGAGCACGGGAATATTCAGTGGAACGTGTAAACAAAATTAATTTTATAGATATAAATTATGCAGTATTGATGAAAACAATAATAAAGCCCTCTGTAGATGAAATGACACAGAGCTGGGTTGATTCGCATGAACATGTTTATAATAAATATCTGCTTGGAATAAATTACTAAAAAGGTGAGGAGTAAAGGGTTAGGAACGAGGGGCAATATAAATCAGCTGAACAGCTGAAATTTAGAACGGTTGAAAAGATGAAGGATTTGACCGGTTGAAGAAATTTTTTAAATCCCTCTCCCCTTGCGGGAGAGGGTTAGGGTGAGGGGTGCATATTAAGTGGTTGAAATATGAAAGTTTGAACGTTAGAATAGTTTTCTTTTAAATCCCTCTCCCCTTGCGGGATACAAAGGAAACCGCGAGCCATATGAAGCGAGTGGCCCTGTATGCCTTGTGCTGAGGGTGTACGTAGGACGGGTGAGGGGTAAAACAAAGCGAGTCTGCTTCAATATCGGGTGAATCAAAATAAAAGACCTGATATATATATCAGGTCTTAAATATTCTTTTCGGGGTTTATATCATTTGTTGTCTTGTCTTTTCTTTGATTTTATCAAGTTCTTTAATTTTCTTTTCAGTATCTTTAACTTTTTGTTTCAGAGCTTTTCTTTCAGCTTTAATGGTTTTGTACTGCTGATCTATGTCGTTGTATTTAGCCCTGTAATTAAGCAGTTCATTTCTTACGTCAACCTGTGCATTATCAAGTTTCAAGATAGCGCTTTGCATATCCGTTCCGCCAGTCACTTCCTGAGGAGAAACGGTTGTATTAGAAATACTAGATTGTGAAGAAACATTTGAACTTGCAACGACTCTTCCCTGCTGCGGGTTGTAGCTTACATCGTCAAAGTTCAATGGTGTAAAGGCATTGCCGTCGGCAAAAACCATACCGGAGCATGCCATCATAACACCGGTAGAAATAATGAGATTTTTGAGTGATTTTATCATTGAAATTCTCCTCTCTGCAATAATAATAAATTCATGTAAGAGTATAACCGATTTTAAATAACTATGCGTCATACGAATAATGTAGAAATGTAAGGAACAAAAAAGAAAAGGCTTCGTCCTGTAAAAACAGGTCAAGATTAAGAATTTTTAAGAATTATAAAATAGATCAAAGACATGTCTTGACAATGAAAAATTTAGGCGATAAGATAATGAATGAGCGCAAAGCGCTATGCTTAAAATCTTGAATTAAGAAACGTAAAGAAAAATTTAAAATAACGCTTGACAAAAAAGATTTAAGTAATAAGATAATAAATGCCGTGAGAAACGGATTTCAAACAAAGGATTTGCTGAGTTTGAAGAATTAAAGGTTTAAAGCCTTTTTAAGATTGCCCCGACTTGGTTTGTAATCTGCAAAATAAAATGAAAAAGATAAAGACCGGTTGTGTCATAAATAAAAGGCGCGGCACATTGACAACAGAATAGCTAAGAACGACCTTGTTGATTCAAGAAAAGGAATGAAGAGGACGAAACGAAATG
>CALUTK010000057.1 GCA_944323675.1 Candidatus Gastranaerophilales bacterium | reverse complement strand
TTGAAATTTACACTGTAATTATTGCCAGTATTAGACTTTGCACAATTTTATACTTAACGATTTTATTGAATTTGAGGCATATAAGTTCCGTTGATACAAGTTCTGAAAAATTTCAAAATATATTACTATTACTTATCTGTCTATAGTTCCAACCTGTCCGTTTGTAGCCATTTTATATATTATTTTACATCCGACCTTAAGAAAAAACTTCCGGTTAGCGAATTTTCGGTAGGGTGAAGCGGAGCGTAACCCGTAAGGTGCAGGTCGGACATTACTCCGCCTGCACCCCGAATAATCCAAGACAAATTTCAAATGTCCTTGCCGAAAATAATCAAACCATTCGTACAAATTCAAATATGTCCTAAACTTCCGCCACATAAGGGTTACAACCAAAAGTCGAGGGGGGTAGACTTCAACGGACACTTCGTGGACTTTTCAAGTAATTTGGTTTGATTATTTTCGGACACTTCCGGCAGGTTGAAACCTAAACACAAAGCCACTTTTCAGCCAATAATCATTTTAACCGTACACGATTGAAATGTCTGCACAAATACACTAATAAAGTCCGTTTTCGTCCAGTTTGATTTTGGTATAATCAAACAACTTCCGACGGCTAATATTTAGTGTAGTTGGGCGAATATGCCCAACCGATATTTGATTCACTTCCGACTAAATCACTCAAAAAAGTACAACTTGCTATAGTTTTTCTGAAAATAACTGAGATACAACAAAATAATATAACTATTTGTGATATTCGACATGAACAATAAAGTATAATCGACAACGAGCCAGACTCTATAAATCAAAATTCGCTGTACAAATCAATATTTCATAAAAAAAAGAGACTTTTAATTGAAAAGTCTCTTTTTTGGAGGTTAGGAGATTCGAACTCCTGACCCTCTGCGTGCAAAGCAGATGCTCTACCAGCTGAGCTAAACCCCCAAGGGTCTTTTATTTGTCACAATATTTATTTTACATGCTGATTTTTTTTTGTAAAGTACTTTTTCTATTTATTTTCTATATTTTTATTTCGCATTCAATATTTTTTAAAATTTCGTCATATCTTTGCTTATTATTTAGATACCACCAGCCGATTAATGCTTCAAATGAGGTTGCCTGACGGTATTCAGCCTGGATTTGACGTCTACCAACAGGTATCGGTAAGTTTCTCGCCCGCCGCGATATCTCATTTTCTTCTTCTGTTAACATTGGTTCTATTTTATGTAACAATTCCGCCTGATATGAGGCTTTTACCTTTGCTGTTGTTATTTTATGAAGTTTTTGTGCATTATTCGTTATTTTTATGGTCTTTTCTCGTATAAACAATTCCCACAAAGCATCTCCGATATATGCGTAATTCTTTAGATTTATTTCTGCCATAACCCAAATGTAACATAAAAACAGCGTCCATGTTGAATTTTTCGCTCAATTATGTAACAATAGGGGTAAAGGAAGGAAATTTCAATACTGCGGCGCTGTTGCCTCCGGTTTTAACGGCTGCCGGCAGAATAAGGAGAGTTTATGAAAAAAGTTTTACTGGTTTTGTGTTTATGCCTTATTAGTACTTCTATGCCGGTGTTTGCCGAAGATGAAGCAAATACACCGTGCGAAGTCTCAATTATTGAAGAAAAAACATATGACTATGCTGCTCAACTGATTGAAACTATTAAACTTCAGCGTAACAGTATTTATAATGCATTAAATCTCACGCCTTCCCAGATTAAATGTAAAAATGAAATTGAAGCTAAACGATATGAAGCTTTGGAACCTGAATTAAAAAAGTTCTGTCTTGCTAAGAAAAAACTAAAAGATGCAGAAACCAAATGCGATAAAACTGCAATTAAGCAGGCTGAAAAGGAGCTTAAACCAATTAGAAAGTGCATAAGAAAAATTTCTACCGAATACGATAAGGAGTTTATGAAAATCCTTAACAGTGATCAGCGTGCAAAATACCGTATGATTAGAAAATTGAAGAGAAACGATTTGAAAAAGCTTCAAAAAATGCATAAGAATGGAGAAAAGCCATCGGATTTAAAACCTTTTGGAGAAAAGATATCTCAGGCTGCATATATGGAACAGCAGCATCAAAAGACCTGCCTGTGGCATAAGATGATTAATAAAATAAAGAAGAAAAAATAAATGGATGAATTAATAGAGAATTTAAAGGAAATCGGTCTTAACAGCTATGAGGCAAAGGTTTATCTTGCATTACTAAAAAAATATCCCGCAACCGGGTATGATGTAAGCAAACGCGCTGATATTCCGCAATCACGTGCTTATGACACGTTAAAATCACTGGAGGCAGCGCATATTGTGACGGCTTCTAATGCAAAGCCCGTTACTTATGTTCCTATTAAACCTAAAGAATTAACAAAGCGTTATAAACGAAAAATTACTTCGACGCTTGATTTTCTGGAAAAGAAACTTCCGAATGTAAAAGATAATTATACAGAACCTATAATGAGTATTACAGGGAATAACTCCATCTTTAAAAAGGTTATTGAAATTATCAACAGCGCTTCAAAAGAAATTTTTATAGAGATATGGTCACAGGAATTTAAATATATAGAACCTGCGCTTTTTGAGGCATATAACCGCGGGCTGGATATTAAGATTGTCGGATATGATAATTTTAAATCTAATTTTGGAACAGTATTTCCTCATACAGGCGGCAGGGAGATTGAGCATTCTCTCGGCGGAAAATTGATATATCTTGCTGCCGATAACACTGAAGGGTGTTTTGGGAAAATAACCTCTTCAAAGAATTACGAATCCGAACTTATATGGACAAAAAACAAGGATATCGTCTTTTTGATAAAGGAATTTATTGTGCACGACATGTATTTGATAGATATTGCCGAAAAATTCCCTGAACAGTTGAAATACTTCTACGGAGCCGGAATGAAGAGGCTGAAAGACAAAGTCCTTGGCGCGGGAGGGTTTTACAAACTGCATTAGTTCCTGAATCATGAAATTTTTAACGTAACATTTTTGTTACTTTTAATTTTCAAAATATAATTTAAGCACTATAATAAAAATGTTTGTAGACAGAAGATAATATTGGGGTGTACGGAGATACAATGGAAGGATACAGTTTTGAGCTTATCACGGGGCCGATGAGCTGTGGAAAAACAGAAGAACTTTTAAGAAGGGTAAGACGTTGTATAATTGCTAAAAAGAAGGTAAAAGTTATATCGCCGGATGTAGATACACGTTCAAAGGGTGATTATATAGAATCCAGAAACGGGCTCTGGCTGGATGCAATAAAAGTAAAGCATTCAATCCAGATATTAAGTGTTGTCAGACCGGAAGATGAAATCGTGGCGATTGATGAGCTTCAATTTTTTGACGGTAACATTGCAAAAGTTATATCAAAGTTAATGGATGAGGGGAAGAAGGTTATCGGAACCGGATTAGAGCTGGATTTTAAAGCGGAACCGTTCGGTCATATGCCGGAATTGATGTGTATTGCAACGCGTGTTGATAAACTTCATGCGGTATGTATGAAATGCGGCTGTGATCATGCAACAAGAACACAGAGACTTATAGACGGTAAACCTGCTGACAAAAATTCTCCGCAGATAATGATAGGCGGGGATGAGACATACGAAGCGCGATGCATAAGGTGTTATGAACTGCCGGACAACCAGCCGAAAAAAAAGGGCGTAAAAATTCTTCCGTTCAGCTTGAAGTAGTTTCGCTGTCGGACTTGTTACTTACCTGATAAAATCATCTTTCGGCCTGCTTCCGCTGGCAGTGCAAGCCAGCCTTTTCAAGAAAAATAGTATTGTAAGCCAGGTATATATAACCGTTATTCCTAATTAGTTCATTCTTCCTGTAGGTTTAGGGATTAACCGTTATTGCAAGACTTTTGACAAAGTAATTTAACTTTTAGAACTTAGCAGCAGTAATGCGTGAAGAGTAAAGAAGCCTATTTATCTTATTAAACACTTCACACATTACTCTGCACTTTTTACATTTCTCTACTCTTTTCCGGCGCCATGAATAACCTGAAATCTCAACAAAACAATCTGTGCAAAGTTTAGATTATTAAATTAGTCAACCGGCTAATGGAAGTTATATTTTAAGAAATATTATAAAACTTATGAAAGTTTCTAATCATCTTCTGTTAATAATTGTCGTTTTCTGCTGTCCAATGGGGTTTGCAAATGATATTCAGGTCGCAAATTTTAATGAACTGATTAATTCTACCCCGGCAAGCGGCGATACTATTGAATTCACTAATGACCTTTTCTCAAACGATACTATAGGTAATCATTTTATAAATCTTGATATTAATTTCCAAGGTCATGAACATTATATATACGGAAATAACGAATTTGGCGGTTTTGTATTAAATCAAGACAGTTTATTTAATGAAGTAGGTATCAGAAATTGTGAAGGTCAAACATATAATCAGTCAAAATTTGCAGGTGCAATTTTTAATAGCGGCGGCGATACTACAATTACATCATCAGAATTCAGCTATAATTTTATTGATGCAGGAGGTATAAATTTTGGTGTTGGAGGAGCTATATATAACCTTAATGGGGGTAAAATTTCTATTGATAATTCCCTGTTAGCAAATAATTATACAAATGGAGCGTCCTCCTATGGAGGTGCGATTGCAAACGGCTATCTGCAGGGCGCAACTGCGGAAATGAGCATTGATAATTCTATAATAAGAAGCAATTCTTCTTATGGAACTGTTGTTCCTTACGGCGGCGCTATCTACAATAACGGCAATCTTGATATTAATAATACAACACTCGAAAATAACTATGTATACGGTGATAGAGGAACTTTTTTATATGGCGGAGCCATTGCTAATCAGGGAAATCTTACTATTACTAACAGTTCTCTTATCGGGAATTATGGTCAGGGGAATACCAATAATGCAGGTTTTGGGGGTGCTATCGCAAATCAGGGGACATTAATGCTTGATAATGTCAATGTAAAAGATAACCATATTAATACCGATGTTTACGGCGACGGGGGAGCTTTATATAATCAGGCAAATGCAACTGCGGTTATTAAAAATTCCGTTTTTGAAAATAATTCAGTTTCTTCATTCGTCCAAACCGGACAGGGTGGTGCAGTCTATAATGCAGGTACTATGACGATAGAAGATTCAACATTCAAAAATAATTACGATCGGACAGGCGATTTAAATGATATCTATAATTATTCTAATGCAACTCTGGAATTTACCGGAAGCGGCAGCACAAATATCTTAAGCGGTATAAAAGGCGCAGGGACAATTACAAAAAACGGCAGCGGACAATTAAACCTGGGCGGAAATAATAATCAATATACAGGGAATTTTGCACTCAATGAAGGCACTGTAAATCTTCTTGCAAACAGCTCCTATTTTAATGCTGCAAACACAAATTTTAATAGCGGCGTTAATTTTAATATGCAGAATAAAGAGATTAACGATGTAAATTTCGGCGCCCTAACACTTAACGGGACTGCAAATATTTACCCTGATGTAAATTTTAACAATAATACAATGGATAAAATTAACGCTGATTCGCTTACGGGAACCGGAACTCTTTTTGTTAAAAATCTTGCACTTGAGGGAACTCCGGAGGGTCAATATATTACAATTCCTTTTGCAGATTCTATTTTGAAGGATTCAGTCGCGTATAATTCCACAAACATAAGAACGCCTATCTATGATTATACGGCAAGTTACAATTCAGGCAGCGGGAACTTTGAATTCCGCCGCGGCGGGTTTAATTCAAGCATTTTTGCGCCTGCGGTTGCCGCACAATTAGGCGGATATTTGACCCAGATAGAAACTTACAAAAACGTATTTTCAAACCTTGATATGGTAATGATAACCCCGCCTGATTTCAAAAAAGGGTATGCCTTTGAAAATAAAATAGCTGCCTCAGGTAATACTTTTGGATTTTCGCCTCTCATAATGCCGGAAGAAAACAGAGGGTTCTGGATTAAACCTTATACCGTATTTGAACGCGTTCCGCTAAAAAACGGACCTGATGTTTCAAACGTTATGTACGGAAGCTTGTTTGGTGTCGAAAGCGGATTGAATAAATTAAAACACGGCTGGTACGGACTGTATGGAGGATATGCGGCATATAACGGCTCTCATCAGGCGTATCAGGGTAACGATATTTATAATAACGGCGGACTCTTAGGGGCTGATGCAGCTTTTTATAAAGGAAACTTTTTCACAATCTGGACTGCGGATGTCGGTGCAAATTCGGCGGAAGCTTCAACCGTTTTCGGTCACGATAATTTTGCAATGCTGAATACTGGTATTGCCGAAAAAACAGGTTATAATTTTGAGACATTTGAACGAAAATTAATAATCCAGCCGAGTCTTTTAATGTCTTACACATTTGTAAATACGTTTAATTATACAACATCTTCTGATGTACACATGAACGCTGACCCTCTTCACGCAATCCATATTGAGCCGCAGATTAAATTCATAGGAAATTTTAAAAACTACTTGCAGCCTTATATATGCGTCTCCATGATATGGAATATTATAGATAATGCAAAATTTCAGGCAAACGATGTTTATCTGCCGTATTTATCAATTAAACCATATGTGCAGTACGGCATCGGAGTTCAAAAACGCTGGGGAGAACGGCTAACGGGATTTTTTGAAACAATGATACGTAATGGCGGAAGAAACGGTGTCGCTCTCCAGTTAGGATTTCGATTAAGCATATAGAAAAAATGGAAAGGGGCTCGTCGCCCCTTTCCATTCAAAATGAACAAAAGTCAGTATTTTTAACTGATATATTAATAAAGGATTTTAAATTATATAAATTTCAGATTATAGAAATTTTGTTACAAATGTTTGCATTTTCTCACAAGCCCTATTCCCTATACAAATCAATAAAAGATATACACGGGCGCAGGACTTATTACTATTTCTTCTCCTGCTCTTCTGGCATCGGGCAGCTTGAGAAAGTATAAAGCACACCCTTAAAATTTTCACCTCTTTGTCTAATCTGGTATCGCAACTTTCTGCCGGCTCAAAACTGCCGTCCCGCTTTTCATATATTATAAATTTATAACAAAAGTTCAAAACAAAGAGTCTCTATAATCGTTTGAATATTCATATTTAACTGTAGTTCTTTTTTAGATTTTTCTACCGCATTGATATCGTGGATAAGTTTAATTTTTAACACTTTGTTTTTGAGGTTTGATTTCAAAAGTTCTGTCATATAATTTTGAATCTGCACAAAAACCTCCATCGGTTCATTTTCACGGACAAGCGCAAGAAGTCTGTCGTTTAAATCAAGAACTTCATTCCGCTCAAGTTCCAGATAACCTTCAACAGCATCTTTTACAAGCGAAAAGTCTCTTTCTTCTTCCTTCATTGAAGGTACAAAGAAACATTGCGCGCGGGAAATTATTGTTGAAATCATATCGGACTTATCTTTTGTCAGGAAAAAGAAAGTCGTTTTTGAAGGCGGTTCTTCAAAAGTTTTTAAAAGAGCATTTGCCGTCGGCTCCTGAAAGTTTGTTTCATTAAGTCCGCAAACATTTCCTTCTTTATCTTTGTCACAGAAAATTAAAACTCTGTGATAATCAGAAGAGACAAGCAAATCATTTTTTATCATTCTTGCCTGATCTATAGAAATTACTGTTTTTGAATCGTCGTTTGCAGGTTTATTATCAACTTTTGAAATAGTTAAGACTGCAGGGTGCTGGTTTTCGCGAATCCAGTTACAATTGAGGCAGGTGCATTCAGGGGTTCTGTCACCGGTGCAGTTTAGCATTCTTGCAATTTCGAGCGCCAGATTATACTGCGCCTCAATATCGGTTCCGTAAAACAGAATGCAATGCGCTACGTTTTTATTTTCATTTTCTATCCCTTTAGTAAAATAATTTATTAAAAAAGGATAATTTTCCCTAACGCTGTTACTTAAAGATGGCATTTTCCACCTCCGCTTCAGGATTTTGCGACTGGCCTGATTTAATTTTGTATTCAGCCTCTGTTATGTTTTGTTTAAGTTTAACTAAATCTTTCAGGTTGGTGGATTTAAGTTTTTGCAGTGTGAGTTTCACGACATACTCGTGCTGACCTGTTAAACGTGACAATTCTGACGGTGTACATTCAGAAGCTTTTGCTTTTAATATTATCCATCTTCTAACCATTGTTTGTAGGGTTGAAACTATCTCCAGACAATACTTTTTCTCCAGAAGCCTGCGGTATTCTTTCAGGGCTAAATCTTTTTTCCCTTCCATCAGATAATCAGAAAATGCAAACAAATCTTCATTAGAAATACAAATTTCCCGTACCATATCAGCGGTTACAAGGTCGTTGGGGTACGCCATAAGCTTAAGTTTTTCCAATTCAGTATCAAGCTGGCGGAGATTGTTGCCGATTTGAGAAATCATTGCAGAGACAGCTTTGGTTTCAAGTTTAAGTTTTTTGGATTTTGCCTGTTTTGTAAGCCACATTTCTAATTCTGCGGTTTTATAGGACGGAATTACCGCACATTCTCTGGCATTATATTTTGAAAGTGTTTTGAATAATTTTTTCCTGCTGTCGAGTTTTTTACCCTCGTCGCGCGGAAGCTGTGCGACAAATACAATATCAAGATTTTCGTTATTATTTTCAAGAGCCTCCGCAATTTCTTTCATTTCTTTGTCGTCAAAGGTTTTAGAAAAATAATCAAGGCAATTTATTACGATAAGCATTTTCCCGAACATCATAGGCTGGGTTCTGAGGATGGAAACTAAATCAGCAAACTTCGGGTTATCATAAGTTTTGAAACTCATTTCCAGAAAATTTTTATCGAGACCTTTTTTAAGTTTTTCGATTTCCTGTTCTATATTAAAATCTTCTTCACCGTAGAAAAAATAAATCGCCATAACAGAATTATACTACAAACCATAATATATGTTATCGGAATACATTTTGTGTCCCTCTCCCCTTGAGGGAGAGGGCAGAATTTCTTAGCGAACTAAGGTAAGCTTAGAAATTCGGGTGAGGGGTAAGTTTATATTCTTTCAGGTATGTTCACTTTTTCTTTTTTTTTGCGATGAAAAAAGAAAAAGTGAACCGAAAAAGAAAAACACGCAAAAGTTTCCAGCGTCGCTGCGCGCCGCAGAATCAAATGGAAGTAGTGAAAAAATTTCTGTCATCCTGAACTTGTTTCAGGATCTTAGAAATTTTTTCACTGTTTAGCTCGCTATCGCGGCTACGCCGCACGCTCGCAGAAAACCCTCCGGCGCTTGGCGCCACCTCCCTTATAAGGGAGGTGAGGGTAAATTCAGACCTGCCTACCGGCAGGTTGCCGAAGGTGCACGAAGTGCAATAGTGAGGCTGAAAGGTTAAATGCGTTAGCATTTAACGACATCCATTCGGTCTTGCGCTGCGAAGCAGCGCTATTAAATAGCGTGTTTCTTTTTCTTGGCTGACATTCTTTTTAAGCTTGCTTGCCGCCGTTAAACGGGCACGCATACGCATAGCGTATGCTCCTGCCCTCTGGCGGCAATGCGCTTTTCATCGCAAAAAAGAAAAAGAATGTCAGCGCAGGGTTTTGGGCTGCGCAAGCCCCAAATATAAATATTATAGCTGTATAACCCTCACCCGAATTTGTAAATTCGCTCATGCTCATTAACAAATTCTACCCTCTCCCATAGGGAGGGGGTAATGGGCGGAGCATTTATATCGAACAGGTTCCATCAAAGGTAGAAAGAGGATAGGAGTTACCCCCTTTGTAAAGGGGGATGGGGGATTTTTTCTTCCAATAACATATTTTATGTTTTTATACTACAATGTAATTACTGGTTATCAAAAAAGGAGAGAACTATGTTAACTAAAAATTCATCAGTAAAAACAACTTTTTCAGGTGTTGATTTTTCTAAATATTCATCAAAAACATCTGAATTTGTAAAAGAATTTTCTAAAAGAGCAAACCAGAAAGGTCACTTCCTCAACTGGGTTAATCTTCCAAAAGAGCAGTTGAAAAGATTAGACGACCTCTATTCTATGGTTGACAAATTTAAAAAACAAACAGGTGCTAAAAAATTGAGCGTTATGGGTATCGGCGGTTCAAAACACACTGTCGAACACATGCTCGGCATAAACGGGCTTAATGTCCGCCACGACTCTGTAGAATTCTATTCAGATGTTGATTCAATCAGCCTTGAAAGATTTCTATACAGATTGGGCGACATAACAGAAGCTAATTTTATGATTGCTTCAAAATCCGGTTCGACTTTTGAAACTAAAGACGGTTTCTTAAGAGTTCAGGAAATGATGATTGACGCTTATAAAGCAAAAGGTCAGTCAGAAGAAGAAGCTAAAAAATCCGCTGCAAGACACTTTATCGCAGTAACCGACGCAAATGCCGAAAAAAGCGAACTCAGAAGAACATCTATATCTGAAGGCTGGATTGGCGACTTATACATCCACGATGACGTTGGCGGAAGATTTTCAGCATTTGACGACCACGCTTTATTCACCCTTATCTGGGCAGGGCTTTCTAAAGAAGATATGACAAAATTGTTGAATGCCGCTCAGGAAATTTCAGAATTGTCTCTTTCTGACGATTTAGAACTCAACGACGCATTGAAAGAAGGTATCTTCTGGGCTGATGCTAAATTAAACGGTATTGAAGCCTCTGTTCATCAGTATATGGGCTCAATGTTTGAAAATACTGTTTACTGGCACGCTCAAATGCAGAATGAATCCGTAAAAGATACATTAAAACAGGTTGCAAAAGTTCCTGACGCTATGCACCATAGCGCAGAGGCTCACTTCAACCCTGCAAACAAACTCGTTTTTGCACTCACGGTTCCAGTAGATAAAGGTGTTTGCAGAGAAAATGCAGAAGCCTACATCGGTGCATTAACAAAATCTTACGAAATCACTGGTGCATTCTTCAGAGAAGATGTTGAAACTTCTAAAATGGGCTTAACTCCGGAAGCTGCAGGCGCAATGACTCAATTGAGAGCATTCGCTACAGTTTATCAGGAAATCGTTACAGCCGTTATGACTGGTAAGCAATTGCCGGAAGTTCTCGACAGCGTTCTCCAGCCGCACGTTGAGTTTTACAAAAAGAACCTCAAAGGCGGAGTTGTTGTTCCGGGAAGAATTTCTAAATAGCTGTTGATAATTCCGCACCCAATGCGGGCTTACAAAAATTTCACGGCGGACTTTTTTACAAAAAGTCCGCCGTTTTTATTATTGACATCAAATTACGCACAAGGTACCATTAAATCATTATGACAACCAATTTTGATTTCTTACAGAAAGTAGACAAAAATTTATACGAAATAATAGCGGAAGCCGAAAAACTTTATAGAGACGAATATTTTGAACAATGCATGACACAGACTCGTCGTTTTGGGGAAAACGTCTGCCGAAATGTACTCGGAAAAGACCGAATGCCTGATGCTACATTTGATGATATGCTTGCGACATTGAAAGATAAAACCAATGGCGAAGAACAGGAAAAAGAGTTTCTGGATGATTTATATTTTTTGAAAAAAATCGGCAACACCTCAACTCATGCCTCAAAAGTGAATAAAGATGGGATTAAGGCACTCGAATGTCTGCAACGAGCATTTGAAGTTGCAATAAATTACTCGGTATACGCAAGAGGTGCCAGCCAGAATATTTTAAAAAAACGTTACGACACAACATTACTTGTAACCGGTCAAAAAGATAAAAAAACGCTTTCAGAAAAATACACAGAAGCAAAAAAGAAAGCTTCACAATACCCGCGTACTGAAAAGAAGTCCTCCCCTGTAAAAAAGAAAAAATCTCAGGTTTATTCAATGAAAACCTCAACCCCTAAGAACAAGATTTCGTTTTTCTGGATTTTTGTGGGGTTGTCATCTGCGGTTTCTCTTGGGATGATAATAACGCTTTTTATAATAGTGAAATTTTAAAAACATTGGGCTAAAGAAACAACGAAACTTACTTGCAATAACATTAAACATTATACAAAGCCCAAAGTGTTGCTTTCCTTTTGGTTACTTTTTCTTTCAGCTAAAGTAAAAGTAACTGGGCGATACAAGGCTCGAACTTGTGACCCCTTGAATGTCGTTCAAGTGCGCTACCAACTGCGCCAATCGCCCACGCTTTTTTATTTTATTAAGGG
>CALUTK010000056.1 GCA_944323675.1 Candidatus Gastranaerophilales bacterium | reverse complement strand
GAAGAAAACCGTTCATCCGTTCAGGTTTCAATTATTTTTATTGAACCATTCACCCCTCACCTTTCACTCTTCACTTAACAAAAGGCTGGATTGCTTCGCTATCGCTCGCAATGACCGTTCCACCCTCTCCTGTCCTTCGGACACCCTCTCCCAGCGGGAGAGGGGAAAAAGCTTACCCCTTTTGTAAAAGGGGGATTTTTGGATTCACCCTCGCCCCTTGAGGGAGAGGGAAGAATTTCTTAGCGAACCTCGGTGAGCTTAGAAATTCGGGTGAGGGGTTAATAAGAGTGAATGGTGAGTTGTTCAACAAAAAAAGAAGCTGCCACTTCACTCTTCACTTAACAAAAAGCTGGATTGCTTCGCTATCGCTCGCAATGACGTTTTCTTCCTCGTTTATTTGCGCAATATTTATTCTCTTATATTTTTTCCCAGTTCATATGCTTTTTCTACGTAGGCGGTATGGTTTACATCTCCCGCTGTCCAGACACCAGGAGCGATAACTTTTCCTGCATCTGTCCAGCCTAAATACCTCAATAAGGCTTCGTAATGACCTATTATCGGCTGTGATTCAGCCTCCGATGGGTCTGCGTATGCCATTAACAAAACTGCTTTTTTAGAAACATGTATCTGCTCGTTTATTCCATAAAATCTATCTATTACTGCTTTTAACTGGGATGAAATACCAAAATAATACATTGGCGTTGCAAATACTACACAGTCTGCATCTGTAATATTAGCTTTTACTAATTCAAAATCATCCTTAAATACACATTCCGCACTCATGCCGCATTTGTTACAGGCTATACAAGAATGAACATTTTTTAATGCAGCATCAAATCGAACTACTGAATGCCCGGATTCCTCAGCCCCTTTTATAAAATTGTCAGCAAGAGTATTTGAATTTCCATTCTTTCTCGGACTTCCAGTAATTACCAATATCTTCATCTTTTTCCTCCTGTCTATTCTTGTCAAAACCCGCTGTTCTCCATTTTTTGAGATTTTATACTATTATTCTCTTTATTTGTAAACTCCGCAGGCTTTATATATTCCCAAATATTATTTTGACGTAACTGTGAAAATTTTGCAAGCTGACAAAATGTAAATTATATATATTTATTTAATATTCTTTTGAATTGTTTAATCTTCTGGCAGCTTTTTTCATTTTCCGCGGAAGTTTTTGAGAAGAGACAACATCTGAGGATTTGTCCGATTCCCGTAATGCCCGTTGCAGCTTGCCTGTAATCATCTTCTTTAATCCAGCAAACGGTCTTTGCACATGAGGGATAATTCTTTTATAAAAAGATTCTTTTCGTTTTAAAACTTTTTCAGAATGCTTAACTTCATCTTTAGGAAGAGTTTTAATACTTGTTTTAATTTCGCCCGCTGCAGCGATATCTGCAGCCTTCAGGGAATCCACATCAAACTCGGCGCTGTCAACTGCGTCAAAAAATTTTGATTTTCCATAAAGCACACTGCTATCAGGATTCCCGTAAATAACGACACTGTCGCCGAAAACTTCACGCATTGAACCGGTCACTGGATAAGGATTTGCTATCCATTCTTTATGTTTGAAACCTTTTGAATCGTAAGTTTTTATAGATAAAAGATTGTGTTCACCTTTCGTAACATCTATTACAATATTATTTTTATTCGCAGCCTGCCGCTCTCCGACAACCTTTGATAAAACCGACCACAATGGGATATTATGACCCTCCGGAATATTAACATCCAGATAAACTGCCTTAGATGCTTTTACGGCTTTATCCGCTTTTTTCAAAAGTTTTTCTGCCGGAATGGTTGTTATCAAACTGCCAAAATATAAGTTTCTTCTATTATTACGTATTTCCATAATTAGTTTATATAAAACTACTAAAAAAAAATTTTGCCACCTTTATTTAAATAATATTAAAAAAATTTTATAAACGGCAATATTATTAATAAATTTGTTTTTAATTTAAGCTTTCTGTATGATAATAATATCAGGAGGCAGTCATGGTGTCCACAAATACAGAAGATATCAAGTTATGCGAACGGGAATTGGATGTCTTGTACCTGTTGACAAACGGGTATGAGAACAAACAACTGGCTGACAAACTGAATGTCAGCACCCATACAATTAAAGCATGCATAAGCAGTATACTTAAAAAATTACATGCAAAAAACAGAACAGAAGCTGTGAGTATCGCTTTAAGGAATAAGCTCATTAAATAATTTTCTATATTTCGTTACAATTTGATAATTTAAGAGATAAATTATATTATATAATAGTAATGAGATTGTATAGTATGAGAAAATTATTTATATTACTATTCTTTATAATTGCAGCATTTATGACATTTTGCTCCGAAGTTTTTGCAGAAGATATTTTTAAGATAACATCTGCAAACTTTGATACCTCAAATTCTATAATGGTAATATCTGCGCAGGACAATACAACAGAGCAGATAATGCCTGACGTAAAAATAGTTACGCTCGAAAATCCTAAAAGGATATATTTTGATATAAATTCTGCCGTATTAACTATTCCGAGACAAAATTGGACCTTCAATTCTCCGGGAATCAAGCAGGTAATAGTATCACAATTCACTACTAATCCGGATGTCGTACGGGTTGTGATGTATCTTGATGAGGATTTTTCTCCCTCTGATATTAAATTTATGAAACTTAAGAATAACATAATTCTTAAATTCAAAAATACCCTCTGCCAAAATCCGTATTTTCAGAATACTTACAGAGATGAGCACGCTTCATCCAGTGATTTTTATGAATATATGACAATTTATACACCTGCGAAAAAAACAGACGAAGATAACATTGTGGAACAGCTTCAGGAAGCATTTAATACCACAATGCAGCAGGTTACGCAGCCGGAAGTTGAGAGGATGCCTCTCAGATTAAATACTAAATACTATATAGATAACATTACAACAAAACCTAATGCAGTATTAATTAACGGTTTCGGTTCATTGACAGTCGAAAAGCCAATGATTTTGACAAACCCTACAAGAATCGTCTTTGATATGTCCAACACTCTTGTTGCACAGGATTTAAGGAATAAAGAATTTAAAATAAATGAAACTGAAAGCGTAAAAATAGGCCAATTTTCCGTTAACAAAGCAAGAATAGTTATTACGACGCCGGATGTTGAAAAGTACATACCTGTATACTCAAATGATAACCAGTCTCTTCTCATTGCAAACACAAATAGTCTTGTCCCATCCTCATTATATTCATCTTCCGCGGATGTATTAACATACAATCTTGAAAAAACAGACAGCCAGACAGAAGCAATGACCCTTTCTTTTAATAATCCTGTTGTACACGGATTCGACAAAAATAATAACGAAATAATAATATACTTATATAATGTATCAAAATATAATGAGACAACTTTTAAAAATACATTTATTAAATCAGACCTTTTTGCTAATGCAAAAATAACTCTTATGAGCGGAAACGGTATAAAATTGGAAATACCGATAGACAAAGACAGTCTGGTAAATACATACCTCGGAGCTGACGGGAAAGCGTTAAAAATAAGCGTAAAGGCGCCTAAAAAAGCCTCTGTCCAAAAAACTCCGGCCGCACCTCCTTCAAAACCGGGAGTAAAGAGAGTTGTGATAGATGCAGGACACGGCGGAACTGATTATGGTGCAATAAGAAACGGTATCAATGAAAAAGATATTACCCTTGATGTTTCAAAAAGAATTGAAGAATTGCTGAAAAAACAGGGGTATCAGGTTACTATGACAAGGACGAACGATATCTATGTATCTCTTCAGGATAGAGTTTCAATAAGCGAAAGTGCGGCACCTGATATTTTTGTAAGTGTACACGTAAATTCAAGCACCCGTCCTGAAATTACCGGTATTGAAACACACTACTATCATCAGGAAAGCTTGAACCTTGCACAAACAGTGCACTCCGAACTTGCAAGTAAAATTAAATCAAATAACCGCGGGTTATTTAAATCTAAATTCTATGTAATAAACCATACAACATCACCTGCTATACTTGTTGAAATAGGGTTTATATCAAACGACAATGAACGCGCACAACTTGTGAGCGACAGACGTAAAGAAAATACGGCAAAAGCTATAGTGGAGGGAATTAACAATTACTTCAAACAGCATTAAAAATTACCCCATAGGATTCTTTGATTCAGGTGTCGGCGGCTTAACTGTCCTGAAACAGTTAAGAGAGATTCTGCCGCAGGAAAACTGTCTATATTTCGGCGACACAAAAAATATGCCGTACGGTGAAAAATCAAAAGAACAGTTAATCGAATTCTCAAGAAATATATTCAATTTTTTTAAAGATAAAGGTGTGAAGGCTGTTGTAATGGCTTGTAACACAACTTCTGCCACAACTTATGATATTTTAAAAAATGAGTTTGATTTTAAAATTTATCCTATAATACAATCCGTTACAAAAATTTTTGCAAAACTTCCTGTAAAAAAAATCGGAGTGTTTGCAACACATGCTACGATAAATTCTCACGCCTATAAAAACGGAATAAACATGATTAATCCCGAAATAGAAGTAATCGAACACGCCTGCCCGGAATGGGTTAAGATAGTAGAAGAAAAACTTGAAGATAGGTCTGAGAGTATAGCAGTAATTAAATCGGATCTGGATTCGGTGCTAAAAGAAACACCTGAAAAAATAATCCTCGGCTGTACTCATTATCCTTATTTAATAAATATTTTGAGACAATATGCGCCGGAAGATACTTTTATTAACCCGGCAGAAGCCTTTGCAAGATACATAAAAACAGACCTTGAAAGAGCAGGGCTTATTTCAGACAAAGATAATGGCAGCGAAAAATTTTACGTCAGCGGAAACCCTCAACAATTCGTCAATGCGGCCTCTATTTTTTACAAAATAAAAGATTTACCGGAGCAGGTTATATTAAACTGAGACATCTCTCATAATCCGGAACTTCTATAATTTTGTCAGAAATCTTGTCAGGAGTAATATCCAGAGCCGTAGTATTCTCTTTTATTGCGAAAACCTTAATATTTCTCTTAACAGACTCAAAAACCGGAATCGAGCCTAGAGAATCATAAGGCATTACAAGAAAATCAACATCGTTTACCGAAATTCCGCCGGAAGTCACAAATGTCGGCGCATTAGAAAGCCCGAGTAAAATGCACGGGAGAAATGTCGGCGTAATATATTCAGAGGCGGATTTCGGGTTAACAATATCCGCCGAAATAGAATAATCCGCAAAAGCCGGTGAATGTGCGCAAGGAACCTTCAGTTCTTTCGAGATATAATGAGACAAAATTGCCTCAACCCCTCCGACAGGATCAGTTCCGACTCCTGATGAGTAATCTTCATTCATTTCCTCCGGATCTTCAAAATAACAGACAATCGCAACAGCTTCGGCCCCTTTTGCAATAAGTTTCCTTGACGCATTAAGAAGCGCCTGTTCATTTTTTACGCTTCCTAAAGAAACTCCATCTGCTCCTAAAGAGAAATCAACTCCGACCGGCCAATCAGTTAATTCATACCCTGAAATATCAACTCCGTAAACGGTTTTAACAGCATTAATCGTATTTATATGAATATTTAAAACATCCTGAGGAATTGCACTGTCAAATACAACCCCGATTTTATTATTTTTAGAAGGGGACAAATTTAGGTTTCCTTTAAAAAATTCATCAAGCGAATACCCTTCCACATAAAACATATTGTCGTTAATTCCTGAAAAACCGCCTGCATTAACGACATTAGGGTTAACAATAAGCATTGATTTTTCAGAAAATTTTCTTGCCCAGCAGCTTGCGTCACCGGCATATCCGCCGACAGAGGCGCCGATTCCGGTAGGAACAACAAAAACTCCGAGTTTTTCTCTATTATTAATCATATATAAATAATACAATAAAAAAAGCGGCACTTAAGCCGCTTTTTTGAACAATTGATATTAAGTTGTGAACTATTGACTTGCACCTCCGTATGTAAAGTCGTTTTTGATGTTGTTTTGCAGTAACTTGGTCCAGGAACTTTCAAACGTAGTGACTTCATTAAGTCTTGTTTCATAGTTATTTTTCTCAACTTCAAGCGAAGATTCCCAGGAATTCAAGTTTGCAAGGTCATACTCACGATCTTTAGTGAGTTGTTCCATAATCTCCTGATAAACAGTTTGATCTTCGGAATCGTAATATTGATAGTAATAATACTGTTCCTGATCATTATATTTCTGCTGAACTTCAGCGGCTTCACGAGTTGCGTTCATTATCTGAAACATAACATCGCCAATTTTTTGGTTAAGCATAGATTTTTGTTTCGTGTACATTAATAAAGTTTCTTGAATGTTTGAAATAGCCATATCTATCGCCTCTCTTCATTTAGTTCTCTTATATATATAAAGGATTACAGAAATCCGTAATTTCAAGACTTTTCTAATTCGTTACATTTGTTAACATAATATATGTTATCGGAAGAACTTTTTATCCCTATCTCTTTGGGAGGGAATGGTTAACTTTTTATTGCAATGAATTTTAAGGTTTTTGTCCTCCCCTTGCGGGAGGACCGAAATCTTTGATTTCGAGGAGGGGTAGCAATGAAAAGCTAACAAATTCCTATGGGAGAGGGAGGAATTTCTTAGCGAACTAAGGTGAGCTTAGAAATTCGGTAAGGGGTAAGTTTATATTCATTCGGTATGTTCATTTCTTTTCTTTTTTAGCCAGAAAAAAGAAAAGAAATGAACCAAAGAAAAGAAAAATCGGCAAAAGTTTACAGCGTCGCTGCGCGCCGCGGAATCTTATGGAAGTAGTTGAAGGCTTTGCCTTCAACCTCTAGTGCTCGCTATCGCGGCTACGCCGCACGCTCGCATGAAAGCCATCCGGCGCTTACGCACCAGCTCCCTTATAAGGGAGGTGAGGGGGAATTCAGACCTGCCTGCCGGCAGGTTGCCGAACGTGCACGAAGTGCAATAGTGAGGCTGAAAGGTTAAATGCGTCAGCATTTAACTACATCCATTCGGTCTTGCGCTGCTTTGCAGCGCTATTATATAGCGTGTTTTTCTTTCTTAGCCGATATTCTTTCTTTTTGCATCGCAACAAAAAGAAAGAATATCCGGTGCAGGGTTTGGGGCTGCATAAGCCCCAAATATAAAACCCTCTCCCGAATTTGTAAATTCGCTTACGCTCATTAATAAAATCTTCCCTCTCCCAGAGAGAGTGATAAAAAAGTTCTTCCGATATCATATATTATGTTTTTGTGTTATAATAAACATATAATTAGGAGAGAAAAATGGATCAGCAAACTTATATGAAAATTATGGGCTATGTCCCGACTGTTATTGAAGCATCTTCCCGCGGCGAAAGATCTTTTGATATTTTTTCAAGACTCTTAAGAGAAAGAATCATTTTCTTAGGCTCGGAAATAGATGATGATGTCGCAAATTCAATCGTTGCTCAATTATTACTTTTAGACAGTGAAAATAACGAAAAAGATATTATGCTGTACATTAACAGTCCCGGCGGCGTAATTACAGCCGGAATGGCAATTTATGATACTATGAACCTGATTAAATCAGACGTCGCAACAATCTGTCTTGGTGACGCGGCTTCAATGGGTGCATTCCTCCTTTGCTCCGGCGCTAAGGGAAAAAGAATGGCGCTCCCTAATTCCAGAATTATGATTCACCAGCCATTGGGCGGTGCTAAAGGTCAGGCTACTGATATTGAAATTGAAGCAAAAGAAATCTTAAGAATGAAAAATATGCTTATAGATATAATTGCCCAAAATTCAGGCCAGCCTTTTGACAAAGTAAAAGAGGACTGCGAACGCGATCACTTCCTCTCAGCTCAGGAAGCTCTTGAATACGGGTTAATTGATAAAGTAGTTCAAAGAAACTCTTTGTAACAAAATTTTACAATTTGGTAAAAACATGCAATTCGCAAGAGTTGCATGTTTTTATATATATGTAAAGGTTAAAAAAGGTTAGTTAAAATAAAATGGTAGGAGTACGGTTATGTCTCTATTAATGTTTCACAAGCGTCGGCTTGATATTATTCACCGGCAGTATGAGTGCAACGCACGGCTAAATGAAATCTCGATGAAAATCCATGATTTACAGCAGTATGCAAGCAACATAGCAGACGGCGGAATTTCAATTGCAGACATGATGAGCACACCGGCATCAATGTTCAACAGAACATTAATGTATATGACATATGCACATAACGGTGCAATAATGGGTGCGAATGCAAATATGCAAAATGTTATGATGATGCCGCATATACAGGCTCAAATGTCTCAAATGCAAGATCCAAACCAGCAGGCAATGTATCAGAAATGGATTTTTGACAGCTTATATGCTCAGGAAAGAGAAAAATTCTCAAAACAGGAAACTAAACTCTTACATGAGCAGGAAAAAGAATTAGAACACGAAAAGACAAAAATTGAAACTGAATTAAAAATGCTGCAGGCAGAACTCGAAGGAGTTAAACAGGGCGAACAGGATGCCATTAAAGAATGGAAACCTGAGTATGTAGCATAATTAAATACTCCCCTCAATCCTATCCTTAACTAACCATTTAAGGCTCACTTAATAGTGAGCCTTTTTCCGTTTGTAATAATATAATTAACTTTTCTGTCAAACTGTTCTCTCGGAAGCTTTTCGAGTATAAAATCCTCATACACAGGGATAACAGTTAAGGCATTTTTGCATAATGGAAGAAATCTGTCGTAAAAACCTCCGCCGTAGCCAAGTCTATACCCTTCTACATCAGCCGCAAGCGCAGGAACTAAAACTAAATCCAAAATATCCGGAGAAACTGCCGCAGAACACGGCTCATTTATATTAAACGAGGACATTTTAAATTCGATAGTATCAGAATAAGGACAAACTTCAAGCTCTTCCCCGTTAACTCTCGGGAAATAGAAATTCTTTTTATCATTAAGAAGCGGCAGAAGATTAATTTCAAACTTTGTCGGATAGAATAGCATTACATTTTCAGCCTTTTTATAGGGTTCAAAATCTCTTATATTTTTACAGATTGCCTCACTGACACTTTCTGTATCAATTCCTTTACGCAAATTTTTAAATTTAGTCCTTAGGTGTGATTTTTCCTGCATAAATTTAATATATAATAAATAATTATGGCAGACAATTGTTCAAACGAATTAATAAACCCTAATTGGGCAAAACACGGCTACATTCAGGTCTACACCGGAGACGGGAAAGGAAAAACCACCGCGTCACTCGGGCTTGCGATGCGGGCTCTTGGCAGGTGCTGGAAAGTTCTTATTATAATGTTTATGAAAGGCGGCGATGATTACGGGGAACTCAATTCCTTTAGAAATCTTTCGCCTGAGATTGCTAAAAATTTAACTATAATTCAGGCTGGCGCTGACAGAATCGTTTATCAGAGTAACAAAACAGATGCAGACATATCGGTTGTTAAGGAAGGCTGGGAACTTGCAAAACGCGTTATTAAAAACGATGAATATAATCTCGTTATCCTTGATGAAGCTAATATCGCAATAGATATGGGATTTATTGATTTAGATGAGATGATTGACGTTCTAAAAAATAAACCGGAAGAAATGGAAATTGTCCTGACAGGGAGAAATGCAAAACAGGAAATTGTTGATATAGCGCATCTTGTATCTGAAATTAAGCCTGTAAAACACTACTGGGATACCGGAATTGCAGCACGCAAAGGTATTGAATATTAGAATAAGCATATTGCCCTGCCCGCGGAGACTAGGGTGAGAAATTGAAATATCAAAATTGTCTCACTTAACTCGTTTCAGAGTCTCGTTGCAGATAAATACGACACTTCGTAAGGACAGGCCGCACTCAAAATTTATTTAGTTAGTGCAGGCCGTGATATAAATCTCCTGATTATTAATAACTTCTTCTCATTAAATCAGAAAGCTTAATCTCTCCTGCAGCCTTCACTGGTTTTACTTTCGGCTTTTCAACAGGTTCCAAACTTTTAAACTGAGAAAGTCCTATCTTCTTTTCGTCACTATTTATCATAAACATTTCTTTTAAAAATTTTACTATTTCTTGCATAGGGTAACTCCTCATTTGTTTCTTATAACCATATAATACATTAAATCCAACCAATGTGCAAATTTCATTATACTTTATGTTATATTAATTATACGAAAACGCGGAGATGTAAGATTTGAATAATTCTTATTATAAAACTTTAGACGAAAACTTTAATAAGGCAGTAGAATTGATGGAAAAAGAATTGTCACACGCTGAACTTATTTCTCTGCTTACAAACGGAAACATCGCTGAAAAACAGATTGCGGCACTCAGGCTTGACACTATAAAATCAGAAAATGACGCGGAGGTTTTGATTAACAACCTCACCGGACAGGATGGCAAAATCAGAGAAGCAGTTTCCATGCGGATTAATGAATTTATGTCTAATCCTTTGCTGCTGCCATTTTTTCAGAACACAAAAAGCTATGATATCTTTTTAGAAGCCATTATTGATATTAACGCAAATATATGCCGCAATATTATATCTGCGGTTTCTAATCTGAAAAATAACAGAGAATTTTCTGAGTATTTTACCCGTAAACTTACTGAAAAAACTTTTGCACTCCTTGAAATCATAAAAGATTTTGATTTTCAGGAAGGGAAATACAAGGTAAATAAAGAAGTCTTTAAGCTTTACTGGTGCCTTGAAACACTCTATAACTTTGCTGAAATCGTTGATTTTTCCGATTTAAAAAAAATTATTCTTGCTGCTAAAAATATTAATGAATATACAATCCGCGAAAAAACAGCCAAAATTTTAACAAAATGTTTTTCTGATTCCGACCTTGAAGACGCTCGTCAGGAGCTGAAAAACGACCCCAACTACTATGTCCGCCGCTTTTAGTAAATAAAGTTTTGTTAAGCCTTTTATAAAAAATATATACAGAATAAGCAATTTTTCTCTACAAAAAAACTTTATATATATGGGAAAAGTAAATTACAGGGAAATGAAAAGGAGTTAACAATGGCAAGAGTCTTAATATCAATGCCTGAAAGGTTTTTGGACGAAATAGACAACGTAGCAAATTCAGAAAACAGAACACGTTCAGAATTAATCAGAGAAGCGCTCAGAACGTATATGTACAGAAATCAGATCAGGAATTCTAAAAAAGCAGTAAAAAATGCAGAAATTTTAGAAACACTACTTGGCTAAAATAGCAACTTGCTGTTATAATAAGATTAGGAAACACTGGGGGAAATATGGAAAATTTGGAATTAGACAAAAATGGTTACATTATGTCATCAATTGATGAGTACTTTGAAATCTTAGATCAGGAGGCTCAAAAACGCTCAAAAATGGTTGCGAAATCTTTAACGAAGTACTTAAAAAGAGTTCACGCAGAAACTAAATTCGACAAACTTAAAACGTCTGCAGTAAACTAAAAAAGATTTATGCCGCGAGTGTGCCGCGGCATTACGGAATTGTAAGACCTGCGATAATATTACCGCAGGTCTTTTGTTATCTTAGATTTTACATTTCCTCATAGTGCAGAAAAATATTACCCTAAATATTTTTTCTGAATACCTTCTGCTTTTGCAATATTTGTTTTTATTAAGTTTAGAAGTTTTTCATTAAATGGTACGCGCCCCTTTGCTAATGGAACACTTACAAACGGATTTGTAAATTTTGACGTATCTGTAACATACATTGTTGTTACGATGTTGTTGTCCGGTTTAATATTATATGAAACAGAAATACTGTTATTCGGATTTTTACCAATATTTAAATTAGCCACGTCGAGATTTTTCATTCTTCTTGCAAAAATTTTTTGTGCAGAAGCATCAAGCCTGCCCTGAAAATTCGGATTACAGTTTACCCGTGATACATTCATTAGTTTTCTCCTTTATATACAAAAAGAGCTGACATAATTATATATCAGCTCTTTCTTTAATTGTTAAACGGTTTGTTAATTAATAAAATTATTCAATAATTTTATCAACAACACCAGCACCAACTGTGTGACCGCCTTCACGGATAGCAAATCTCATACCTTCTTCGATTGCTACAGGAGCGATAAGTTCAACTTCCATAACAACGTTATCACCAGGCATTACCATTTGACCGTCGAATTTAATAGTACCGGTAACGTCAGTAGTTCTGATGTAGAACTGAGGACGGTAACCAGGGAAGAACGGAGTATGACGGCCGCCTTCTTCTTTAGTCAATACGTAAACGTTTGCTGTGAATTTAGTGTGAGGGTGGATTGAACCAGGTTTAGCAAGAACCTGACCGCGTTGGATATCAGTTTTGTCGATACCACGGAGCAAAGCACCGATGTTATCACCAGCTTGACCCTGGTCAAGAGATTTTCTGAACATTTCAACGCCGGTAACAGTTGTTTTCTTAGTATCGCCAAGACCAACGATTTCAACTTCGTCACCAACTTTAACAACACCACGTTCAACTCTACCAGTTGCAACCGTACCACGACCAGTGATAGAGAATACGTCTTCAACCGGCATCAAGAACGGTTTGTCTAAGTCACGAACAGGTGTAGGGAAGTAAGAATCGATAGCATCCATCAATTCCCAGATTTTGTCAACCCATTTATCTTCACCGCGCTGAATTTTCGGATTAGCCTGAGCAGCTTCAAGAGCTTTCAAAGCAGAACCGTGAATGAACGGAATGTTGTCGCCGTCGAATTCATAAGAAGAAAGGAGTTCTCTAACTTCCATTTCAACGAGTTCTAACAA
>CALUTK010000055.1 GCA_944323675.1 Candidatus Gastranaerophilales bacterium | reverse complement strand
AAATGGAAGCAGTTGAAGGCAAAGCCTTCAACCTTTTTTGCTCGCTATCGCGGCTACGCCGCACGCTCGCATGAAAAACCTCTGGCGCTTACGCACCACTTCCCTTATAAGGGAGGTGAGGGGAATTTAGAATTGCCATAGGCAGGTTGCCGAACGTGCACGAAGGTGCAATAGTGAGGCTGAAAGGTTAAATGCGCCAGCATTTAACGATTTCCATTCGGTCTTGCGCTGCTTCGCAGCGCTGTAATAAAGCGTGTTTCTTTTTCTTGGCTGACATTCTTCTTAAGCTTGCTTGCCGCCGTTAAACGGGCACGCATACGCATAGCGTATGCTCCTGCCCTCTGGCGGCAATGCGCTTTTCATCGCAAAAAAGAAAAAGAATGTCAGTTCAGGGTATGGGGCTGCACAAGCCCCATATATAAAATAGACTAGTGCCTTTTGCTCACTAGCCTATTTCCTTATGTCTTTAATTTTTAAAATACTTTTCAATGCCGTCTGCGATTGCTTTTGCCGTATCTTTTTGAAAATTTTTTTCTCTCATTTTTGCATTATCTTCCGGATTAATTACATATCCGATTTCAATTAAGATACTCAGTGCATTTGTATTTCTCACCACTGCAAAACTTCTTTGCCGAACTCCGTCATTTTTCATTCCGGTCTGAGACGTTATTTCTGAAATTATATAATCAGCAAGCGGTTTTGACTGATTATAATAATAGTAGATGCCAGTTCCGGTTGCAGCATTCGGGTCGAGTCCGTCCGGAACTGCGTTTCCGTGAAGGCTTATAAAAATTGTCGAATCTTCTTCGTTAGCCATCTCCACCCGCTCATTTAATCCTAGAGTGGAATCGTCTTTTCTTGTCATAAAAACTTTTGCTCCGCGCCGGTTAAGTTCTTCTTCCAGTTGTTTTGCAAATGCCAGATTCAAATCTTTTTCATTATCTCTGAGGCAGCCGATTGCACCGTTTTCATTTCCTCCGTGTCCTGCATCAATTGCAATTTTTATTCCTTTGAGAGGTTTGTCGCGGTCAATCAAAAACGGCTTTCTGATTTTAACAATAAAATCGGTTCCGCTGAAGCGTGCGCTGTAACCTGTCAGTTTTGCTTTTTGCGGGGATTTGGCAAGCGGGAAATTCATGACATATGTATTTTCCGGGTTGTCTGAAACATTAAAGATTTTTATCTGAAAAGGATCCCCCTCAACAAGTTCAAACGGAGTCATTTTATCAAGATGGAATACGAAAATAAAAAATTCATCCGTATCAATGTAATCATATCCGGAAAGTTCAGCAAGTGAAGAGCCGTTGTCTGTAAATTTTATATTGCTTTTATTTATCCAGCCTGTTTTGCTGCTGCCGAGAATAATGCTGTAAAAATTCTCTTTTTCTCCGTCAATGACAACCTGCATATTTTTTTGCAGGTGAGATATTCTGTTGATTCCGGCATCAACAGGAGTTGTCCTGAGCGGGGTATTTTCTTCAGTAATTATACCGTAGCGCATAGCTTCATATTCATTAAACTGCGGAGCGGGTTTAGCCGCTGCAGGGGCTTTCGGTTCCGGCCGTGTAATTGTAAAATTAAGTTTCTCCCTTCCTGATTTCAGATTAAAATTGTTTGCGCCTATGTCTAACGGCACAACGTACGCAAACCCTCCGGATTTATGAATGTCAACAGGTTTGCCGTTAACAGTCAGTTTCTTTTTAGGATCGGAGGAGCCTATGAAAAATGTTGATTGAGCATTTATAGTTACAACATTTTTTTTAGGATAAACAACGTCCAGCGCATAGGCATTTTGCGCGGCGAGTAATAGTGCTAATGTAAATATAAATCTTTTCATAAAAATATTATACTTTGTTTCAATCTTAAAAACCAAAAGTAAATATTAGTTAATAATTATTTCTTTTGGTATAATTTGTGATAAAATGCTGGTATCAGGGAGATGTGAAAAGTGCGAGAAAGACGCAGAGAACGAGCCGTTGATAAAAGACAAAAAAGTTTTGAGAGAATTCTAAGCTGGTTATACATTTTATTTATACTTTTTGCTGCCGCTTTAATTATTCACCTGTTTTTTATTCAGGTAATAGATATAAAAAAATACAGGGTGAAAGCAAGAAATCAGCGTGCCAGCAGAAACTTTGCAGTACGCGGTGATATATATGACAGAACAGGGTTAAAACTTGCAACTGATAAAGTTTTTTATAATGTATTTGCAAGGCGGGCGGATTATGATGAAGATGAATCTTCACCGGAAGTTATCGCAAAGAAGCTTGCGCCGATTTTGAAAGTTTCCAAAGAAGAGTTGTTGAAAAAACTAAATAGTCAGGATCAGATTATTGCTGTAAAAAAAGATATAGACAGAAATACCGCAAAAGAAATTGCAAAACTTCATCTGCGGGCGATAAGTCTCGATAAGAAAAACACGAGGGAATATCCTCAAGGAACGCTTGCCGCCCATGTTCTCGGGTATTACAATTTTGATGCGGATATTGCGAACGGTGTAGAATACACAGAAAAAGATAAGCTGGAACATGTTGAGAATATGGTCACATTCCAGCGAACCCAAAAAGGGAAAATTATATATGATTTTATGACGGATCCTGTCGCGACAGCGACGAATCCGAAAGGACAGGATGTTACGCTGACTATTGACGGTGCAATTCAGCATATATGCGAAAAAGAACTTGAGAAAATGGTTAAGGAAAAAGAGGCTCTCCGTGGCACCGTAATTGTTATGAATCCTAAAAACGGTGAGATTTTGGCGTATGCAGTTTATCCGACATACGATCCGAATTATTTTCGCAGCGCCCCGCCTAATTTAATTAAAAACTGGACTTTAACAGACGTATTTCCTCCGGGTTCAACATTTAAAATAATAACGGTTGCAAGTGCGATGGAACTGGGTAAAATCCACGAAAATTCAAAAATTCTGGATACTGGTAAAACTACAATCGGCAAGTGGTTAATCAAAAACTATGATTATGATGTTCATCCGTATCCGGGGAATATTTCTCTGCAATACTTGTTTGAGCACTCAAGCAACATAGGTGCTATTAATGTTGCAAGAACAATGACTCCTAAAGAATTCTACGATATGTTGAAAAAATTCGGATACGGCGCTAAAACGGGTATAGATTTACCGGGAGAATCATCAGGGCTTCTGCCTTACTATTCTTACTGGGATCAGGGAATTCATGCAACAATGTCATACGGTTACGGCACCTCTGTTACTGCAATGCAGATGATATCGGCGGTTCAGGCGCTTGCAAATAACGGTGTCAGAATTACGCCTCACGTGATAAAATATTCCCCTGAAGAAGAAGCTTTGAAAGTTAAACGTGTTCAGGTTGTGTCGCCGGAGACAGCGCATTCCATAACGAAACTTCTTGCGGCATCAGTAAACAACGGGCGTTCTGTAATAAAAATGGATAGATATAATGTTGCTGCCAAAACCGGAACCTCAAGAAAACCGAGAGAAAATTCCGTTGGGTACACGCCTTTTATGTACACATCGACAATCGGATATTTTCCGGCAACAGACCCGCAGATACTTGTATATGTAATGGTTGACAGTGCAAAGGTTGGCGCAATTTGGGGAAATACAGTCGCAGGACCTGTATTCCATGAGGTTACGACGCAAATTGCACGAATTATGAATTTAAAGCCTGATAAGCCTGCGCCGACTAAAAAAATTGATTAATTAAGGAGAGATAAATAATGAAACTGGATGAGTTGATAGAACATTTAGACTACAAAGATTTAATAAATTTTCAAAATGTTGATATTACAGGTATTTCGTATAATTCAAAAACCACTAAAAAAGGTGATATTTTTGTGTGTCTTCCGGGAGAATACACAGATGGGCATGATTATGCGAAAAATGCTGTAGAAAATGGTGCAGCCGCACTTCTTGTAGAAAGGAAAGTTGAGGTTGATGCGAATATCCCGCAGATTGTCGTTTCCTCAGCAAGACATAAAATTGCAGATGTTGCAGACAGGTTTTATTCAAGTCCTTCAAAGGGATTGAATCTTATAGGGGTTACGGGAACCAACGGAAAGACGACTGTTACCCACCTTATACAGAAAATATTTGAAGAAAACGGAGAAAAATGTGCGCTAATCGGAACACTTGGTTACAAACTTTCCTCAGGCGGAGAATACCGTGACGCTAAACACACAACCCCTCAGGCTCCTGAATTACAGGCGACACTAAGGATGATAAAAGATGTTGAAAAGATTGATAATGTTGTAATGGAAGTAAGCTCACACGCGCTTGAGCAAAACCGTGTCGGCGGCTGCTGCTTTAATGGGGCTGTATTCACAAACCTTACGCAGGATCATCTGGATTATCATATTACAATGGATAACTATTTTGAGGCAAAAGCCCTGTTATTTAAAGGCTTATCAGAAGGTGATTTTGCGGTAATCAATGCGGATGATGAATATGCTGACAGATTTTTAAGCGTAGTTCCGGAAGGGGTTAAAAAATTTACCTACGGGGTTAAAAAATCCGCTGATGTAGTGGCAAAAGATATTAATTTTTCTCTAAACGGTGCAGAATTTACTCTTGAGGTAAAAGCCGGTGTTTCAGGCGCTAATCCGACTGGTGAGGGGGTGAATAAATTCCCTGTAAATCTTCACATGAACGGAATGTTCAGCGTATATAACGTTCTTGCGGCAGTGACTGCCTCTCTTGCAATGGGAATTGATATAAAAACAGCATTGAAAGCTTTAGAAAATGTAAAAGGAGTTGCCGGAAGGTTTGAGGTTGTAGCGAAGAAACCGCTTGTTATTGTGGATTACGCGCACACGCCTGACGGGCTTGAAAATGTTCTTAATTCCGCAAGAGAAATTACACCGAAGGACGGAAAACTCATTTGCCTTTTCGGCTGCGGCGGCGACAGAGATGCGACAAAACGTCCTAAAATGGGTGCAATTGCAGAAAGAATAGCAGATAAAATAGTTATCACAAGCGATAATCCTAGAAGCGAAGATCCGCAGACAATTATTACGGATATTATCGCAGGCCTTAAATCCACAAATCCTGATAAAGTAACAGTTGAACCTGATAGAGGACATGCAATCGCTTTATTAAAAACAATTGCGGGAAATAACGATGTAGTTGTGATTGCCGGTAAAGGACACGAAGATTATCAGATCCTAAAAGACCGTACAATCCACTTTGACGACAGGGAAGAAGCAAGAAAAGTCTTTGAAGGCAGCGTAATATAATTATGCTTGCCTCGCCACTTGTGGAAGTAATCTTACTAAAGTAATGCTAAGGGTACAACTATTCATGTTCTCCCCTTGAGGGAGGACCGAAATCTTTGATTTCGAGGAGGGGTAATAAAATATAAATTAATAATATAAAGGAAATATTGTAGATTTTTAATTCGGGTGAGGGTTAATAATGAAAACCAAACTATTAATAGAACAGCATTTTCACGGAGCGTTTGGCGTAAATTTCAACACGGCAAATGTTGATGATGTATTGTTTCTTTCAAAGGAAATTTTGAAATACGGTATCGGCGGAATCTTTCCGACGCTTGTGACTGACAGTGTCGAAAATATCAACCGTGCGGTGGCTGTGATTAAAGAGGCTGCTGCGCGTCAAAGCAAAGATATGGCAAAAATTCTCGGAATTCATTTAGAGGGAATTTTCATAAACGAAAAGAAAAAGGGCATACATAACCCGTCGCATTTTATGACACCGACCGTTGAAAATTACAAATTAATAGAAGATGATTTTATAAAAATTGTGACACTCGCACCTGAGTTATCCAAAAATATCTCTCGCCCCTTGAGGGATACAAAGGGAACCGCTGAGCTGTGCGAAGCGTGTGACCCTGTATGCCGTGTGCTGAGGGTAGAAGTGCTTAATGAACAAAGTGAATTTTGCACTTCGGGTGAGGGGTTAAGTCTCATTGACTATTTAAGGGCAAATGGCATAAAAGTTCAGGCGGGGCACTGCGTCGGGGGTGACTTAACCGGCTGCACGGGAACCACTCATACATTTAATGCTATGGAAGGCATTTCACACCGTGGAAAATCAACTGCGCTTTCTGCGTTGATTAATGATGATTTGTATTCGGAAGTCATAGCGGACGGGGTTCACGTATCTGATGATGCCCTGAAACTCTTTTTCAAATGTAAACCAGTTGATAAAGTTCTTCTTGTCAGCGACTGCCTGCCTTGCACAAGATATACCCTCGCCCCTTGCGGGAGAGGGCAGGGTGAGGGGTTATACAAATTTACCTTTGCTGATTCTGAAATCTTCTATGACGGCAAACGTGCAGCGTCAAAAGACGGAACTCTAGCAGGAAGCACAACACTTCTTCCTGACATTATAAAGCGTCTGCATTCTGTCGGGATGTTTAATCCGCAATTCATAGTGAACCCGTATAATTACCATAATATTGATGATATAGAAGGTTCTATTGAATGGGATGATGAGTGGAATATTATAAAAATAAACCGTTAAGTTATTACGTGATAGGATTAAGTTATGAAAAGCGACAATATTAAAAAAGGAATAGCAAGAACACCGCACCGCGGTTTATTGATGGCAACGGGCGTAAGCCGGAAGAATATGGAGGCTCCATTTATCGGAATTGCAAGTTCGTTTTCAGATCTGGTTCCGGGGCATATCGGAATGAGGGATTTGGAACGCCAGATTGAAAAAGGGATTCATAGTGCGGGCGGACAATCATTTGTTTTCGGCGTACCTGCTATCTGTGACGGAATTGCTATGGGGCATTCCGGCATGAGGTATTCGCTGCCGTCAAGGGATTTAATTGCTGATTGCGTTGAAAGTGTTGCTGCGGCGCATCAGCTTGACGGTATTGTTTTGCTTTCTAATTGTGATAAGATTACGCCCGGAATGCTAATCGGCGCTTTGAGACTTAATATCCCTGCAATAATTGTGACTGCAGGGCCTATGCTTGACGGGATGTGCAGGGGCGAAAATAAATTAACTATGGTAACAGGATCTTTTGAGGCTGTTGGAAGATTCAGAAAAGGTGAAATTACGGAAGAACATCTGCTCGCGCTGGAAGAAAATTCATGTCCGTCAGCAGGCGCCTGTCAGGGAATGTACACGGCAAACACAATGGCGTGCCTCACAGAAGTTATGGGAATGAGCCTGCCTTATTGCGCATCAGCTTCTGCTGTTTCTTCTCAAAAAAGAAGAATTGCCTTTGAAAGCGGTATGCAGGTTGTGGAACTGGTCAAACAGGACATAAAACCTTCCGATATAATTAAACGCGAAAGCCTCAGAAACGCTATAACCGTTGATTTAGCCCTTGGCGGCTCAACGAATACATTTTTACATCTTCTCGCAATAGCAAACGCGGGCGGCATTGATATTACGCTGAATGATTTTGAAGAATTAAGCGGAAAAATTCATCAGATTGTGAAAATTAATCCGTCTTCGTCGCTTACTATGACTGATTTTCATAACGCAGGTGGCATTCCGGCGGTCTTGAAATCACTATTTTCCACTCGCCCCTTGAGGGATACAAAGGGAACCGCTGAGCTGTGCGAAGCGTGTGACCCTGTATGCCGTGTGCTGAGGGAAGAAGTGCTTAATGAACAAAGTGAATTTAGCACTTCGGGTGAGGGGTTCTTGAATTGTCAAACCGTGTCAGGTCTGACAGTTCAAGAAATTGCAGAATCCGCCTGGGCTGATGAAAATATTATTCCTCCTTATGAAAAATCAACCTACACTCAGGCAGGGCTTGCCGTATTATACGGGAACCTTGCAAAAGACGGCTGCGTCATTAAAACCTCCGGCGTTGCGCCTGAATGCTATGAATTTGAAGGCACGGCAAAAACTTTTGACTCGGAAGAAGATGCAATGAAGGCGCTTGAAGAGGATAAAATTAAAGAGGGAGATGTAATCGTAATCCGCTATGAAGGTCCGAAAGGCGGCCCGGGTATGCGTGAAATGCTCGCTCCGACCTCTTTACTTGTCGGAAAAGGATTAGGCAAAAAGTGTGCACTGATTACGGACGGACGGTTTTCCGGTGCAACCCGCGGAATCTGCGTGGGTCACATCTGTCCGGAAGCTGCCTGTGGCGGGACTATCGCACTTATCCATAACGGCGATAAAATTAAAATTGATATAAATAAAAGATTGATTGAACTGTGCGTTGATGATGCGGAACTTGAGATCCGCCGCAAGAATTTGAAACCGTTTGAACCGCGCGTAAAATCAGGGTATCTCGCAAAATATGCTAAAAACGTTCAGGATGCCTCGCACGGTGCCATTGTGTAATTTACGTGCTATGATTAAATTATGAAAAAACTGGAAGATTTTGCCGACGATATAAATAAGTGTTCCAAATGCGGATTATGTCAATCGGTCTGCCCTGTATACAAGATTACTGGCAACGACTGTGCTGTCTCGCGCGGAAAATTCGTTATGCTCGACGGCGTTTTGAAAGGCGATTTAAAATTAAATAAAAATATAGAAAAATATCTTGATATGTGTCTTAAATGCGGCAAATGCAAAGATTTTTGCCCGAGTAATATTGATGTTTGCGAAATTTTTAATACTGCAAAATACGAATGCGCGAAAAATACTTTTCACGGGAAAGTTGAAAAGTTTCTGGAATCGAAATGGGTTTTCGGAGGTTTTATAAAGTTTATAAAGAAATTCCCCCTCATCCGTCCTTCGGACACCTTCTCCCGCCATCGGGGAGAAGGTTATGTGAAACTACTTTATTTTAAAGGGTGTGTGAATAATGTTTACCCGAAAACTGAGCGTGCATTAAAGAAAATTTTTTCGCATCTTAACGTTGAAATTATTGAGCGTGATTTTGACTGCTGCGGATTGCCGTTTTTATCAAGCGGAAATATGGAAAGGTTTGAGGAAGTTAAAAAATATAATCTTGAATTGATTAATAATTGTCATTTTGATTATATCCTGACTGATTGTGCAAGCTGTGAAAGCACGCTGAAAGGGTATAAGAACCACTCACCCGGGACTACGTCCCACCCTCTCCAGCAAGGAGCGAGGGTAAAAATCCTTAATGCGGCGGAATTTCTGGTTGGACAGAATATTAAATTCAAATTTAAATTTAAAAAGCCGGTTAAAGTTACCTTCCATAAACCCTGTCATCTTGAAAACGATGATTTTCTAAAACCTTTGCTTGAAAAATGTGAAAATGTCGAATATATTGAAATGAAAGATTACGATGAGTGCTGTGGCTTTGCGGGTGAATTTGCTATTAAAAATCCGAAAATTTCACGGGCTATCTCAAAACAAAAAGCTTTAAATGCTGTAGCAACGGGTGCAGATTATATTCTTACAACCTGTCCAGCCTGTGTTATGGGACTTTATCAGGGATTTCTCGCTGCAGGTAAAAAGACGCCGAAAATTATGAATATTATAGAATTTTTATCCATTGCAGAAATATTGGATTTGCAATCAAATGCGCCGGCAAAACCGGCGGTAAAAGATTAAAAAAGGCGGGTTATATAACCCGCCTGGATTCTTTATTTGCCTAATTCGTTTGCCTTTCGGGCGGTGTTTTTAATTACATCATTGAAGAGTTTTGCGGAATTTTCCTCTTTCATTGTCTGTATCCCGACAAACGTGCAGCCGCCTTTTGTTGCAACGTTATCTATTAAGTTCTGTACTGTTAATTCGCCTCTTTCAAAAACCATTTTTGCTGAGCCTAGAGCTGTTTGCGCGGCAAGAAGCAGTGATTTTTCATATTCAAGTCCCAGTTTTTCGCCGGCACGCGCCATATCTTCGATTACCTGATAGAAAAATGCCGGCCCTGATCCGGAAATTGCTGTTACTATGTCAATTTGAGATTCTTCAACTTCTATAACTTTCCCGATATTTGATAAAAGTTTCATTACAAATTCTGCATCATCTTCTGTGGCGTAAGCTCCCTTGCAAACCCCGCTCATACCTTCCTGAACAAGTGCCGGTGTGTTTGGCATTACTCTTATTACACGGTTTTGCCCGATGATATTTTCGATTTTTTCTGTGCTTACACCCGCCGCAATAGATACAACCAGTTTTTCCGGTGTGATTTCGTCTTTAATTTCTTCCAGAATCTGCGCCACGTAATTAGGCTTTGTCGCAATAAAAATTACGTCGCTATCTATTGTGAGCAGCCGGTTATCCGTCAAAACATCAATCCCCAGTCTGTTTTGCGCAAGTTCTGCAATCTCACAATTTACCTCAGAACCTTTTATTTCCACCTCAGGCTTGCAGCAGGCTGATAAAACCCCTTTAATAATTGCACTTGCCATCTTGCCGCAGCCTATAAATCCGATTTTTTTGTTCATATTCCGTAACCTGCCCCTCTTTTAGTGTTGACTAATTTTATTTTTTTATTTAACATTAGAATTATACGACAAATATAATTAAAAAGGAATAAAGAAAATGAGACGTACACTAGAAGGAACTAAGATTAAAAGACAACGCGTAAGCGGTTTCAGAGCAAGAATGGCTACCCCGGGCGGCAGAGAAGTATTAAACAGACGCCGTGCAAGAGGCCGTCATAAATTAGCTATTACCGCTAAAAACCGCGCTTAAGATTGCCGGACTAAGATAAAGTTATTCAAAGGCCGGAAGTCCGAAAAATACAGATTTTGAAAAATTTTATTATTAATAACACAGCAGGTCGAAATTTATTTGGCGTGCTGTGTTGTTGTGGATATTATGTTAAAAAAGCAATTCAGACTTAAAAATAAAGCCGCTTTTGCTGCTACATACAGAATTAAAAATTCCTTCCACTCGAACGGAATAACTCTTTTTGCCGGTAAATTAAAAAAAGAGGATTATCCACTGAAGGTAGGTTTTGTTGTAAGTAAAAAAACTCACAAGCGCGCGGTCAAAAGAAACCGGCTAAAACGCTTGATGAGAGAATCCTTTCGTATTCTACAAAAAAATAACGACATTGGATGCGCAGATAAATTTATGTCATTAATATTTGTAGGGCACGAACGCGCCCTCGGAAAATCCTTTAATGAAATAAATAAAATTATAAAAAAACTTCTTGGAGATTTGAAATGTTAGAGGGTCTTTTTGTCGAAAAAGTTTTAATGCACGAAAACATTCGTCCGTATCCGATTGAGCCGCAGGAGACATCAGGGCTCAGCGTCGGCTCTGAAATGTACTACAGATATTCTTTAAAAGAATCAGATTATCCGACGCTTATCATAATCGACCCGATTTACGACGGTGAAAAAAATGTCATAAAACCCGGGCACTATGAACTCGCGCTCTCTGATTCCAGAGATTTTCTGATATTAATTCAGAGTAAAAAGCCTCTTGCGATTATCCCTGTTTTTAAAATAGAAGAAGATGAATCAGAAAAAGAGAGACTTAATGATCCGAAATACAAAAAACAATTAAAAAAAGAAGCAAAAGAGAAACAAAAAGTTAATGAAAAACGCGCAAGAAAAGGAATGCCACCTGTTCAAGATTACATACATATGGAAGCAAGTATTGAATATGATCCGGACGGAGACTTCTACCTCATAAAATACCAGCGCGGTACGATAAAAGCCTGGGGTGCAATAAAAAAATAATCCGAAGCTATTTGATTTTACAGTAGTTTTGTTGTACACCATAAGTATATGATAGCCAATTACCACATGCATACAAGTTACAGCGAAGATTCCGTCTTTGATATGGAAGATGTTGTCAAATCTTCCATCGAAAAAGGGCTGGATGAAATTTGCATAACTGACCATATAGATTGTTTCGGCGGCATTGATCCGGAATTCCCGTATAAATCATATGAATATGACTTTCTAAAATGCAAAGAAAAATACGGGGATAAGATTAGACTGAAACTTGGAATTGAATTCGGTATGCAGCGGCATACAATTCCTGTTTTTGAAAAAATATTTAAAAATGCACACTTCGACTTTGTCATAATGTCCTGTCATGAAATTGAAGATAAAGGCTTCTGGTCACAGGAATTTCAGAGCGGAAAAACTCAGGAAGAATACAACCTACGCTACTTTCAAGAAATTCTCTATCTTGTGAATAATTTTGAAAATTATTCGGTACTGGGGCATCTGGACGTAATCAGAAGATATGATATGAAGGGAAGTTTTCCGTTTGAAAAAACAAAGCCTATAATTGAGGGAATATTAAAAAAAGTAATTCTGTCAGGAAAAGGCATTGAACTCAATACCTCGTGTTACAGATATAGAGTGGGGGATTTAACTCCCTCAAGAGATATTTTGAAGTTATACAAAGACCTTGGCGGCAGAATAATCACAACAGGAACGGATTCCCATAGAGCAGAACAAATTGACAGCGGTTTAAAAGAAGGCATAAAAGAATTAGCGGCAATCGGTTATAAGGAGTTTTGTACATTTACGCAGATGAAGCCAGAATTTCACAGTTTTGAAAAAGAAGGGGTTGCAATTTAAAATTCAGCGTTACATAATGAATTGTAAAATAAAAATGATGTCGCGGGTTGGAGCAGTCTGGTAGCTCGTCGGGCTCATAACCCGAAGGTCGTTGGTTCAAATCCAGCACCCGCAACCAAGTATCAAAAGAGGGTTTCAAGGTTTTTGAAATCCTCTTTTTTGTGTTAAAATATGGGTATTGTCACCAAATTGTCACCATAAGGTTTAGTATATGTCATTAGATAAACAGTCTTTACATGAAGTTTATAAACATTCACAATATCATTGAACAGACATTGCAGGAATTTGATTTTTTTGAACTAATAGGGGTGTGTTTCAAATATATCTTGATTTTTT
>CALUTK010000054.1 GCA_944323675.1 Candidatus Gastranaerophilales bacterium | reverse complement strand
CCTCAGTAGCTCAATGGCGGAGCAACCGGCTGTTAACCGGTAGGTTGTTGGTTCGAGTCCAACCTGGGGAGTTTTTTCGTACATTAGGGCTTAAATCACCTTCAAGCCCTTTTTTAATGCAATTTTCCAGAGGGCGATTACAAATTCCGGCAAATTCAAAATTCAATATCTTGAATATTTGCGAAATTTTTAATATAAACCTGAATTATAAATATGTAAACTTTTATGAAAATTTTTGATAATTTAGTAAAATAATTTTATCAGGAGACTTAAGTGAGATATGAACGTACAGAGAATAACTCCAAACTATAATAATGTTCCAGTATTTAAAGGTAAATACGAAGTTGACGCTTCAACCGCAATAGGGCGAAATCAGGTTTTTACGCTAGGCATGTTGATGAGTAATTTCTGGATAAGAGATGCAAGATTAACTTGTTCACAGCTTAGAAACAACAGTGTTTACGGAAAAGTTACAATGAACGTAAATGTTAATAAAGAGCATATCTTTGAGGCTATATTAAAGAATAATAACATTAAATTCAAAAAGCTTGACACAAATGCTTAAGGAAGAATAATAATTGTTCTGTTTAGCACTCCTTAATTTTCTGTTCTGGCGAAGGTATGTTTATCCAGCAATACCATTAAAACAGATATATCCGCAGGTTTAACTCCGCCTATACGGGAGGCTTGCGCGAGGGTTTTCGGTCGGATTTTGTTTAGTTTTTCTTTTGTTTCGGAGGAAATGTGTTCAATCCGCATATAATCAATGTTGTCCGGAATTTTGTATTTTTCAAGTTTATCTGCCTGATTTACCTGAAATTCCTGACGTTTAATGTAGCCGTCGTATTTTGTTAAGATTTCAACCTGTTCGTAGACATCGCGCGGAAGATTTAATTCTCTGGTTTCACTGTCAACTTCCTGCAAAACCTTATAATCAACATTCGGGCGTTTGAGAAGTTCGCCGAGCTTAATTCCTCTATCAATATGTTCCCCGTATTTTGCAAGAATTGTATTTACATCTTCCGTTGCGGGGAGTTTAGTTTCTGCAATACGGATGAGTTCTTTTTGAATATTTTCCTGTTTTTGATTAAATATTTCAAATTGAGTATCGTCAATAAGCCCGATTTTATGGCCGATTGGGGTCAGACGGGTATCTGCGTTGTCCTGTCTTAGGAGTAATCGGTATTCCGAGCGGGAAGTGAGCATTCTGTAAGGATCCTCAATATCTTTTGTGACAAGATCGTCAATGAGGGTTCCGATATAGGAAGAACTTCTTGAAAGTTCAAGCATTTCCGAATTATTAAGATAATTAATTGCATTTATACCGGCGATTAGCCCTTGAGCGGCGGCTTCTTCGTAACCGCTTGTGCCGTTGATTTGTCCGCCGAAGAAAAGCCCTTTGATTTTTTTTGACATAAGAGAATGAGTTGTCTGTACAGCCGGAACGTAATCGTATTCAACCGCGTAAGCAGGTTTTATAACGTGCGCTTTTTCTAATCCCGGGAGAGTATGGAGCATTTGAACCTGCACATCTGCCGGCAGACTGCTTGAAAAACCTTGAATATAAACTTCATAAGTTCCGAGTCCCTCAGGTTCTATAAAAATGTGGTGCGACGGGTTTTCGCTGAATCTTACGACTTTGTCTTCAATAGACGGGCAGTAACGGGGACCGACGCCGTGGATTAACCCTTTATACATCGGGGATTTATCAAGGTTAGCACGGATAATCTCGTGGGTGCGCTCGTTTGTTCTTGTTAAATAGCACGGAACCTGCGGGCGTATCGGACGGTTTGGCTTGAATGAATAGAAATTCAAAACTTCATCCCCCGGCTGAATTGTCATTTTTGAATAATCTATGGTTCTTTTATCAACGCGCTGCGGGGTTCCTGTTTTTAATTTTTTTATATTAATCCCGAGTTTCATCAAGGATTCAGATAACCCTATTGCAGCTTGTTCGCCGAGCCGGCCTGCGCTGTAGGATTTTAACCCGACAAAAATTCTTCCGTTTAAAGAGGTCCCGGTTGTAAGAATAATTGCTCTTGATTTATATTCAATCCCGAATTCATCGACAGCACCTGTGATTACTCCGTCTTTTGCAATTAAATCAGTAATGCAGGCTTGTCTCAGGTAAATATTTTCATTGCTCTCAATCAGATGACGCATGTAATTTGAGTATTCTTTTTTATCAGACTGTGCTCGGAGCGCTCTAACAGCAGGACCTTTTGAGGAATTAAGCATTTTCATCTGGATGTAAGTCGCGTCGGCAACTTCTCCCATAACACCGCCTAGGGCGTCAATTTCTCTGACAAGTGTGGATTTAGCGGGGCCTCCGATTGCGGGGTTGCACGGCTGCAGCGCAATATTATCAAGGTTTAGTGTTGCCAGAAGAACCTTTGCTCCTAATCTTGCACACGCAATTGCCGCCTCGCATCCAGCGTGTCCTGCGCCTACTACTATTACATCATACTCGTTTCTAAGATACATCATAACCTGATTATATTACAAAGGAATTAAATTGCACATCTGTCTAATATATTTGGAGGATATTTTATGAAATTAGTAAAGATGGAAAAATTTTTTGTCGAATTATTATCCATACACATTTTATTTGGAGCTCAAAATGTCAGAACAGATTTTGATTCAGCCGACAGCCGGCGATAATAGTGAAAAAGTAAAAAAAGCAAAAGAATCTTTGGAAAAAGCGCGTCTTGCTCATGAAAGATATTTAATCAGACAAAATAATAAGGACTTGCAGGATGCGATTACGAACTATATTGACGCGGTAAAGTTTGATCCGACCATACCGGAATCTTATTACCGTCTTGCCAGTCTTATGTGGGAACAGGGGCAGATTAGCATTAACGCGGCAATAGATCAGTGTAAAACGGCTGTTTCTCTTGCTCCTGATAATATGAATGCACACTTGTACGCTGGATTTTTTATGAAATTAGCGGAAAATTATCCTGAAGCAATGGACGAATTTAAGTCTGCAGTTAAGATGGGGAAATTTAAATCTGCAAGACCGAGACTTGTTCTTTCGCAGGCGATTTTGCAGAAAATCAATTCCGACAAGGGAAATTTTGCTGATTATCTCCAATTTGTGTACTATTTTCTTTCCGGAAGCGTCATGCTGGCATGGGACAGACCTTCTCTAAAAATGTTCTACAAAAATATCTCAGACGATGTGTCTGTGTTTACGTTTAACACTGTCGGAAAGTTTCTGGAGAAATTTAAGCTTTATCCTGCGGCTGAAAATATCTATAAAAAAGCAGTTTCTGAAACCTGCCACGGACAGATTTTTTATACAAAAATGGGCGATTTAGCTTTAAAAAATAATGAACTTGATTTCTGCGTGGAATGTTATAAGAAAGTTCTGGAATCGAATCCTTTGTGCAGGGATGTTCTAATGAAACTTGCAACTGTATTGCAGACATATTTCCCTGAAAACACCGATGATGCTATAGACTGTTACGAAAAACTTCTTGAATTTGATATTGATACGGCGCAGATTTATTATGAACTCGGCCATCTTTATTTGAAGAAAGAAGATAAAATTAATTCAATCAGTGCATTTAAACTCGCTGTAGAAAGAGATTTGGAAAATCCTTTCTACAATAATTCGCTTGCTTATGCGTTTTCAAAAGCGGAATTGTACGATGATGCAATTGAATATTACCAGAAGGCAATTGCCATTAATCCTGATAACGAGTGGACTGCGATTGTTTGTCAGGCGCTCGGCGCAATTTACGGGGAAGTAAAAGGTAATACCGAAGCCGCTGTTGCAACTTATCAGGCCGGAATTATACTTGACCCAAATAATTATGATTTATATATTGCGCTTGGTGATATTTATATGGCGGAATATGATTTAGATAAAGCAATCAGAACCTATTGTGATGCAATTACTCTTAATCCTGAAGACTATAGAGGATATTCAAAAGCGGGGATTGCTCTCTGGGAAAAAGATTATCTTGAAGAAGCACTTGTTGCCTATCATAAATCAATAGAATTGAACCCTGAAAACGAATTCTCTCAGAATAACCTCGGGATAATTTATCTTGACGGGCTGGGTGATGCAGAGGAGGCTCTTGAATACTTTGAACAGGCAATAGAAATTAATGAAAGCTACACTCTGGCATACTTTAATGCGGGGCGGGCAAGTCAGATGCTTGATTTTAGAAACGACGCCGCTCACTATTATCAAATGGCAATTGATTTGAATACTATTACTCACGATCTTGATGAAGAAGATATTCGGGAAAGATTGCATAAATTATTTGAAGCGTAGCGGTTTTATTTTTTATGCAAAAGCCTCTTGATTTGAAAAGGTTTTGCTGTGTTTTTATTTCTTCCTGTATTGAAGCGGTCTGCTTTCCGGTTTTAATTTACTTAATATTATTGCGCTATACAGCCTTTTGAGATATTCTGTAATTATGATTAAGCAGTTGAAGTTGAAAGATTACATTTTAATAGACGATTTGACAGCCAACTTTCATCAGGGCTTAAACGTAATTACGGGGGAAACAGGCGCCGGCAAAAGTATTCTTATAAGCGCGATTGACCTTGCTTTTGCGCCAAGAGTTTCAAAAGAAGTTATAAAAAACGGGTGTGAAAAAGCTGTAATTGAACTGGTTATTGACAATACAAAGCACAATCTTAAATCTCTTTTTGAAGAAAACGGAATTGACGACTGCGGAACAGAAATAATTTTAACAAAGGAAATTACGCAGAATTCAGTGAGAACCCGCCTCAATGGCACTCTTATCAATCAGGATTTCTTAAAACACATAAAATCGTTATTTCTGGATATCCATTCACAGCACCAGACTTATGTATTTATGCAGCCAAAGTACCATATCACACTGCTTGATAATTATGCAAAAGATGTTTACGGGGCTTTGCTGGAGGAATACGGCTTACTCTATAAAAAATACACAGATACTCAAAAACTGCTTGATGCTGCAAAAAATTCCGCTGATACGACAGAATCTCAGATTGATTTTCTGAAATTCCAGGTGGAAGAGATTGAATCCGCTGAAATCAAATCGGAAACAGAGGATGAAGATTTAACAAATGAACTTGAAGTTCTTGAAAACGCGGAAAAATTGAAAGAACTCACAGGAACCTCATACTGGGCAATAAACGGTGATGACGGCTCTATTATGGAAGCGCTCGGAAAAATTAAGCAAAATATTTCAAAAGCAGCCTCTATGGATAAAAATCTTGAAGAATCAGAACAAAACCTGATTGATGCAATAGAACGCCTGCGGGATGTCGGGTCAGAACTTCGCGAATACAGCCAGAGCCTTGATAATGACACTGAACGCCTTAATGAAATTCAGGAAAGACTGTTCCTTCTTGATAAATTAAAACGCAAATACGGCGGAACTCTTGCCGATGTTATTCAAACAGGAGAAAAGCTTGCGCAGGAACTCTCTTCTATTGAATTTTCGACACAGAATATAGAAGAACTTGAAAAAGAGGTGTCTAAACTCCATTCTGAACTTATTGAAAAAGCCGCTGTAATAACGGAAAAACGTCAGGATTATGCAAAAGTTTTATCTGTTTATATAGAAGAAAAACTCTCGCAGCTTGAACTTCCAAAGGCTCGTTTTCAAATATCAGTTACCCCTAAAGACCTTGCCTCAGACGGGGCTGATAACGTGGAATTTTTAATTTCAACAAATGTGTCGGAGGATTTAAAACCGCTTGCAAAGGTCGCCTCGGGCGGTGAAATTTCGCGTGTTATGCTTGCTATAAAATCAATTTTTGCACAATCTGACGACATTGATACGGTTATTTTTGATGAAATTGATACAGGAATATCAGGCAAAGCCTCTCAGAGTGTGGCAGATGAGATTAAAGAATTATCTAAGTATCATCAAATTATTTTAATCACTCATCAGCCGATAATCGCCTCCAAGGCTGACAAACATTTCTATGTCAGAAAATCTCAGGAGGATGAAACAAAGGTTGAAGTGTACGTATTAACAGGAGACAACAGAATTAAAGCGCTTGCAGAACTTGCAGGCGGCGACATAAACGCGCAATCAATGGAATTTGCGAAATCGCTTATAGAAGCGTAGTGTACTTTTTAAGTAATAAGGGGAGAATGAGTTATTATGAAATGTTCGAAGTGTGATATTGAACTCGGTTTGTATAACCGTGAAGGTTTGAATATTAAGTATTGCAAAACGTGTAAATCCATGTGGATTAAATTTCCTATGCTTGAGAAAATTGGTGGTATGCTTGATTTAAAAATGCCGCTGCTTAATCCTGCCGAGATGGAGCCGATTAAGGTTAAAGAAGAAGCGAGAAGCTGTCCTGACTGCGGAAAGCAGATGGATAAGGTGTATTTTAACGGAGTTGTTGTTGATAAATGCTCCGATTGTAACGGGATTTGGTTTGATAACGGCGAACTTTCAAGATATTTTAATTTATTCCTGAAAAACCCTGCCGGCGTAATGGATAATATTGCATTTCTGGAAACTTCCTGCAATAAAGCAAGATTAAAAAACAAAGAATGTCCATCTCAGGAACTGGAAATTCAAAGTAAAGAGAAGGAGCGCAGAGTAATTTCCATCAACGGGTTTGTAATGCTGCTTTTGATGCTTATTTTCGCGGGTATTATCTGGATGTTTTTCTCAATCGGCTGGTATGCTGCGGCAATTATTTGTACTGTTCTTCTGGTATTTTTGTTCCCGGGCTTCAAACTTCTCAAACCTCAAGAAGCAATGGTTTTGACGGTTTTCGGTAAATACATAGGAACCCTGCGCGGTGCAGGTCTGCATTACGTAAACCCTCTTGCACAGAGTGTAACCATGTTTGTGCCGATTTCCCTGAAAGCTATGACTCTTGATAACGGCAAACAAAAAATTAACGACGAACTCGGAAACCCGATTGAAGTCGGAATTATTGTAATCTGGGAGGTTCAGGATACTGCAAAAGCCATGTTTAATGTGGATAATTATAAAACATTCCTTGCGGCTCAATGTGATTCTGCCCTAAGAAATATTGTCAGAATGTACCCTTACGATTCGCCTGAAGATTCCGGTCTGCAATCTTTAAGAGGAGATAGTCAGGAAATTTCCCAAAAACTCAAAGAAGAAATCCAGAAAAATGTCAAGGTTGCAGGGCTTAATATTGTTGATGCAAAAATTTCCCACCTTGCTTATTCTCCGGAAATTGCCGTTGCAATGCTTCAAAGACAGCAGGCTGCCGCAATTGTCGATGCTAAAAAAGCTATTGTTGAAGGTGCTGTAGGTATGGTTGAAATGGCGCTGAATAAATTAAATTCCAATAACGTCGTTAGTCTTGACGAAAACCAAAAAGCAAAAATGGTGAGCGATTTACTTGTTATTCTCTGCAGTAACAAAGAAGCTATTAAGACTATTTAGAGTAAAAACGGTTTAGAGAAGGGGCGAAGCCTTGGCTTCGCCCCTTTAATCCTCAATAAAATCTCTGAAATGCTTCAGTTCCTCTCTCTGCCTGATTTTAGTCAGGGCAGCCTCTTCCAGTTGCCTTATTCTTTCTTTAGAATAGCCCATGGTTTTCCCGAGCTGTTCAAGGGTCATTTGATTTTCTCCGTTTATTCCGAAGCGGCAGTTGATAATCTGTTTTTCCCGTTCATTCAGAGTTTGCAAAAGGTGAGAAAGACTTCCTTTTATTGCATTATTTTTGGCATGAACATCAGGAGAGTTGTAACTCTTATCCTCTATATAATCGCCTACGCATAAATCATCTGTAACAGGCGTTTCAAGACTTATTGGTTCTTTTATTATTGCTCTTTTTATAGCTGCAATATTTTTGAGATTAAGCCCGAGCCTTTCCGCAATTTCTCTGTCAGTCGGTTCGCGGCCTAGTTCAAAGGACAGTGCTGTGTATGTTTTCTTATATTTTCTAATTTTATCTGCCATATGAACAGGGATTCTTATAGTTTTTGAATTATTGGCAATCGCCCGCATTATTGTCTGTTTAATCCACCAGGTCGCGTATGTTGAAAATTTGAAATTTTTAGAATAATCAAATTTTTCAGCAGCCTTGATTAAACCGAGCGAGCCTTCCTGCACAAGATCCATAAAAAGAACACCCTGACCTATGTATTTTTTTGCAATGCTTACGACAAGCCGGAGGTTTGCCTGAACGAGTTTTCGTTTCGCAATCTCGGCTTTTTTATTTTCGCCCTCTTTAATGTCTTTTCCGAGAAGTTTTTCTTCTTTTGAATTAAGCAGTTTAATTTTCCCGACATCTTTTAAATACATTTGTAAGATATCATCTTCTTTTGCGATTGAACTAAATGTTTTTGGGTTTGTATCTTCTTCTAGAGTTTCGTCGTGTATTCCTGTCATTAATTCATCATCTTCCTGCTGGGAGGAAGAAAAGTCACTGTAAAGAGTATCAAGTTCCATGCTAATCTTACTATCCAATGTCATTTAAAACCCTCTCTTTTGATTTAATTATTTATACTCATTGCGGGCTGCGCCCCGTAATTACCTGCGCAATTCAGTGCCGCATAAAATCACAGACGAAAGAGAGTGCGTTTTGTTTCAAAGGTTCAGGGCATTTGCAAAAAGTTCACCGACTTTTAAATTGTAGGCACGTCCGTCGTCTTTGGTAAAAAGGTTTTCCCAGTGACTCTCAGGTGTGCCGTCAGTGGAATACGACGGGTTTGTCATCATAAGGTGATGGGTGCTTGTGTCGTATCGCAGCGGAAATAAATCTTCCATCTGCATAAAACTCGGCAGCTTATCACTCGGATATTCATAGCCGAAAAGGCAGGTGTTTATTCTGTTTAATCTATCCTCGTAGCGGGTGCCGCCGTTATCATTGTCGTTTGAAACTTCAATTCCGGGAGCATATTCGCGGCTGTATTTGAATTTCTCAGACCAATCTTTAACATTATTAAAATCATCAGGAGAAACAAAGGCCGTACCTGCTGTCAGACCTAAATTTTTGTACCTTTCAAAATCCCCTGTACTTTTTTCTCCGACAAAACTAATTGTTGTCATGCCTGAGCGTTCGCGGATTTGCTGTAGGATATACTGCATTTGTCCGTATTCGGGAAGGTCGCCGACACCTGTGTAATTCTCGCATTCATAGCCGCCTATGTGTTTTGCTGAATCTATAAATATACATTCAAACCCGAGTTTCATTAGTTTTACATGTTCATTGATAAAGATTTCCTGATGTTCCGGATTGCACCAGTTGAAGCCTTCTTCTCTATCTGGATAGCAAACCTTTATCTGATCAGCAGAGATTACTGTCCGGAAGCCTGTCTTTAACCCGTGAAAATGCGCAAGGTCATTAAAAGCTATAAATTGCTCTTCCGGAGAGATTTTATCTGTAATCGAAAAATCTATAATGTTTCCGCTGTAGCCTGCATTCAGTTTAATTCCGTAAATGGAATTTTCCTCAAAAGGGCCTTTGTTATATCCGTCGCCGAAAATGTTCGGAAAAATTTGAGATAAAATTACGCAGTTTGCCCAGCTTTTTGCAGACGGGGGAAGAGCTGGAAGAATTTTTATTGCACATAATATGCCGTTTTGTGTTCTATCTCCGACCATTTCTGCAATTGCACGGTTATTTATTTCTATGTAATTTGCAAGCCTTCCCCATGTATCGCCGTAGTTCGGGCTTTTTATTTCATCAGGAAAACCGTGGAAGAATTCATCGCATTCGCACAGTGTCACAAGCGATTCTACCGCATGTTTGACACTTCTTTTCAATAGTTCCGATGGCAGAATATTACCTATCCATTTCTTTTTCCCTGAAACAAATTCATGGTCTTTTGTCCATTTGTCATAATGGAGATGTGTATTAAATCCTAGTGCCGTAAGTAATTTGTTAACAGTATTCATACCATGATTATGAGAATATGAATGCGTTATTTCATCAGTCAGAAAGACATATTGTAATACGGTTAATTTTAAATTATTATGATTATATGGACGAAAATAAAGATTACAAATACTATTTGAATTACGGAATTGAACTTACTAATAAAGGAAAGTTTGAAGAAGCAATTGATGAATTTGATAAATCTCTGGAACTTAAAACAGATTCCGCTTTAGCATATTTTTCAAAAGGAATTGCATATCACAATTTAAATAAACTTGAAGATGCTTATGAATGCTATACAAAGGCAATTGATTGCAATCCGCAGATGATTGATGCGTATTATAACCGCGCACAGGTAATTCTTGCGTACGACAGCCCGACAGATGATGAACTCAAGTCAGCGCTTTCAGATTTGCAAAAAGCTGTTGAACTTGATGCAAAATTTATAGACGCATACTATTATGCTGCGGTTGTTCAGAAAAAACTCGGCGAATATAAAGCCGCAATAACATCTCTCGATAAAGTTATTGCGCTCCAGCCGGATGCCGTGCACTCAAGAGCTTTGAAAAAATTAATACTACAAAAATATCTTAAATAAGGAGGTTATTATGGAGTTAATGGATTTGTTAAAAGAACGCCACTCGGTTAGAAAATTCAGTGATAAAAAGGTTGAAAAAGAAAAGATTGATAAAATTCTGGAAGCGGGACGCCTTGCGCCGACTGCTGTCAATTTTCAGCCTCAAAGAATTTATGTGATAGAAAGTGAACCTTCGCTTGAAAAATTAAAAGAATGCACCCGCTATCATTTTAATGCACCTGTTGCACTTTTAGTCTGCTACGACAATCAGGTAAGCTGGAAACGCCCTTTTGATAACAAAGATATGGGAGAAGTTGATGCCGCAATCGTTTCAACACAGATGATGCTTGAAGTAACTAATTTAGGGCTGGGAACAACCTGGGTAGGTCATTTTGACCCCGCAGCAGTAAAAGAAAAATTTGCCCTTCCTGAAAATATTATACCTGTTGCGCTTTTCCCTATCGGATATCCGGCAGAGGATTCCGCTCCTAACCCGCGCCACTTTGAGCGGTTTGATATCACAGAAACTGTTTCCCGCTGCTAGATGTTTGAGATATAATTTATTATTATGAAGAAATTCTTTGCGATATTACTTATAATCCTGCTTTCTTCAAATGCTGCTTTTTGCATTGAAGAGGTTAAAAAAGTCTATCTTGAAGAAGCTATTGAAGCGGCTCTGAAAAATAATATTGACTTACAGGCTCAAAAATTTGAGATAAACATTGCAAAGAACAAAATTAAATCCGCAAATCGTTTGCAAAATCCATCACTTGATGCTTTCTATTTTTTAGGTGCAGCCGGAAGATCGGAACCGAAACAGTTAGGTGTAAGCCAGAATATCGAAATTTTTAAGCGCAGTGCAAGAAAAAATCTTGCAAAATCTAACCTCGCCCTCGTTGAAAAAAATGTCGATTATACAAAATTCGATTTAAAAATGGACGTCAGAGAAGCGTATATTAATCTGGTTGCCGCAAAATCCATTTTATTCACGCTTGAACAACAGCAGGAATTACAGGAAGAACTTTTACAAATTGCAGAAAACCGAGTTAAATCAGGCAAAGTTCCCGAAATCGACGCAATTCAGGCAAAAATCGCCCTTAACCAGCTCATTACTCAGGTAAATACATCAAAAGTAAATGTTAAAAATGCACTCTACGAGTTTAACAAAATTATAAATGACCCTAATAACGTCGTTTATGACAGTAAGGATAAAATATTCTCAGAGGAAAATAACTTTGATGAAATGCTGACACCTCCGCCTGATTACAAATTCCCGGAGATTTCCGTTATTATCACAAAACTCTTAAATAACAGGTTTGATATCCAAATCGCCAAACAGGAAATTGATGTCGCTGAGAAAAATCTTATTATGGTCAGCCGCCAGCGAATTCCTGATATTGAATTAACAGGCGGTTACGCTTATCAGTTAGGTGCCTATACAGATACCGGACATTTTAATAACGGGGCTTACGCCGGCGCGAGCCTTGTGAATATTCCGCTTTTTTATAACTACGCTCCGGAAATCCAAAACGCTGCATATAAACTCCGTCAGGCTGAATTAAAATATAATTCAGTTCAAAATAAAGCCATTAAAGATATAACATCTTCTTATGAAACTTTTTTGACTGCCGCAGAAAATCTTAAACACTATGAAACTCAAATTCTCACGGATTCAGAAGAATTGATTGAAGTTTCAAAAAAAAGCTACGAGCAGGGAAAATCCGATATTACAGCACTGATTGTTATGAAGCAGTCCTATAAATCTATAATTGTCGGTTATACTAACGCCCTGACGGATTACTACAACAGCTGGACTAACTTTCTCAGAGAAATTAATGATGAAGATTTCGATTTAGAGGAAGATTTGTAACAAAAATAATTTTTTCATATTTTTAAATAAGTCGGAAATGGATAGTGGAGAAAATCTATGAACGTTAATAAAATATCAACATCAAAAATAATGGTTACCAGAATTTATAAAGAGGCAAAATTTAAACGAAATATAACAGCTGCAGCAGCAGCCATGAATCTTGCAATCGGCGTAAATGATGCAGTCGCTCATAAGTTGCCTAATTTGCTAATATCCTACGGATGTACTTGTCTTATGGCAAAATTATCTAAAGATGCTCAAACTGTTATTAATTTATTGAAACCGGAATACAAAGCTATTTTAAAACGAGCACATAGCATTTATAAACATAAATAAATGGAGCGTAGGGGATTCGAACCCCTGACCTTGACACTGCCAGTGTCACGCGCTACCAACTGCGCCAACGCCCCCTGCGACGATATAGTATTTTGTTGTCAACTTTTAGGGTCGGGCGCAGCCCCCCTTCAAATTTGATA
>CALUTK010000053.1 GCA_944323675.1 Candidatus Gastranaerophilales bacterium | reverse complement strand
TAGTCGTTTTTAATCTGCGCCATTCGTTCCATGGATGGCAATTGCGTAAACGCGTCCGCGTGCTCAAACACGTATTTAAAGGTTTCGTTAATCGTTGCCTGGCCTGCTGCTAGGTTTGCGACAGGGGTGTTCAAGACTGAAGGGTTGAATGCGTCTGACGGGTTGCCCGTTGAGGTGGTACCGCCGCCCGGAGTCAGAATTTTGTCACCTTTCGTAAACAGGAAATACCCTTCATCTTCACGGTTATCATAGGTCACATTGTATTTATAAATCGGCGTATACATTGTAGTCTGGCCGGAATCAGGAACTTCCGGTGTTCCTGATACCACATTATCTTTAAACTCTTTCGGTGCAAAATATATCTCTGTTACATCCTGGCCTTCAGGTGCGTCTGAAATCAGGTTCATTCCGTTTACAATGAGATTGCCTGAATTAGTTCCGTAATTGTCCGCGGTAATTCTGTCCATTTCGGCATTTTTAAGGTCAACGTCTGCTGTGAAGCTTGTATCGCCGTTGATTTGGAATTCGTTAAAGTGGGTAACGCCGACGGAATTGTTTATCATGTTAAAGCTTCCGGAATTAAAGTATACGTTGTTGCCGTCGAGGACATCCGCACGTGTTGCAAGATAAAGGTTAGCACCGTCAAGTGTTACATCTGCGCGGCCGGTCTCTACTCTGCCGTCGTCGTATACAAAATCTTCCGCCTCGATATTATTATTCAGGACAATTGCGCCCGTGCCATCGCCAGTGAAGGCTACCCCGTAGTTAGTCACCTCGGTCGGGGCCGCAGCGTCAACCCATTCTCCGTTTTCATTCTGTCGAACATATTTAATAAAGGTATTATCATCACTATCAACATGCATATCCCCTACCAAGGCTCCCACTCCGCTTATTTTGTCATGGATTATAATTTGACCGTTATTTTTTGTATCCAGCGTTAGCACACTGTTCCGTTCCTGAATAACTTTATCATTGCGACCATCATAATGAGTTCCCTGACAAACAGCAACAGAGCGATCCATAAAAATACCGTTGTTTTCTTTATTTCCGTCTTTATCTACAACATAGTTTCCCTGAATTAAAGCAGTTCCGCCGTCTGCCGAGAACGTTAATGCTTTTTTAGAGTAGATACCGCCACCTTTGACCTCACCGTTCGTACCGGCTTCCGCGTAATTGTTTATTATAGACGCATTAGTAAGTGTCATAGTTCCGTTATTATAAATAGCTCCGCCATAGGCATTCCCTGTTTCTGCTACTGCGTTATTTTCAGTAACTATTCCTGTAAGCTCTATCTCAGCATCAGCAAACGCTACTCCATAGTTTCCCCATTCTCTGGGATCTTCATCATTTGCATCATTATATATTGCGCCGCCATAGGCGCCTGTAACACCATAAACGGAATTCTGCACAAAATCACCCTTAATGTTATCAATATTAGTATGCAAACTACGACTCTCACCTCCAAAACCTCTATTTACTATGGCTCCACCGAAAGCTTCTCCAGAAGTTGCTTTTACTTCATTCAAATAAAAATTACCGGTTACACTATTTATAGTAGAACCAATATTGACAACTGCCCCGCCTTTTGCTGTAGCAGCTTCTGCTTTGTTTTGGATAAAATCTCCCGTTATATCATTTATACTTGACCCTTTTAGTTTTCTGGTTTCAATATAATAAACATTAACAATTGCGCCGCCTGAAGCTTCTCCGGATTTTGATTTTGCATAATTTCCGATGAAATCACCAGTAATATTTCCGATACTACTTTGATTAAAAATAGCACCGCCACTTGCAGAAACATTTTCAGCCTCACCTGTTGCAAGAACATAATTCCCTATGAAATTACCGTTTATATTTCTAATACTACTTTGATTAAAAATAGCACCACCACTAGCAAAAACACTTTCTGTCTCACTGGTTGCAAGAACATAATTCCCTATGAAATTACCGTTTATATTAGAAATAGAGGAATACTCTGCAAGATTATACACAGCACCACCAGAGCCACCGGATGATGTCTCAATATAATTACCTACAAAGTCTCCGTTTATTTCAGAAATATCACCATAATTATAAATTGCACCGCCATCACTGCTTGCACTATTGCCGATAAAGCCGCCCGTGATATTGCCGATGTCGCCATAACTGTGATAAATCGCTCCACCTCTATCTGCAAAATTGTTAATAAAATCACCGGTAATATCTTCAATAGTGGCATAAGTATAATTATAAATCGCGCCGCCATAGTCACTTGCGGTGTTGCCGATGAAGTCACCGGTGATATTGCCGATTGCACCGTAATCGTTATAAATCGCACCGCCTCTATCATCTGCGGTGTTATTGATAAAATCGCCCTCTATTGAATTTATTATACCGCTTCCATCATTAAAAATAGCTCCACCATAGGCAGAGCCTGAAGCGGATACCGAATTACCCTTGAAAAAGCCTTTTATGCTCCCGATTTCTGCCTCATTATATATTGCGCCACCATAAGCATATGAAGACCCACGATCCATCACTGTCACTACAGCACTATTACCGATAAAATCAGCAGTAATAGACTCCATATCACCGGTTACTGAAAGTGCGCCGCCGTTTTGATAGAGATACTTATAACTTGAAACATTCAATTCTGCTTTTGATGAATTATTCTGAAATAAGGCGTTTTCTATCTTTCCGCCCGCAAAATCCGCATCTGTATAAGCGCCGTTTAAATATAAAGAGCTTTGAGAACCAAACTGTGTTGATGTTACTGTCCCGTGGTCGTTAACCTTATCTGTATATCTATTCAAATAGGTTTTTGAAGCTGGGTCTTCATAATTCACCACATAGGTCGAGCCATCGCCCAAAACATAGTTGCCCTCAGCATCTTGCGTGAACCCGTAGCCCTTTGACACACTGCCTTCGCCATATGTCTTATTCTTCAAGTCCAAACGGTAATACACAGGATCAAACTTGCCTGTTTCACTATTGTATTTGAACTTTGTAACAGTATTCGGCCCCTTCGCATCTACCTGCGTATAGGTATACAAATCTCCCTGCGACGCCATCGGAACACTGCCATCTGACGTATTATTCGGAGTATATTCAACTTGAGCATCTGCCGCGCAGGCATTCCCCATACTTAGCGCCAGTAGTGAGGCTAAAAGGATGCCCCCCCCCCCGAAATGCACGTCGGTGTTGGTTTTTGACACTTTTTCAAACATCTCATTTTATACTCCTTTCATTCTTAACTTCACATCGTTATCCCATAACGACATATTCAGGGGTTTCCTTTAACTTTTGCAAAAAACTGTTTACATTTCATTACAATTAATATACATATATTATAACATTGTTTTTATAACAATACAAGTCTTTAAGCTTTTTTATATGTAACCATTTGCCCGAATACCTTGACCCATCCAGACTTCGCTTTCGTAATGAATCTTTACATTTCAACTTGACATTACTTACGGCTTCTAATCAAAAATTTTTCAGAATAGCCGCGGCTCTATTCCTTTACTCCACCCTGCAAAATATCATTGATAAAATACTTCTTGCCAATTAAAAAAACTCCTATTACCGGAACCGTACATATTACCGAACACGCAAGAAGCTCCCCCCAGAGCGTAATCTCCCTGAAACTCCCCTTAAAAACAGCCAGACCAACCGGCAATGTACGCATTGATTCTGAATTTGTAACTATTAACGGCCACATAAAACTGTTCCAAGTAGTTACAAAGGTGAATAGTGCAAGTGTCGCTACTGCCGGTATCGCTAACGGTAACGCTATTTTGAAAAATGTCTCAAATAAATTGCAACCGTCTATCTTTGCTGCTTCCTCCAAATCCGCTGGTAATCCAAGAAAATACTGCCGCATTAAAAAGATTCCAAACCCGCCAAATAACCCCGGTAATATCAATCCCTGATATGTATCTATTAAATGAAGCTCCCGCATTAAAAAAAATAATGGTATTATATTCACCTGCGGCGGAATTAGCATTGTTATTAATATTACCAAAAACAAATGATTCCTGTATTTGAAATGTAGCCGTGCAAATGCGTAACCAGCTAATGATGCAAATAATACCTGACCGCCTGTTGTTATTACAGCCACCACAAGACTATTAAAAAAATAGCGGCTCAAATGCATCTGTTGAAATACATTTGTATAATTCTTAACTGTAAATCCTGTATAAAATAACTTACCTGCCTGTGAAAATATTTCCTCACTTCGGACTAAAGAAAGATTAATCATGGCAAAAAACGGGTATAACATACTGACTGCTATTAATATTAGAATAATATACCCGCAAATTACTCGACGACTTTTCATATTTTTCATATTATAATTATATTATAAAAAGAACATTCTCTCGCTTGTTTTAAACAAAAAATCCCCTTTCAATATTGATATTCATAAAACAGCATAATGCGAGAGAGAGAATAAAGTCGCAATCCATTCTGTAAAGTAGGAATTTTGGCGGTCACCCTCGCAGCTTGCGGAAGAGGAAATATGAATTACAGTTTTATAAAGTGGGGGTTTTGGGTTCAACCCTCGCGCCTTGCGGGATACAAAGGAAGTTAGCGAGAAACGAGCCTTGCGACTTTGTTAAACAAAAAAAGCTGAAAGCAAATTCAAAGATATAAATGAAGCCTATGAAGTTCTCAGAGACAAGACAAAACGTCAGAGATATGACAGCCTCGGCTCAAACTGGCAAGGCGGACAAAGCTACTTGTGCTAATTTACCCTCGCGCCTTGAGGGATACAAAGGGAACCGCTGAGCTGTGCGAAGCGTGTGACCCCGGATACCTTGTGCTGAGGGTTGAATTTGTTAATGAGCGTCAGCTAATTTACAAATTCGGGTGAAAAGTTTTTGGTTCTCCCTCGCCCCTTGAGGGAGAGGGAAGAATTTCTTAGCGAACCTCGGTGAGCTTAGAAATTCGGGTGAGGGGTTAGTATGAGTGAATGGTGAAACATAAGTTGTTCAATAAAAAAATAAGCTGCCACTTCACTCCTTCACTACTTTCCACCCTCTCCTGTCCTTCGGACACCCTCTCCCAGCGGGAGAGGGAAAAAGCTTATCCATAAGAACTTCCTCCCTCACGTCATTCCGGGCTCCGACCCGGAATCGCAGTAGCGTTACTGACGAGGGTAATACGATTCCGTACCGCCCCCTCACCCCTGCCCCTCTCCCGTATGGAGAGGGGAAAAAGCTTACCCCTTTTGTAAAAGTGGGATTTTTGGATTCACCCTCGCCCCTTGCGGGAGAGGGATGAAAGACTGTTCAATATTTCAGCTTTTCTACTATTCAACTATATTAAACGGATTATTTTTCGCAAGAGTTTTTAATTTTTCCAGACGTGCCTTCACAACCGGAGCTTTATGCGAATTCGGCTTTTTCAGAAGAAATTTTCTGTAATATCTCTGCGCCTCAATTCTTTTCCCCAACTTGTCAAAACACGTTCCTATGCCCAAATAGGCTCTGTAAAACTCGGGGTTGAGTTTTATTATTTTATTATAAAGCGTACTCGCCTCTTTATAGTCGTGAAGTTTCATCAGCAGGTCGGCTTTTTTCTCGTATGCTTTTATGTATTTTGGCGAATTCTCAATAAGTTTCTGGTAAATCATTAGCGCCATATCTGCTTCATCGCACATTTCGTGTGATATTCCGAGCTGTAAAATGGCATCAGGCTTTTCAGGGTTAATCTGAATTGCCTGAACAAAACTTTTTATTGCTCCGCAAGGGATTCCTTCCGCAAGGTGGCACAGACCGAGTTCATAAAATGCCTCATAAAAATCAGGTTTAATTTCTGTTGCTTTTTCAAGATATTTTATGGCTTTTGCGTAATTTTCAAGCGCCTTATAACATAAGCCCAGCCCGTAGTAAGAGTTTTCATCGTTGCGGTTGATTAAAATAGCGTTAAGGTAATGAGCTGCAGCTTCCTGATAGGAATTTTTCTGTCTCAGGACATCCGCAAGCATGCAGAAATCTACCTTGTCTCCGGCTTTTTCCTGTGTAATATTTGGTTTTACCCGTTTTATCGCCATTTATCCTCTCTTTACTCTTTTAATTCTACTTTTTTTTCTGTTTGTATAGAACAATCCAAGGATTTATAAGCTTATCCATCATTGGATTTATTATTTTGGTTGTGGTATAACTTTGATATGAGATGGCTTTTAATTTTCATGATTATGATGAGCGGGCTGTGTGTTTGGGCGGAAACAGGCGAGGTTTCGCTGGAGGGTGTAAAGCCTGAAAAAATAGAACTTCCGAAAAATGATGTTGAGAAGAAAAGCTCACTTATCCTCAATGACACTCAGGTCATGCAAGAACTTGTCAAAATGCAGAAAGATAAAGACCTTGAAGATATTGAAAAACTCTGGAAAGGCACGGTTGAGAATAATCAGGTTATAGAATTTGCCCTGAAAAAACTTGCAACCCCTGAAAGCCAGAGAAGAATTCATTCCTCTCTTATGTCGAAAACTTTATCCGCACTTGTTGCGGGAGCTTCCTTTGCTCCTTCTATGATAGGTGCGGATTACCTTGTACAAAGCAGCGCTTTTGCCGCAGGCCGTCTTGCGCAGAATTTGATTAACAAGAAAAATCTCCCGACCGAAATTCCGATTACTGATACCGAACTCATTGAGCTTGCAGGATTGATTGAAAATTTGCAGGATAAAATTATCAATGCCTATTACAACTACAAAGGGGCGCTCACTCAATTAAAAGAAACCCGCTCAAAACTTCTTCTTTATAATAAAAATTATAATAATGCGCTGGAAAGAGATGATTTGCTGGAAATTACGATTTCTTCCTCTTTGTATGATAATATGGCGCTTGAAGAATTTTACTATATGCAGCTGGCTAAGAAATACCATATAGAACTCCAGCGTCTTGCGGGTAAAAAGGTTGTTGACAGCCTGCATATGTACCAGTATAACTATAATACGACTTTGTTTAAGGGAGGAGCTAAAGAATGAAGAAATTTTTGACCCTCTCGTTTGTAATGTTTCTTGCGGTGTCTCCTGTCTTTAGTATAACCCTTGAGGATCTGGAGCTTCAGGGGCCGAAGCTTCCGGCATATCGCGTTGGGCTTACGGATAAGCCCGAAAATCCTTACGTTGAAGTAAAGCCTAATATTGAAAAGAAAATTGAAAAGACAGAAGTTAAGGCGGAAGGCGAAAATATTAATAATGAAGAGTTAACCTATGCGGATTTAAGTATTAAAAAGATGTCAATGGAGATATCAAAAGAGCTGGAACTTGAAGAAAAAGATATGATGGGGGACTTATCTGTTTTATGGCAGGGTGCTGCATCTAAAAGCGATACCATAAGTTTTGCACTCTATAAACTTGCAAATCCTGATGAAAACAAACCTGACGAAAAATCCGTCAAAAAAGTTCTGATGAATATTGCAAGTATGTCAACCCTCGTGGGTGCCGGAATGGGTAACCCTATGCTCGCAACGGGCTCGATTCTGGGAAGCAGTATTCTGGGAATTTTTTCACAGGATACAAAAGCTCTAAATTATAAATACACAAAAGTTACCGATGCTGATATGATTATCCTTATCAGAAAGATTGAAGATTTGCAGCAGAATACAGTTAATCTCTATTACGACTATATGACTGCAAAGAAGATGGTTGATTTGCTTTTGAAAGTAGCAGAACAGCGCAAGAAGAATTATGATAACGCTCAGGAGCAGTCCAGAGAAGTAATTCTGATTACAGACGCATACTATAGAACAGCAATTGATGATTTAAATAAGGCACGCGCAAATTTTAACGCAAAACGCGCAGCCTTAGAGCAATTCGTCGGGAATGACGTCTTTACCCAGTTTGAAAAAGCGCTTGCGGAAAGAGATAAGAAGAAAAATGATTAAATTCATCCCCTATGAGGTTATGACAGGAAAAGAAAATATGCAAAAAGACAGTGACCTGCTGGATTTGGCGATTTCTGAAAAACTTTCTTATCCGATATTCAGACTCTATGGCTGGTGTCCTGCCTGTATTTCGCTTGGAAGAAACCAGCAGGACTCTTTTATAGACAAAAAGTTTCTGAAAGATACTAATATAGATGTGGTAAAAAGGCTCACAGGAGGCCGGGCTTTGCTCCACGATGACGAAATTACATATAGCTTTATCTGTCCTGTATCTTATCTAAAGCACGGTGAAAATGTTACTAAATCTTATATAGAAATCTCGCAAATTCTTATTGAAAAGTTTGCAAAACTCGGTATAGAACTGGATTTTGGCGGTTCAAAACCCGTAAATACAAAATTTGATTACTGTATGCTTATATCAACAGGCGCGGATTTGTGTTACAAGGGTAAAAAGCTTATAGGTTCAGCCCAATGCAGAAAAGAAGGATATATCTTACAGCACGGCTCCATTTTGTATGATTATAACCGTCAATTACTGGAGAAAATATTCCACGAAGATGTCTCAACAGAGAGTATTACGTCAATAAAAGAAATAAATCCGAACCTTTCAAAACAAGATATTATAACTGTTTTAAGTCAATTGTAACAAATGTTAAGCTGAGCTATTTTAATCATGCAATTTTCCTGCTGCAAAAAACTTTATATATATACAAGGGGATTAAAAAATTAATTCAGGAGATTAAAAGGAATTATGTTTAACGGGGTTACTAATATTCCGGATATGTATGCATTCAACTTGTTGAAGCCTTGGTCTTGGACTTCAAACTATGGTAATGAACTTCAATTTAATTACCAGGATTTAGATGTTCCGATGGATGTGGCTTATGCGGCACAGAATGCATTGAACCCGATGTTCTGGGCTAATTATAACCTTTCGGTATTCTCTCAGCCGATTAGTCAATACAGCATGGCTGATATGATAAATATGAAGGCAATTCAAAATTTTGTTGAACAGAGCAATAAGTTTGGTGAACAATTAAAAGCTCAAAGTAACCTCCAGACTGCAAATAGAAATATAACGGCTTTGAAACAGACAATTAATTCTCTTCTTAACAGAAAAAATCTTCCTGCGGATAAAAAGCAGGAACTTGAAAATATAAAGAAAGAACTGGAAAAGCTGGAAAAGAAAGTCGCTCAGGTTGCAGAAAAAATGCAAACTCAGGATGTAAGTAAAACAATGGAGCAGCTGGAAGCAATTCTCGGAAAACTCATAGAATTGACAAATAAAACAACCGAAATCGCAAAGAATTTGCCAGAAGAAACTGATGATGAGGAGGCTGACGAAGCTGACGAGGCTGATAAATCGGACAAGTCCGACAAGTCCGATAAATCTGATAAATCTGATAAATCTGATAAGTCCGATAAGTCAGACAAATCCGACAAATCCGACAAATCTGACAAGTCTGATAAGTCTGATAAAAATGAACCGGCTTTGTCAGAGGAAGAAGCAATGAGTAAGTATCAGTTAAATCAGGTTTGTTTAATGCTTGATAAAGCCATTGACGGCCCGGGAACTGATTATGACGGCGAACAGGGTATGAAAACCGTTCTGGAAGCTTTTGTAACACCTGATAATGTTGTTGAACTCTGGGAACACTGGGATAAAACTTACGGACAGCAGGGTGCTTATAAAGCTGATGAAGACGGATTTATAGAAACCCTGATGGATGAATGCGAATTCGGACAGAAGGAAGAAATCGCGACAATTCTTATCAACGCACTTGAATTAAGAGCGCTTCAAAAAGGAATTGATGTAGATGCTGAACTTACGGCGGCAAGGCGTGCCGCAAAATCAAACTGGCTTGGCTGGAGCGACAGTGATAAGATTCAAAAAACATTAAAAGCGCTTTACGAAAAGGTGAAAGCTGAATAACAAAAGATATCACGCTTAATCGCGCTGATACGACAAAAATTTCATTTTTAGTAATTCCTCAATTTGTTAAAAGGTGAAGCAGCTCATGCTGCGGTAAGTAGTGTAGGTTATCATATGCCTCTCTGTGTTTGTCAGGGAGGCGTTCTTTTGGTTCAGGCATAAGAATGATACGTCATTGCGAGGCTTTCGCCGAAGCAATCCAGCCTTTAGATTGTGAAGAGTGAAGTGACTAATTTTTTATTGAACCCCTTCACTCCTCACCTCTCACTTCTCACGTTAGATAATTTTCAAGTTCTCCTGATTTGTACAATGCCTCTAAATCAGTATATCCGCCTATGTATTTGTCATTGATTATTATCTGCGGCACTGTTGATATTGAACGGTTAAATCTTTTGCCTATTTCATCACACATTTCATCAAAAGAATTTTCAACATTGTGTTCTGTGTAATTAAGCTTCAGCATTTGTAAAAGTTTTTTTGCCTTCACACAAAAAGGACAAAGTGCTGTTGTGTAAATTTCGATTTTATTCATAAAACCTCTCCTATAAACAGTTTCCATTATACTACAAAAACTTAAAGAACTTAATGTATTTTGTTGAAAATAAACTTGTTTATGAGATAATTTTAATGAGGCTAAATGTAAATAGCAGAAAGTACACAAATATATAAAAAAGGAAAAACAAAATGGCAAGAAAAACTCCATTAGAAAAAATCAGAAACATTGGTATTGCCGCACACATTGATGCCGGTAAAACCACAACTACTGAGCGTATCTTGTTCTACACAGGTAAAACACATAAAATCGGTGAAGTTCACGACGGTGCAGCTGTAACCGACTTTATGGAACAGGAACGTGAAAGAGGTATTACAATTCAATCAGCAGCAGTTACAGCTGAATGGAAAGGGCACCAGATTAACATTATTGATACCCCGGGGCACGTTGACTTTACTATTGAAGTTGAACGTTCTTTGCGTGTATTAGACGGTGTTGTCGCAGTATTCTGTGCTGTAGGCGGTGTTCAATCTCAATCAGAAACTGTCTGGAGACAGGCTAACAGATATGAAGTTCCGCGTATGGTTTTCGTTAACAAAATGGATAGAACAGGTGCTGACTTCTATAGAGTAGTTAGTCAAATTAAAACTAGATTAGGTGCTAATGCTGTTCCTATTCAGCTTCCTATCGGCGCTGAAGATAAATTTACAGGTCTTATCGACCTTATGACTATGAAAGCCGAAATCTATACTAACGATTTGGGTACAGATATCAGAGAAGAAGCAATCCCTGCTGAATTGGCTGATAAAGCTAAAGAATACAGAGATGCAATGGTTGAAGCTATTGCTTCCGAAGATGACACTTTGATGGAAAAATTCTTTGAAGATCCTGAATCAATTACCGTTGATGAATTGAGAGCAGGCTTAAGAAAAGCTGTTTGCGAAAACAAAATTGTTCCGGTTTGCTGCGGAACTGCTTTCAAAAACAAAGGTGTTCAGCTTCTTCTTGATAACGTTGTTTACTATATGCCGTCACCTGTTGACGTAAAAGCTATTGAAGGCGAACTTGAAGACGGAACTAAAACTCAAAGACATTCATCTGATTCAGAACCGTTCTCAGCACTTGCATTCAAAGTTATGACAGACCCTTATGTAGGTCGTTTGACATTCTTAAGAGTTTATTCAGGTGTAATTACATCCGGTTCTTACGTTCTCAATGCAACAAACGGTAAAAAAGAACGTATTGCGCGTTTGGTTCGTATGTATGCAGACCAGAGACTTGAAGAACAGGAAGTTTACGCAGGCGACATCTGTGCTGCAGTTGGTTTGAAAGATACAACTACAGGCGACACTCTCTGTGATGAAAAAGCACCTATTATCCTAGAAAAAATGACATTCCCAGAACCGGTTATTTCGGTTGCAATTGAGCCGAAAACAAAAGCAGATCAGGATAAAATGGGTATCGCACTTCAAAAACTGGCAGAAGAAGATCCGTCATTCCGTGTTAAATCTGATACAGAAACAGGTCAGACAATCATTTCCGGTATGGGCGAACTCCACCTTGACATTATCGTTGACCGTATGTTGAGAGAATTCAAAGTTGAAGCGAACATCGGTAAACCTCAGGTTGCATACCGTGAAACTATCCGCGGCAACGCTGATCAGGATTCTAAATTCATCCGTCAATCAGGTGGTAAAGGTCAGTACGGGCACGTTAAAGTTAAGATTTCTCCGGCAGAAGAAAATGCGGGATTTGTCTTTGAAAACAAAATCGTGGGCGGTGCTATACCTAAAGAATACATTGAACCTGCAAGAAAAGGTATGGAAGAAGCGCTTGAAGGCGGTATCTTAGCAGGGTTCCCGATGATTGACGTTAAGGTTGAACTTTATGACGGTTCTTACCACGAAGTTGACTCTTCAGAAATGGCGTTCAAAATCGCAGGTTCTATGGCAATCAAAGAAGGCTGCCGCAAAGCACAGCCTTGCATCCTTGAACCGATGATGAAGGTTGAAATCGAAATTCCTGATGAATTTACAGGAACGATTATCGGTGATATTTCAAGAAGACGCGGACGTATTGAAGGTCAGGAACCGCAGGGTAATACGGGCAACGTTATTATCAGAGCAATAGTTCCGCTTGCAAATATGTTCGGTTATGCTACAGACTTGAGAAGTAACACTCAGGGCCGCGGCACATTCTCTATGGAATTTGATCACTATGAACAGGTTCCTCCGAATATTGAAAAAGAAATTATTGAAAAATCCGGCGTTTCAGCAAAAGGTTAGTTCAATACAAAATAAAAACGGAAAAGCTCCTGAGAAATCGGGAGCTTTTTTAATATTTAATTTTTAAGTAGCAAATGGAAAATAAGGGCGGATTTCTGATTTACACCCTCATCCCTTGAGGAATACAAAGGAAGCTGGCGAGGAACGAGCCTTGCGACTTTGTTTGCTTGTGCTAATTTACCCTCGCCCCTTGAGGCGGATTTACACTCTGCCGAACAAAACAATCCGGTGAATTGTTTTGTGAGAGGG
>CALUTK010000052.1 GCA_944323675.1 Candidatus Gastranaerophilales bacterium | reverse complement strand
GTGTAAAAAGCAGTAGTATATATTTTCTCAACACGCTCCCGCTCTGCTCCCGCTATCGTTTCGAAAATAAATACTACTGCTTATGTAAGTTGTTTCCCAGACTCCTTTTATAAGAAGGCGCCATAAAAGCCTCCCTTAGGAATGAAAATTTTACGTCATTCTGAGGGCGAAGCCTGAAAGAATCCAGCTTTTAGAAAAGTTAAGAGTGATATGTGATGAGTGAAGGACGTTATTATTATTGAACCCCTTACCGCTCACTTTTCACCCTTCATTAAAAAACTGGATTGCTTCGGCTAACACGTCGCAATGACACAACATTCCATCTATCTGAGGAATGAGGTGAGGGTAAAAAAGTTTCTGCCAAAACCCGTCATTCAGGAAGCGTTTGCAGCCAGTCACGCTATGCCAAACCTGAAAGCGGCATCCTATCTTCTGAAAATAGTTTGTTGTCTGTCAGGGCCGACACTCACGATAGAAATAGGGACTTCAAGAAGTTCTTCCAGTCTCATCAGATATTTTTTACAGTTTTCAGGGAGTTTTTCGTAATCTCTTATTCCGGTAATATCCTCACCCCAGCCTTTATGTGTTTCATAGATAGGTTCTAAGTATTTATGAATAAATACATCTGTTGGATAGGATGTGTAAATCTTTCCGTCGCGGGTGTCTTTGTAGGCTGTGCACACCTTAATCTCATCAAATGTATCAAATACGTCGATTTTAGTTAATGCAACAGATGTCAGACCGCCGACAAGCACTGCATATTTCATTGTTACGGCATCAAACCAGCCGCATCTTCTCGGACGTCCTGTTGTAACCCCGAATTCATGTCCGATTTCGCGGATTTTGTCGCCTGTTGAGTCGGTCAATTCAGTCACAAAAGGGCCTTCCCCGACGCGGGTTACGTAAGCCTTTGCAACACCGATAACTTCATCAATCATTTTTGGCCCAAAGCCTGAACCTGTTGCAGCGCCCCCGCCTATAGGGTTTGATGAAGTTACAAAAGGGTAAGTTCCGTAATCAACATCAAGCATTACCCCCTGTGCACCTTCAAAAAGCACCTGTTTTTTCTTTGAGGCATTCAGCATTTTCTGCCAGTCAAAGCATACGTATGGTCTGAAAATTTCTGCGTATTTTTCGCAGAGGGCAAGTATGCAGTCTTTTGTGTATGGCTGGAGACCGTAAACTTTTTCTAATGTCTTATTTTTTAATGGCAAAATAACGTCGAGTTTTTCGCTCAAGGCTTCAGGGGAATACAAATCTTCAATTTTTAACCCTATACGTGCCATTTTATCGGTGTAAGTAGGGCCTATTCCCTTTTTAGTTGTGCCGATTTTGCCTTTTTTCGCATTATCTTCGCTGTAGCCGTCAACTTCTGTGTGGTAAGGCATTGTGATTGACGCGAGCGGACTGACTTTCAATCCTGAAACATCAATCCCCTGTTCAATGAGTTCTTTTACTTCTCTTTCAAAAGCTTCCGGCAGAATGACGGTTCCGGCTCCGATAAAGCATGTTTTATTGCCGTACAAAATTCCTGACGGGATTAAGTGAAATTTAAACGTTTTATTATGTGCAACAACAGTATGCCCTGCATTACAGCCGCCCTGATAGCGGATAATTAAATCAGCATCCTGTGCAAGTAAATCCGTAATTTTAGCCTTTCCTTCATCGCCCCACTGGGCACCGACTACAACTTTATTCATTACATATCCTCTCTTAATTCTTTTATTTTGTCCCCTGAAAAAGTTCCGGCAGACAAAAGGTCATTTACTGATTTATTTTAGCACAAACAAGAAAAATAATTTAAATAACTGATAGATTAATATCCTGTAGCAATTAGTTCAATTCATTTATTTTATAGTTGAAATAGCCTTCATAATTGTAGCTGGCGTCAATACCTTTCATATAAAGTTCTCTGCCATTAATATCGGAAGTCAGTGCATTTCGCAACAGTTCTTTTATTTCAACGCTTTTTATCGGGCTGCGTTCCATAGCAAGAAGGTAATCTTCCTTATCTACTTTACTCCAGTCCACAACTTTTCCGATTTCTTTTTTCAGAATTAAATCCAGCCAAATTCTGGCACTGCGTCCGTTTCCTTCGCGGAAAGGATGTGCAACATTCATTTCTACGTATTTTTCAATGATTTCTTCAAACGTTGACTGAGGCATATTGTCAATATGTTTTAGTGCCGGTTCCAGATACATTACAGGTGCAAAACGAAAATTTCCTTTTGCAATATTTACTGTTCTTATTTCCCCTGCGAATTCATATATTTCATCAAAAAGATATTTATGGATTTTTGATAACGAAAGGAATTTTCCCGGTTCAAGAGTATCAAGAATACCTTTTTCAAATAATTCAAGAGCTTTTTTTTTGCTGAGTTTTTCTTCAACTCTGGCAAGTTCTGACGATTCAGTAATACCTAGTTTGTTTTCTAAAACCATAAGTTCCTCTTGAATTTAATTGTAGCATAAATTTATAATTAAAACTGTTTAATCAATTGCGGCAGAATTTCAAAGACATCGCCGACCAGCCCGTAGTCTGCAATTTCAAATATAGGAGCTTTCGCGTCTTTATTTATTGCAATAATTTTTTCGGATTTATCCATTCCTATTGTGTGCTGGATGGCGCCTGAAATTCCGCAGGCAATGTAGAGTTTCGGGGTGACTGTTTTTCCGGTTTGCCCTACCTGCATTTCATGCGTCGCAAGCCCCATTTCTACAGCCACTCTGCTTGCCCCGACTGCAGCACCGATTTTATCCGCAAATTCTTTTAAAAGCTTGAAGCCTTCAGTGTTTTTCATTCCTCTGCCGCCCGCAACAATAATTTCTGCACTATCCAGTTCATTTATTTCAGTCATTAGTTTTTTATGAAATTCCAGAAGCTGAACTTTCTTTTCTATGCCATCAAAATTTACAGTTTTATAAATTATGTCTGCGGGTTTAATATTATCGTTTTCAGCCGGCTTAAAGACTTTTGGTCTGACAGTTGCCATTTGCGGCATATTTTTGCATAAAATCGTTGCCATTAATTGCCCGCCGAAGGTCGGACGGGTTGCGGCAAGCTGTCCTTTTTCGTTAATATCAAGCCCTGTACAGTCTGCGGTTAAACCTGTGTGAAGCGCGGTTGATATCCTCGGCGCAATATCCCGCCCCTGATTTGTCGCGCCGATAAGGAGAATTTCAGGCTTAATTTCATTTATTACATCAACTGCAGCTTTTGCAAAAGATTCTGTATAATATGTCTCAAATCTTTCATCTTCGCACACGTAAATCTTTGAAATTCCGCTGTTTATAAAGGCTTCTCTATAATCCTCGGCAAGCCCTTTTTTCGAAATTAAAAGTGCGTTAACTTCCGTCTCGCCGAGTTTAGCTGCAAGTTCCTGCGCTTTATTTGCAAGTTCAAAAAATACCGTGTGGATATAATTATCTCTTGTAACCTCTGCATAGATAAGGATTCCTTTAGTCATTTCCACCTCCTTTGCAGATGTTGATTTTTTCCGCAAGCTCTTCTGCCGAGTTGACAAAAACACATTCCGTGTTTTTCGGTTCAGGGCGGAAGGCTCTGCTTACATAAGTCGGCGAGCCCCGCAATCCTACCTCTTCTGCTGAAAGTTCCAAATCTTCTAAACCGTAAGTTGTAATTTCGGAATTCTGGGCTTTTATAATTCCGTTAATTTTTGCTCTTGTCGGCTCAAAGTAATCTTTTAATACACAGATTAATGCCGGAAGTTTAACTTTGACAATTTCTGTTCCGTCGTCAAGCTCCCGGCGGACTTCCAATTCTCCGTTTTTACAAGATATAATTTCCTGAACATAAGTAACCTGCGGAATATTTAAGGTATTTGCAATACTGGGGCCGGTTTGCGCGGTATCCCCGTCGATTGCAAACTGTCCGCAGATGATTAAATCAAAGTCTGAAAGCTTTTGTCTTATCGCTGTTCCGATAGTTTTTCCGGTTGCGTAAGTGTCCGCGGCGGCAAATTTTTTATCGCTTAATAAAATTCCTTTATCCACACCGGCAGCAATAGCTTTTTTTAGCATTTCAACAGCCTGTAAAGGCCCCATTGTGAGAGCGGTTATCTCTGTAGCTTCTGTAATATTTTTTAATTTCAGCGCGGCTTCCATTGCATAGACATCATAAGGGTTCATGATACTTTCAAGACCTTCTCTCTGGATTGTATTATTCTCAGTCCATTTAATGTCTGATGTATCAGGAACCTGTTTTATGCATAAAACGATTTTCATTTAACCCTCTCAATAGTTACGATGTAAGAGAAAAATTTCCGCAGGTAATTACGGCTGCGTAATTACCTGTATCCGAAATTCTGTTTACAGGATTATTGTGCCTTGTCTAGCCCTGTTTTTTAGCAGCAGCCTGTCTGGCGTTTGCTTCAATTAATGCATTGTATGCAATCAAGTACACCGAGCATTTTTTTACATTAGGCATATACCATGCACATCTTTCCTGAGTACAAACCATGTCAACATTCTGTCCTACGCTCATAAGCGGACAAAACGGTATTTCTTTAATTTCTGCCATATTCGTAATCTCCTGCTACTTGCTGATTTCTGCTGCTTGTTTTAAAAGGTTGCAATTTTCGTCGCGTTTTCTTTCCTGATCTTTATAGATTTTAGTTCGGTTAATAACTTCATCAAAATCAATTTTATGGGCATCAAAATCAGGGCCGTCAACGCAGGCAAATTTAACTTCTCCGCCGACAGTTACACGGCAGGCGCCGCACATCCCTGTACCGTCAACCATAATCGGGTTCATGCTGGCTTCCGTATAAATACCTTTATCTCTTGTGAGTTCCGCAACAGCTCTCATCATAGGCATAGGTCCCACGGCAATGGCATAATCTATTTTTTCCTGTTTCATTAATCTTTCCATTACCTGAGTGACGAAACCTTTTTCGCCCAGTGAACCGTCGTCGGTTGTAATAAATAATTCTGTGCAGGCGTCTTTCATTTTGTCTGCCCAGAAAATAAGGTCTTTATTTCTTGCGCCCATAATCATGTAAACCTTATTGCCGGCTTCTTTAAATGCTTTAGCAATCAAATAACATGGAGCGGCACCGTAGCCTCCTGCAAGACAAACAACCGTTCCGTATTTTTTTATATGGGTAGGTTTTCCGAGAGGTCCTACAATATCTGCAATTTCATCGCCAACACCGAGAGCTGCTAATTTTTTTGTTGAATATCCGACAGCCATAAATACTAATGTCAAAGCTCCTGTTTCTTTATTAACATCAGCAATTGTGAGCGGAACTCTTTCACTGTTTTTGTCGGCTCTGAAAATTATAAACTGTCCTGCTTTTGCGTTTCTTACAACGTATGGCGCATCAATTGTTATTTCATACTGGTTCGGACAAATTTCTTTTTTTGATAATATTTTATATCCCATTGTTTACCTCTCCTTACTAACCTATGTGAATATTATACACAAAGTCACATATATAATCAAGATTTTATATTTTTAAAATTCGCTTTACATACTGTTGTGCTTTAACTATAATCTTCTTATATTGAGAGAAAAACAGGTGAGACATGAGTAAATATTTATTAGAAGTAGGAACAGAAGAATTACCGTATAGGTTTATTCCGCAGGCAATTGAACAGCTTCATAGCGGATTTGAAAGTTTTTTAAATAACAATAAAATCGGGTTTGAAAAAGTTGATGTATATGCAACTCCGAGACGTTTAGCCGTTCTTGTGAGCGGACTTGTAGAAAAAAGTGATGACGAAACAAAAATAGTAAAAGGCCCTATTGCAAAGATTGCCTATGATGAAAACGGAAACCTTACAAAGGCAGGCGAAGGGTTTGCTAAGAAAAACGGTGTTAATCCAGAGGATTTGTACGTTGAAGATAATTACGTTCATGCAAAAATCGTTGTTAAAGGCAAATCTATTGTTGAACTTCTTCAGGAGAACGTACCTGTTATTTTCTCTAAACTTCAAGGCGCTCACTTTATGAGATGGGGCTACAATGACCAGAAATTCTCCCGCCCTATAAAATGGGTTGTTTCAATTCTTGATAGAGAAGAAGTAAAAATAAAAATTATTGATAAAGAATCCTCAAATGTTTCACGCGGTCACAGGTTTGCACAGCAAAACGTAATCATAGGACATCCGGATGATTATGTTGAAATTATGCGCAACTGCTGCGTTATAGTTGACCAGAACGAAAGAAAACAAATTATTGTTGAAAAAGCAAAAGAAGAAGCCGCAAAACTCGGGGCTGAACCTTATTATACCGATGATTTGCTGGATGAAGTTACGTTCATTACAGAATATCCTGTTCCGGTTACGTGTGAATTCTCGGAAGAATACTTAAAGCTTCCGGAAGAACTGGTTGTGACTGTTATGGCAGTTCACCAGAGATATTTTGCACTTTATAAAGACGGCAAATTAATAAATAAATTTATTACAATGACAAACTATATCGGCGATGAATTTGCAAACATCAAAGCCGGTAATGTCCGTGTAATTAAGGCCCGTCTTGATGATGCCGTATTCTTCTTTAACGAAGATACCAAAAAACCTCTTGCAGATTACGTGGAAGAATTAAAAGGCGTAACCTTCCAGAAAGGCATGGGATCAGTTTACGACAAAACAAAGAGAATTATTTCACTTTCAAAAGATATCGCAAAAGAATTGAATGTTCCGTCTGCTGATATTGAAAGAACTGCACTTCTTTGTAAGGCAGATTTGGTTACTCAGCTTGTGTTTGAATTTACGGAACTTCAAGGGTATATCGGCTCAGACTATGCAAGAGTTTCAGGTGAAAACGAAAAAGTCGTGGAAGGTATTAAAGAGCACTACTTCCCGCTAAATGCAGAAAGCGAAACAGCCAAAGGCATAGAAGGTCAGATAGTCGGGATTGCAGATAAAGTTGATACAATCTGTGCAGTGTTTGCTGACGGCAAAAAACCTACGGGATCTTCTGATCCGCTCGGTGTACGCCGCGCAGCTTTAGGTATTATAAGAACAATTCTTGATAACAATTTGAAGATAAATGTTGCAGACTTAATCAAAAAAGATATGCTTCTTTTACCTGTTTCAATTGAAACTTCCGAAAATAAAAATGCACTTCAAAAGTTAGCGGATTCAGTGAAGAAAAATGTTGCAAGACTCGTTCCGGCGCAGTGTCCGCAGGAAATCAACGATTTCTTTGTCCAGAGATTGATAATTTTCTTAGGCGATAAATATAATAAAAATGTTCTTGAGGCTTGTGCTTCAAATAAAAACCCGATGGAAAATCTTGCGGACTACATTGAACGCGTTAAAGTAGTTTCAACTCTTAACAATCCGGATTTATTGGAATGTGCAAACAGGGTTATCAGGATATTAAAAGAGGATGCAAAATCCCCGGTTAATAAAGATTTATTTAAAGAAGCGTCAGAGGGCATGCTCTTTAGAGAAATTCAGAATGTTGATGAAAGCGTTAGTTATGCGGAATATTTGGATCAGTTGATTTTGATGAATCCTGTTGTTGCCAAGTTCTTTGAAGATGTTCTTGTCATGGATAAGGATGAGAAGGTTAAGGAAAACCGCCTTGCATTATTAACAATGTTAAAGAAAAAATATGAAAGGCTGACAGATTTTAGTAAGTTGTAATGCGGGTTTCCACGCATTGTAACAAATTCTAAACAATTCACTTTAAAAAGTAAATTATTTTTTTGAGGATACTTTAAAATAGTACAAGAAGGTTAAAACAAATCCAATAATCAAAAATGTAGAGGTAATTATGTTAGACCGATTGAAAAACTTAAAAATAGTTAAAAAGCTGAATGAATCAATCAGCCCGAAGTTGCGCTGGCTGCATTTTTCAAAAAGCGGCATTGATAAATCGTCGCCTGAATACATAAAAATGATTAGCGGAGTTGAGGATATTCAAACAAATTCTGACGAACGCAGGCTGGAAGCAATGGTCAGAGAACAGCTCAAAGAAGAATTCCCGAATATTGAGAATATGAAATCTTATGAGCTACTTGTCGATGCAGTGATGCATAATTTAAAGAAAAAACAGCTTCAAGCCACTGAAGACCTTGATATTGAATAGGTCACGATATAAGGAAAAATCCCTTATAAAAATAAAAGATAATACCCGGATTGAGGGTATTATTTTTTTTATGTGAAAAAATAATATATAAACGGTAAGTTGAAAAACATAATATATTTTATCGGAAGATATTTTTAATCCTCTCCCCTTGCGGGAGAGGGGTAAAATTTTTTCCAATTACATATTTTTTGTATTCAAGTTCTACTTTAAATTTAAAAAAAACAAATCCTCAAAACTAAGTATTCACTTTTGTAAAAAAAATTCCTATAATGTTTACATAATTTCATGTTTATTATTACATGATTGTAAAATAGGACGGGTTATAAATTGCTAAATAATTACGAAAGCTTTGATAATTCAGAAACAGCGTCAAGAAAATCAGCCCTTATTATGGAAAGAGTCGGTCTGGTTTCTACTCACATGTATAAGCAGTTTCTTGATTATCAACACGCAACCTTTAATACAAACGAAATTTTTACCCGTATGATTGATAACCTTCAGGAAGTTGCGGAAATTCTAAAGGAAGCGTTTTCTTCCCGTGGGGTTACTACACAAAATATTTACGTTGATTTTGACCCGCAAAAATCTGTCGTAATTATTAATATACTCTGGCATAAAATTAGTTTTACGACCCGCTGCAACTTCCAGCCGCAGGCTCTCTATCGAGAAAACGGCAATCACATGTTTTCCGGCAGAATTATGGCAATCAGAGGTAACTACAACGAGCTTATGACAGGCGTAAAAGACCATGATGAAGAAATGGTAAGACTTCTTGATAACGAAGTTGCGTCACTCTTTATTCCGGCAGAAGGAAGCCAGCGCTGTATTCTAAAAATCCGCCACCTCGGAAATAAAGAAATTGACATCAATCAGGTTGATGCCCCGCGCGAATTTGTACTGAAAGTAATTGAAACTATCTGCGGCGGAGGTTTCTACCACGAAGAGGGCGCAAGAAAAAGCTTTAATATATAAAATAAACAAAAGTCCAAACCTAAAATCCATCATTTGTTTGGCTTTATTGAGCTTAAGGATTTTGCGATTCTGCATAGATTGAAAAACAAGATTTCAGCATTTGCTTCAATCTATTTTTCTGCGCTTCCGGAATGACTAAAGATTCCTATTAGTCCCTGAATTTGTAAATTTGCATCCTCTCGTTAACAAATTCTTCTCTCAGCACAAGGCATAAATGGCCGCAAGGCTCGTTCCTCGTCTGCCCCCTTTGTATCCCCCGTAAGCACGGGGGAAAACATTTCATTGTGACTCCTCCTCGAAATCAAAGATTTCGGTCCTCCCTCAAGGGGAGGACAAGAATCTTAAAATTCATGGCAATAAAAAGTTAACAAACTCGCAAGTACGAGGTGATGTGCAGTGCGTGCTGACTGCAAAAATCATAGAGAAGACGCCCTTACTCCATAGAAATCTTAGACGACATCTCGGCAAGAATTCTTGCGACGTCAGAGCCGCCTATGCAGACTTCCAAGATTAACGGGCTATGTATAAGCACAGTTTCACTGTATTCCATTGTATCAACATTAATTACGTCGAATTCAATGAAATCATCTCCGGCATAAACGAGCTTGCCATACTCGCCGCCTGTTGCCCAACGGATAAACATATATTGATTTTCAAATTCTTTTAGTTTTTCTACTAAACGCATATAACCCTCATTCCCTATACATAATATTTTAGTCATTTTTTCAGTTAAGTCAACCTCTTGATGTGAGACATCTGTCTCTTTTATATAAAAGAAAAGCCATACCTTTTTTTCAGTATAGCTTAAACAATAATCTTGGGAGGAGATTTGGGGATAGTTGTACATGCATGATAAAGCAAGCATGAAAAACATGTTACACATGTAATTAAAAATTTAATAAAAATTTACAATTACTTGATTTTATAATATAATAAGTGTAGGAGAATTTTATGAAAATTTTTGTAATAAACGGCGTAAATATGAATATGCTTGGAATTCGGGAGCCTGAAAAGTATGGAGCCATGACATTGAAGGATTTAGAAAAAATCTTATACGCCTTCTCCTTTGAATTGGGTGTTGATGTCGAGATGTTCCAGAGCAACCACGAAGGTGAAATCGTGGAAAAGATACATTCCGCATACAATAATGCTGCCGGAATAGTTATAAATCCTGGCGCTTACACTCACACAAGCGTTGCAATAAGAGATGCTATAGCTGCTGTGAATATTCCGACGGTGGAAGTTCACATGACAAATATCCATGCAAGAGAAGATTTCCGGCACTCATCACTCATTGCGCCTGTTTGTATGGCACAAATAAGCGGATTCGGTTTTGACGGTTATAAATTGGGTCTCAAAGGGTTAGTCGACTTTTTAAAAAGTGACAATTCATTAAAAGAATAAAATGTATATTTTTTATCTCGCAATAAATTCTTTTCTGAAGGCTTCAGTTAACGCTGCAGCTTTTTCGTAAGGGTTTTCAACGCCTTGATTTCTATAGTTTGCTTCTGCTGCATCAAAGACTTCATTTGCTTTTGCTACTGCTTCAGGGTTTTCAAGCATTGTTTTTACATCGTTTTCAATGTTATCGGAACCCGTCACAAGAGATCTGCCGCTTATTGCGGAAGGAGATTTAGAAAGATCTTCTGTCCCCTTAGGCGCTTCCTGGACTTCAGATTTAACTTCAGGTGCTTTAGGGGTTTCTGTTTTCAAATCAGTTTTTGGAGAAAATGGAACTCCGGTGTTGTTTTGAATTTCTCTCATATTGGCATCCTTCTTTCTTTCGAACGATTTCTTAACCGTCCTTTTGTTTTCTCTTTAATCCGTTTAAAGTTTTAAAACACCAAAATATATTTTTTTGCTATTTTGCACAAAAAAAATTACAAAAATTAATAAATAACTCTCTCCCGTAATTTTTTATGTTATTATTTAGTATATACTATAAAAGGAAGTAATGCAATATATGAAATTAACTAATTTATTCTGCAACATAAATCCTAAAGAAACTCTGGAATATTTGCCGGATGCGGTTTTCGTGGTGAAAGAACGTACCGGAAAAATCATATGGATAAATGAAAAAGCTATGCGGCTTTTTGAATTAACAAAAGAGTCGCTGAAAGGCACACAATTTAATGATATAGTCAACAACGGACTTGAACTTGCCGAAAAATCCTCTAAAAAGGATGTGCCGATAATTGCCGGTGCAATGACAGAATCAGGCGAATTCTTTATAGAATTGAACGCAACCTTATTAGATGATGCATATATAATTACAGTCCGTGATGTAACAGCTATGACTAATGTTTTGGTTAATGCTGAAAAAACAGGAAGGCTTAATAGAGACAAAAACCTTATGCTCGCAAAACTTTCGCATGAGTTCAAATCTCCTGTCCAGTCAATTCTTGGTTTTTCAACAGCGCTCACAGACGGTTTGGGTGGTGATATCAATTCGAAACAGCAAAAATATGTTAAAATTATTCATAAAAATGCTTCTGAATTAATGTATTTCATGGATAAATTCTTTGAATTTACTAATGTTGAGGCGTCGTTAAATGAAAGTTCCTATCTTACGTTTGATATAGTAAATCTTGTTCAAAATGTGCTAAAACACAATGAAGGAAGCCTAAGGAATAAAAATCTTACAATTAATATTGTTGATGAGCAGCTTAAAACTAAAACCATTTACAGTGATGAAAATGCTGTCAAAACAATTCTCCAGAATATTATTGAACTTTCTATAAATTTAACTGAAACCGGTTCTATTTCAATAGAATTATGCACGCCGGAACTTGAATTTGTGGAAAAAACCGGAGTCACCTTAATCAAGAATGCTACGGATGAGTCTTATATCCAAATTTCCATAATAGATAACGGTATCGGACTTCAGGAAAACGAAATTGATGGAATATTTGAGCCGTATACTCAGGCAGATAAAGTAAATAAGAAGAATATAGTACGTTCATTTTCACTCGGAACGGCCAAAGAACTTGTAAAACATCTAAACGGCTCGATATGGCTTGCAACTGAGGTTATGAAAGGAACGGTATTCAACGTGATATTGCCTGTTGAAAAGGGAGCAGTAAAACAGGATGAGTAACGTAACATTAAGAAATGTAAGAAAAATCTATGACAAGAAAGTTGTTATAGATAATATTGATCTGGAAATAAAAGACAAGGAATTTATAGTTCTGGTAGGTGCCTCGGGCTGCGGGAAATCAACAATTTTAAGAATGATAGCCGGTTTGGAAGAGATTACAGGCGGGGAAATTTTAATCGGAGATAAAAAAGTTAACAATATTCCGCCGAAAGACAGAGATATTGCGTTTGTATTCCAGAGTTATGCGCTTTATCCGCATATGACAGTGCGTGAAAATATTGCGTTCGGACTCAAAATGAGGAAAGTTCCGAAAGACGAGATTGAAAAAAAGGTTCTGGAAGCCGCCAAAATTCTTGATTTAACAGAATATCTTGACAGACGTCCGAAACAATTATCAGGCGGACAGAGGCAAAGGGTTGCTTTAGGTCGTGCAATTGTCAGAAATCCGAAGGTTTTTCTTATGGATGAACCGCTTTCAAACCTTGATGCAAAACTCCGCGTACAGATGCGTTCAGAAATAAAAAAACTCCACGAAAAACTTCAGACAACATTTATCTATGTAACTCATGACCAGACAGAGGCTTTAACAATGGGCGATAGAATTGTGGTTCTGGATAAAGGTGTTATACAGCAGGTAGATACGCCGGAAGAAATCTATAACAACCCGCAGAATATGTTTGTTGCAGGATTTGTCGGATCGCCTCAGATGAATTTTATAGAAGGAGAATTTCTGGCGTCTGAATTTGCAGGAAAAATTGCAGGAGTAAGACCTGAAAAAATGCGTTCAGATGGTGACATAAGATTAACAGTTCCGGTGGATATGACTGAACTTTTAGGCAGTGAAAAAATTGCATATTTTTCTGTCGGAAACAGCAAATGTAGTGCCAAACTTCCTGCGGATTATATCATAGGGAAAGATATTGAATTAAATATAAAAAGAGAAGATATTTATCTTTTTGATAAAGAAACTGGAAAACGTATTTTTAACTGATTAATCGGGATTGTAGGATTAGCAAATCCAGACTGCTCATAATTTTTTTTCTTAAACATTGTCATACTATTGTTTAGAACAGATGTATTTGTTTTCGAAACGATAGCGGGAGCAGGGCGGGAGCGTGTTGAGAAAATAAATACATCTGTTCAGCGTTTTT
>CALUTK010000051.1 GCA_944323675.1 Candidatus Gastranaerophilales bacterium | reverse complement strand
AGAGGGTGCCCGAAGGGCGGGTGAGGGGTGACAAGAAATGGGCGAGGAGTGAACGCCTCATTGCGAGCGATAGCGAAGCAATCCAGCCTTTTGTTAAGTGAAGAGTGAATGGTGAGAGGTGAATGGTTCAATAAAAATAATTGAAACCAGAACGGATGAACGGTTTTCTTTTCTTCCCTCTCCCCTTGAGGGAGAGGGTGCCCGAAGGGCGGGTGAGGGGTGACAAGAAATGGGCGAGGAGTGAACGCCTCATTGCGAGCGATAGCGAACCAATCCAGCCTTTTGTTAAGTGAAGAGTGAGAGGTGTGAGGAGTGTGTGGTCAGTTTAGTTGAAAAGTTGAACGGGTGAATGGTTGAAAGGCTTCTTTTTTCCCTCTCCCTTTGAGAGAGGGCTTGGGTGAGGGTAACAAGAGCCGGCAAAACCATGTCATTCCGGAAGTGAGAAAAATAGATTGAGACGGAAGTCGAAATTTAGTTTTTCACGCTATGCGGAATCGCATAACCGCAGCGTGCAACGCTAATGCGATTCCGGGTCGGAGTCCGGAATGACGTGAGGGAGGAAGTTCTTATGGTAACCTTTTTCCCCTCTCCCGCTGGGAGAGGGTGTCCGAAGGACAGGAGAGGGTGGAAAGAAGTGAAGGAGTTATTTTTTATTGAACAACTCACCATTCACGCTACTTAACCCCTCACCCGAATTTCTAAGCTCACCGAGGTTTGCTAAGAAATTCTTCCCTCTCCTGTCTTGGATTTACTCCACGCTCACGGAGTGTCGCCTACGAGCTTTCGCTCTGCCGGCTCCATCCGTTCGCTATCCGGACTCACTTCGTTCCGTCCCCTCTCACAAAACAATTCACCGGATTGTTTTGTTCGGCAGAGTGTAAATCCGCCTCAAGGGGCGAGGGAGAACCAAAAACTCCTCACCCGAATTTGTAAATTCGCTCGCGCTCATTAACAAATTTAGCCCTCAACACAAGGAATACAGGGTCACACGCTTCGCACAGCTCAGCGCTTCCCTTTGTATCCCCAAGGGGCGAGGGTAAAAGTGTCATTGCGAGCACTCTGCCGAACAAAAGGTGAACTAAATGTCACGTTTTGTGAGAGGGAAGAAGCAATCCAGCCTTTTGGAGAACTTAAATAGTTTTATTTAATTTTTGTTTTGCACGTTCTATTTTTGCAAGTCTTATTAGTTCTTTTTCTTCAGGACTTTTTATTCTGAATTTGTTTAAGAACCATACTTTGAGTGCGTTGAGGCTTACTTGTGAAAATAGCGGCGCTTTTAAAGACGGCGTATTCCGCTGTACTTCCTTTGCTGTTTCAAAATCTTTTATCGCGGCTTTTGCGTATTCTTTTGAGGCCTTTTTAAATCCTTTATAGTCGCCTGTTACGTATGACCAGAATTTGTCATTCTGTAAACGTTTTATTGTTTCGTAGCTTGTGTTAATTTTTGGAATTTTTGCCATGTTTATCCCTTTTTGTTTTTTTCATTGACTCCGTAGCCAAACATTGCAAAGTCGTATTTTGCAGGATCCTGCGGGTCAAATTGTTTTAAGTTTTTAGTAAGTTCTTTTACTGCTTTAAAATCGTTAGCGTTTCTTGTGAGAAGTCCCATTTCACGGGAAATTCTTGCGACATGCACATCCAGCGGAATATATAAATCCGATGCCGGCATAAAGTCCCAGAGTCCGAAATCCACAGGGCCTTTTCTCACCATCCATCGAAGATACATGCACATCCGTTTCATGGCGCCGCCTTTTCGCGGATCAGGTATCATAAAATAAAACCCCTGCTTAGGATTTTTTGCGCGGGAATAAAAGTAATCAGTCACAGGTATAAACATATTTTTTTCGTATGATGTTTCATATCCGTATTTGAAAAGTTCTTCTAAACCGCCGTCTTTTGTATAAAGCTCACGCATAGTAGAAAATATTTGCGCAAAGTCTTCAGGTTTGCCGAAGCGGTAATTAAAATCACCGAGGATTTTGGGTTCAAAATTTAGTATAAAATTCAATGGTTCATTTTGTGCGATTTCAAAAAGAGCGTCCAGTTTTTTGGTAAATACATCGCGTCTTCCGTATGCAACAAGCGATGCCATAAATCCTGCGATTTCAATATCTTTTTTTTCGGTAAATCTATTCGGGAATCTTACGGGATCATCTTTTATAAAATCTTCTGTCTCAAATTTTGCCGCAAGTCTGTCGATTTCTGTTTTCGTAATCATAAAATTATTATATTATAAAATAAAATTGCAGCAAAATTTCTACAGCGTAAAGTTAGTACTGGAAATATCTGTCGAAATCTACATCATCAAAGCTGCAGAGAAGTTTAAAAATATCATTATCCTCGTCCATTCTCTGAAATGTGTAGTTGTCAAACTTCCAATATTTTGGTTTGATACCTATTACACGTACGATTCCTTCATCCTTCAGAATTTGCAGTTTTTTCTTAACTGTTTCAACGGGTAAATCTACCAGTTTCGCGAGTTCTACGGCTGTTATCCCTTTTTCTGATGAACACTTTTCAGGCGTCATAAACATTAGTTCAAGCCCGACTTTTTTTAGTTCTTTATCTTCGTCTTCAAGTTCATAGTCATACATATAATTATATTATAAGAAAAACTCCTAATTTAGCTCATATTTTTACTGTATTTGCAGGAAAAAAATTTTTTGTTTATGCTTTATTATGTGAATAAGAGACTATGGGAAATAAAAAATTCGGAACAATCACCAATATAGAAGCGGTAAAATCGCTGAATAAGCAGATAGATGCGCTGTCAAAGCTTACTGCAAACCCTCATAAAATTAATGAATTTGATTCAAAGATATTGGAGGGAGCGGCTTTATCTGATAATTTGCCCAAAGTTCATAAAAGGACTTTTCCTGCGGTTGACAGAGCCATTGTGTTTATTAAGCGATACATTTTGGCTAAGATTTCAAGAAAATTTAATTCACTTATGGAAATGAGTGATTCCCTTGAATCTCTGGCGAATATTAATAAGAATGTTGATGAATTAATGAAAATAAAAGCGCCGTATCGTGAGGCTTCACAGAACTATGCAATCTTGACGGAATATCTTTATAAAGCAAACAAAATCCATTCTCAAATAAGCAGGTCTATGAAGAGGTAAGGCGTGAGTAATCAAAAAAGATGGAAGAGTATCTTAGTTGGGCAAGTATGCCCAACTAAGACACTGTGGAATTTTACGTCATTCTGAGGGCTTCAGCCCGAAAGAATCCAGCTTTTGGAATATGAAGAGTAATGAGTGAAGAGTGAAGGGACTAATTTTTGTTGAGCCATTCACTACTCACCATTCACATAAAAGGCTGGATTGCTTCGGCTAACGCCTCGCAATGACACATTTTTCTCTCCCTGTGGAGAGGGGCTGGGGTGAGTGGTAGTAAAGTAAGTGTCATTCCGTAAGCTTAGAAAAACAGATTGAAGCGTGAGCTGAAATTAAGTTTTTCAAGCTATGCGGAATCGTATTATCGTCGAAGGCAACTACTATGCGATTCCGAGTCGTAGCCCGCAATGAAGCAATAAAAAATCTCCCCGTTGTCTCATGTGTAACGGAAATAACTAATCTTTTCTTTAAGAGAGAGGAGAAACCTTCACTCATCAATCTTCACATGTCACTTTATTCGTCCTAACTTTTTTCCCCCCTCACTTTTCCACATAACATCTTCTCTTGCTTATTTCCTATGTTTATTCTAAAATTTTTGCATAAGCCCCGCTGCGGGATTATGGAATGACTAGCTAAGGAGATACTATGAACGAGCTTTTGAAAAAATCGGCTGCCGAACAAAGCAAAGCCTTGAAGAATAAAGAAGTTTCCGCTGTTGAATTGACAAATGCGGCTTTTGAAAGAATTACGGAACTCGATGGAAAACTCGGGGCGTTTAATTCTCTTACAAAAGAAACTGCAATTGAAACAGCAAAAAAAGTTGATGAGAAAATCGCTAAAGGGGAAGAATTACCGCTTCTTGCTGGTATTCCTCTTGCTTTAAAAGATAATATGAATCTTAAAGGATCAAAAACTACTGCTTCAAGCAAGATTTTAGAAAACTTTGTATCGCCTTTCAATGCAACGGTAACCGAAAAACTCCTCGGCAACCTTGTTCCGATACTAGGTAAAGCAAATCTTGATGAATTTGCAATGGGTTCATCAAACGAAAACTCTGCTTTCAAAAAAGTTCATAACCCTTGGAATTTGAATAAAGTTCCGGGCGGTTCCTCAGGCGGTTCAGCAGCGTCTGTTTCCTCCTGCGAAGCTGCACTTGCGCTCGGTTCTGATACAGGCGGTTCAATCAGACTTCCTGCTTCTTTCTGCGGCATTGTTGGTATGAAACCTACCTACGGCAGAGTTTCCCGCTACGGCTTAATTGCGTTTGCGTCATCTCTCGACCAGATAGGGCCTTTTGCAAGAACGGTTGAAGATGCGGCTAACCTGCTTGAAGTTATCTCCGGTCATGACCCGAAAGACAGCACTTCTTTAAATCTGCCTGTTGAACACTATGCAGCGCATTTGAATGACGATATTAAAGGCTTAAAAGTCGGTGTTATTAAAGAACTTATGTCGGAAGGTCTTTCTGAAGATGTTCAAAAGGCTATGGAAAAGGCCATTGAAGATTACAAAAAACTTGGCGCTGAAATTGTTGAAGTTTCTTTGCCTAAGTTAAAATATTCAATCGGAATTTACTATATCCTTGCTACTGCTGAATGTTCTTCAAACTTAGCAAGATTTGACGGCGTAAGATACGGCTACAGACACCCTGATTCCAAAAATCTTATGGAAATGTACACAAAAACAAGAGCGGAAGGTTTCGGCCCTGAAGTTAAACGCCGTATAATGCTCGGAACTTACGCATTGTCTTCAGGCTACTATGACGCTTATTATAAAAAAGCACAGCAGATGAGAGCACTGGTAACAGAGGATTTCAGAGAAGCGTTCAAAAAGGTAGACATCCTGATTTCGCCGACCTGCCCGAACACAGCGTTTGATCTGGGTGCAAAATCTTCAGATCCTTTGCAGATGTATTTAACAGATATTGCAACGATTTCCGCAAACCTTGCGGGAATTCCGGGGATGAGCGTTCCTGCCGGATTTGACTGTGACGGTATGCCTATAGGTTTGCAAATTCTTGCGCCTCAACTGCAGGAAAGCAGATTATTCAACGCTGCTCATAAATTTGAGCGTGCAAACGATTACTATCTGCAGCTTGCAAAGATATAGGTTACTTCAACCTTTTTTGATAGAGTGAGGGTAAATTATGCTGAGTACCGAATATCTTGAAAAATGTATCGAAACTTTAAAAAGGTCTTATGACTGCTTACAAGCCGCCGATGAAGGCTCACTTGATTACGAGATGTACAGGAATTCACTCGTGAAAAGTTTTGAGATGACGCTGGAGCAAAGCGGAAAATTATTAAAGAAGAAATTAATTCCGTATTTTGCATCAAAAAAAGCTGTTGATGCTCTTACATTTAAAGATATTTTCCGGCATGCCGCAAAACATTCTCTAATCACGGAAGAACAAGCTGAAAGATGGTTTAAGTACAGAGATAACCGTAATAATACAGCGCATGATTACGGCAGAGCCTTTGCAGAGGAAACATTGTCATTGATAGATGACTTTCTAAAAGATGTTGGCCGCTTGAAGGAAGTTATTGAGCATGAATAAACTTTTTATAAAACCGGAACATTTTAAAATGTTGACAGATATTTTTGATGGTTACTGTCCTGATGCCGAAATCTGGGCCTACGGAAGTAGAGTGAACGGCGACGCCCATGACGGCAGTGATTTAGACTTAACAGTGAAAAGTTTCAACTCGGATAATAAAGATATCCCTACTCTTAAAAGAGTACTTTCTGAGAGCAATATTCCATTTCTTATTGATATTACTGAATTTGACACGTTACCGTCAACTTTTCAAAAAGAAATTGTAAAAAATTATATTAAAATTTATGGTATCTAAAAAATACTTTAATTTTTTAATATTACGAAATGTAAACAATATTTTGGAAGGCCTGAAACCTTTATATATTTTCTTTTTTCGCCTTTTAATGCTAATAGTGTTGTCAATTTTTCCGTAGAAAAATATTTAAACTATATATAAGCAATGTGTGCTTAAAAGAGTATAAATACAGAAAGGAGATTTATGGGTATAGAGTTCAATGGCAACAAGGAGATTCGTATTAGCAATCCTGATGTAGATCCAAAAAGTAAAGCGTTGATTGCACAGGATACTGTAAAGTTGAATCCTTCCGAAATCGGAGATTTGTTAAGAAGTCGAGGGGCTCAATCTTTTGATTATATTGATGAGGATAAAATATTTAATTTAGCTGAATCAATGGGACTCGTCAAACGTCACGAGCCAACTCCGGAAGAACGTGAAGCAATGTCTCAACTGAATGAGAAAGTTTCGTCAACAGGAATATCATACGGTGATGCAAACAAGAAAATAGATGAAATTCGTGAGAAATATAATGACGATAAATATTATACGGAAGTCATTGAAGAAAGACAACAGCCGCGTGATATGTTTGTTTATTACCCGCCTGTAAAACGAAGAGTTTTTGATGAATCAAAACTTCCGGAGCCGGCAAGAACAGAATATAGAGAAGCAATGGATGCGCAGGAAGAAATATTAAATAATAATGCAGCACTTGCGAGAAAAGCCGGTCTGCAGCCTCAGGGCAGAAAAGAGCCGCCGGTTTCTACCGGAGGGAATGTATTTCTTGAAGAGGCAATAGCTAAACTTACCGGTAATAATAAGCCTGAACTTACTGAAAAACAAAAAGCCGCACGGGCGAAACTTGATGAAAAACAGTCTTCAACAGGTGTATCATATAAAGATGCTAATGCTCTAATTACTCAATTAACAGAAAAATATAAAGATTCTTGTATTTCGAAATTTGAATCTCCGCAATCTAAAGAGCTTGCTATATATGTGGCTCCATATGAAGCATTTGACCCGTATAAAATTCCGGAACCTGACAGGACTGCATATTTTGATGCACTTGCATCTATACACGAGATAGAAGCCGAAAATTCAGCGCTAGTTAAGCAAGGAGGACTTCCAATGACGCCGCAGCCTTCACAGAATTATGCAGGTATGCGGAATCATATAAGATATGACTAATAAATAAAAAAAGCGAGCCTATTCGGGCTCGCTTTTTTACCGCTAAACAGTTAATCTGTTATTCTTTTGTATATTCAGCGTCGATAACGTCGTCATCTCCGCCTTTTTTATCTTCGGAAGCGGCGCTTTCGCTTGAAGCTGTTCCCTGGTTGGCCTGTTCTTCTTTTTGAACTGCTTCATAAGCTTTTTGCGAAATGCTGAACATTGTCTGCTGTAAATCATCCGATAATTTCTTCAATTCATCGGTTGGTTTATTTTCATCCAATGCTTTTTGTAATGCTGCTTTTTGTTCATCAAGTTTAGATTTATCAGCGGCGTCAATTTTACCTTCAAAATCTTTTACAATTCTGTCGGCAGAACTGATTAAGCTTGCTGCATTATTCTTGATTTCAGCTTCTTCTTTTTTCTTTTTATCTTCAGCAGCGTTTGCTTCAGCTTCTTTAACCATTTTGTCGATATCTGCTTCTGAAAGGTTAGAAGAATTTGTGATTGTGATTTTTTGTTCTTTATTAGTAGCTTTATCTTTAGCAGATACGTTAACGATACCGTTAGCGTCGATATCAAATGTTACTTCGATTTGCGGCAATCCTCTCATTGCAGGCGGGATACCGTCAAGTCTGAACATACCTAAAGATTTGTTATCTTTAGCCATTGGTCTTTCACCCTGGAGAACGTGAATATCAACGGCAGTCTGGTTATTTTCGGCAGTTGAGAATACCTGAGATTTAGAAACAGGTATAGTAGTGTTTCTTGGAACCAACGGAGTCATAACGCCGCCGAGAGTTTCAATACCTAATGTCAGAGGGGTTACATCTAACAATACGATATCTTTAACTTCACCTGCGAGAACACCTGCCTGAATTGCAGCACCAACAGCAACAACTTCATCAGGGTTAACTGACTGGTTAGGTTCTTTTCCTGTGTATTCTTTTACTAACTGCTGAACAGCAGGGATTCTTGAAGAACCGCCGACCAGTACAACTTCATTGATGTCTGCTTTTGTAACGCCTGCATCTTTTAATGCTGTTTCAACCGGAGTTTTACATCTGTTCAAAAGGTCACGGCTTAAATCTTCAAATTTAGCTCTTGTTAAGTTCAAGTCTAAATGTTTAGGGCCGTTAGCGTCAGCAGTGATGAACGGAAGGTTGATATTTGTTTCCATAACAGATGACAATTCGCATTTAGCTTTTTCAGCTGCTTCTTTAACACGCTGCATAGCTTGTTTATCGTTACGGAGATCAATACCTTCTGATTTTTTAAATTCATCGCACATCCAGTCCATGATTTTCTGGTCAAAGTCATCGCCGCCTAAGTGGGTATCACCGGAAGTCGACAGAACTTCGTGAACGCCGTCGCCGATTTCAAGTATAGAAACATCAAATGTACCACCGCCTAAGTCGAATACAAGAACTTTTTCAGATTTTTCTTTTTCAAGACCGTAAGCAAGAGCGGCTGCTGTCGGTTCGTTAACGATACGGAGAACGTCAAGTCCTGCGATTCTGCCTGCGTCTTTTGTTGCCTGTCTTTGAGCATCGTTAAAGTAAGCAGGAACAGTGATTACTGCAGATGTAACTTTTTCACCCAAATAAGCACTTGCATCATCAGCTAATTTTCTCAAAATCATAGCTGAGATTTCCTGCGGGGTGTAATCTTTGCCATCGATGTTTACTTTATAATCTTCGCCCATATGTCTTTTAATAGAAGCGATAGTTTTATCAGGGTTCAAAATAGCCTGACGTTTAGCCAATTGACCGACTAATCTTTCGCCTGTTTTAGAGAAGCCAACGATAGAAGGGGTAGTTCTTGAACCTTCAGCGTTAGCGATAACGGTAGGCTTGCCGCCTTCCATGACTGCTACAACTGAGTTTGTTGTACCTAAGTCAATACCGATTGTTTTTGCCATAATTTATAATCTCCTTTTCTTAAATAATTTACTTATTTATACTATTATTTATAACACTGTTTTCAACAAACCCTTAAAAAATAAACAAAAAATTAATATTTGCGCGAGCGAGCTGAGGGCGAAGGCTTGGCGACGGATATGGCAAAGCCATAGCAGTCGCCAACCGCAGACCCGTTAAACGCGAGCGAGCAAGACCCCGAGCCGAGGCAGGAGAAATACGGAGTATTTCGACAGTTGAGCAATTATAAGCGGAAACCGCGCTTTCCGCTTTAATTGCGAACGGTGCCGTTGATGGCGAGGAAATAATTGTTGAGCGAGCTGAGGGCGAAGGCTTGGCGACGGATATGGTAAAGCCATAGCAGTCGCCAACCGACATTACACCTCCATCAAGTAGCGAGGGTGAAAATCGCTAGTCCCCTCTCCCCTATGCGGGATACAAAGGGAGCAGACGAGGTAACGAGTCTTGCGACCCTGTATGCCTTGTGCTGAGGGTGGCACGAAGTGCCGGGTGAGGGGTGTTGGTGAGGGTCTATGCGAAATCGCATAATCGCTGCGTGCAACGACAATGTCATTACTGAATTATTGTTGGGCAAGTACGCCCAACCGACACAATACCTCCCTTGTAAGGGAGGTGGCACGAAGTGCCGGAGGGTTTAAATCAACGACCCCTCACCCGAATTTGTAAATTCGCAAAAGCTCATTAACAAATTCTTCCCTCTCCCTCAAGGGGCGAGGGTGGAACTCCAAATTCCCTCCTTTGCATGTGGAAAGTCTAATCCTTTCTCCATTTGTGGGATACAAAAGGAACCGCTGAGTTGTTCGAAGCGTGTAACCCTGTATACCTTGTGCAGAGGGTGTCCGCAGGACGGGTGAGGCGGATAAGCGTGATAGTGACGGAACTGATTTCATTGTTAGTTTACTGATAATCAACGGGATTTTTTATGTTATAATCAAATTATGAAAAAAGTTTTAATAATTAAACTTTCATCTTTAGGAGATGTAGTTTTTACGGTTCCACTCGCGAATAATCTTAAATCTAACGGGTATGAGGTTCACTGGCTTACGACTGAAAAAGGAATTGATGTTGTAAAAGGCAACCCTTGCGCGGATAAAGTGTTTTTTGCCCCGCTTTATACGTGGCGGAAAAATCTGTTTAATTTGAAATACTTTTTTCAAATGGTTAAATTAATATTTGATTTGCGTAAAGAAAAATACGATATCGCAATAGACTGTCAGCGTAGGATAAAGAGTCTGCCTTTTATGCGTTTTTGCGGAGCAAAACGGAGACTGATTTCAAACTATTCATCGGAAGGAGCATCTTTAGGGGCAAATGAAATTCTTCCGCCGTGTGCAAGCGGGCTTCACATGGTTATGTGGAATTTGGATTACGCAAAGTATCTCGGGTATGATATTTCGGATATACAAATGTCTTTGCCGGAGCAGCCGGAAGCTGTAAAATCAAAAGTTGACGCGCTTTTAAACGGTGTTGATACATCAAAGCCTATGGTTGTGATTGCCCCTGCGACAACATGGGAGCCGAAGCACTGGGCGGTTGAAAACTGGCAGAAGGTTGTTGATGCATTGAAAGATAAATGCACTCTGATATTTACAGGCATGGAGCAGGATAAGAGTTTGATTTCTGCTATCGGCGGGGATAAGTTTTTAAATCTTGCAGGGAAAACCAATCTTAATGATTTAATGGAGTTATTTACACGGGTTCAGCTTGTGATAGCACCGGATTCTGGTAGTGCGCACCTTGCCTGGGCGTCTGCAAAACCAGCGCTTATTGAAATCTATTGCTGTACGGATACAAGACTTTTCGGCTGTTTTGGCAACGATGAAAAATATTTTGCATTGAGTGGAAATCTTTCCTGCCAGCCATGCAACAAACGCACCTGCCCTCGTGAAGCTGGTAAAAATGACTGCACAAAAAGTGTCAGAGCGGATGAAGTTATCCAAAAAGCCGAACAGATTCTTGGCTTGCGGGTTTTGCAATAAGTAAAAACGGTTGAGTTTATCTTAAAATCCTTTTATAAATAGTGTTTATATGTTCGAGAAATGCGTTTTTGTCAAAGATTTTGTTAATTTCATCAGGTGTCAGACGTCCTGTGACATCGGTATCTTTTAAAAGATTTGCTTTAAAATCTCCGTCGTTTTCAAATGCGTCGAGAGCGTTTCTTTGAACAATCCTATAGGCTTCTTCTCTTGTTAAACCTTTTTCGACAAGTTCCAGCAGTACTTTCTGCGAGAAAACTATACCGCCGAATTTTTCGGTATTTTTAAGCATATTTTTCTCATGAACCACAAGGTTTTGAACAACGCTATTGAATCTATGCAGCATAAAATCTACAAGAGTCAAACTGTCAGGGAAGATAATTCTTTCTGCAGAACTGTGTGAAATATCTCTCTCGTGCCAGAGCGGAATATTCTCAAGCGCAACAAGAGAATTTGCTCTGACAACTCTTGCGAGCCCGCAGAGGTTTTCGCTCAAAACAGGATTTTTCTTATGCGGCATAGCAGATGAGCCTTTTTGTTTTGCACCGAAACCTTCTTCCACTTCAAGAACTTCTGTTCTTTGGAGGTGTCTGATTTCGGTTGCAAACTGTTCTATTACGCTTGCAATAAGCGCTAACGACTGCATAAAATATGCATGATAATCACGTGCGATAATCTGGGTTGAAATCCGTGCAGGTTTAAGCCCGAGGTGTTTGCAGGTAATTTCTTCTATTTTTGGTGATATGTTGCTGTAAGTTCCTACAGGCCCTGAAATCTGTCCGACGCGGATTTCTTCCAGCGCGTGTTTAAAATTATCAAGCTGGCGTTCAAGAATATCTATCCAAGAACACATTTTTACGCCGAAGGTCATAATTTCTGCATGCACTCCGTGCGACCGGCCGATACATACTGTATCTTTGTGTTTATTCGCCAAATCCTTTAATGATTTAATGGTTTCTTCCAAATCCGTGACAATAATTTTCCCGCTATCTTGAATTTGAAGCGCAAACGCTGTGTCAATCACATCGGAACTTGTCATTCCAACATGCATATATTTTGCTAAATCGCCCAGACTTTCATTCACGCAGGTTAAAAATGCAATCACATCGTGACGCACTTCTGCCTCAATTTCATCAATTCTTTCAATTGTAAATGAAGCCTTTTTCTTTAATTCTTCAATATCTTTTTTAGGGAATTTTCCAGTTTTAGCATAAGCCTCGCATACAGCAATTTCCACTTTTAGATAGTACTCAAATTTTGAGTGCAAATCCCATATTTTTTTCATTTCTTCGCGTGAATATCTGTCAATCATATTTTCATGCTAACACAAAAATTGTGCTGGCAGGTTTTTCGCAGTGAACCAATGTAAAGTTTTGTTAATTTTATTGAAGAATTTCAGGCATAATGCCGTTATTAGTACTAATGGAAAAGGACAAGGAGTACCTATGGGCTTAAGCGCATCACAGGCAAGATTATTAAGCATAACGGCGCGGTTGTCGGATAATGAATTGAGATCACAGACAATCACGACGGCAAAAATGGCGCTTGCGAATAAAACAAGTGAAGCAAGTGCAGCATACCTTGATGCGTTGAATGAGAGCGAATTAATGTTTGCAACGTATGATTCAGAGGGCAATAAGACACTGCAGAAATTGACAGGAACAAGCCTGACGCAGTACGGTGTACTAAAGAATCAGTACGGAATAGTAAATACGGACGGCCAGATAATGGTATCGGAAACGGATGCGACGAATTATTTGGAAAGTGCGACAATGGGCGAATTTCTGGAGAAATACGGGGTTGCAACCGTAGAAGATGAAGAAAAAGAGAACCCTGAATACATAGATCAGGCAACATTAATCTACGGTTCAGACTGGCGGAACTGGGTCGGCGGGGGCCAAGGCACCGTCGGTGGCTTGATAGCAAAAGAACCGCAGCAAAAAGATTACAATATGATAGAATACGTTGAAGAAGTTAACGGTGAACTGTATCAAAAATTCTTAGACGGTTCATCATCTTGTCGTAATGCAGCAGAGGGCGGGGACTACACCTGCTATCTTCACGTACTGGCACACCTTCTGGATCAGATGTGGAATGAAGGTGAAGAAAATGCATATAATCAGGCAAATTATCCGGGGCAAGCAACAACAACAACGAATAGACCGGTCTCAATAGATTATGAATATATTTCAGGTGCAGGTATACATGGTACTGGCGGCCCGTTGTTGATACCGGTATCAGAAGCCATTGTAGATGAAAGTAATCCTGAAACCACATATTATGCAGCCGGAACAATCGGCGCAGATTTACAGCCAAATGCAAGTGAAAAAGAAAGATTGTTGAGTGACTACTATTATGACGAAAACGGTCAGTTACAGAAGAAATTATTAAAAGATAAAATTGTTGATATGTTCTATGTTGTAGAACAGTCAAACAATAACAGAGATTTTATACCAAATAACCCTTTAGGAGTGACTGAGGAAGAATTGCAGCAGCTTTTGAAATCCTTTGAAGAAGATATGAAACTTCAGGAAATGGTACCGAAGACGGTACCGGATGTGCCTGCGTGGGAGAAAGCGCATGCGGAGTGGGAAGCAAAAGTCGCAGAAGAGATAGAAGAACTGAATAAAATAGAGCCGACAATAAC
>CALUTK010000050.1 GCA_944323675.1 Candidatus Gastranaerophilales bacterium | reverse complement strand
GCTCACGGAATGTCGCCTACGAGCTTTCGCTCTGCCGGCTCCATCCGTTCGCTATCCGGACTCACTTCGTTCCGTCCCCTCTCACAAAACAATTCACCGGATTGTTTTGTTCGGCAGAGTGTAAATCCGCCTCAAGGGGCGAGGGTAAATTAGTACAAGGTATACATGGTCGCAAGGCTCGTTCCTCACAAGCTTCCTTTGTATCCCGTAAGGGGCGAGGGAGAACCACAAACCCTCACTTTAAGAAGACAATTCATATTCTCTGTTCATGCGAGCGAGCAAATAGAAAACTGCATTCCACTGATTGTAAAAACTATATTTACCTAACCTTATCAAGTATTTTGGTAAGTGCAATTTTTACGTGTGCGTAGTTCAAACCGCCCTGCATGTAGGCAACGTAAGGCGCTCTCATCGGCCCGTCTGCCGAAAGTTCTATAGTCGAGCCTTCTATGAACGTTCCGCCTGCCATAATAACTTGATCCTCATATCCCGGAATATATTCAGGGATTGGCGTTACATAACCGTTAACCGGTGAGAGTGATTGGATTGTGCGGCAGAATTGTTCAAGCGGTTCCGGAGAGCCGAAAGTTATATTTTGAATAATATCTGTGCGTTTTTCATTATATTTTGGCGAAGAATCGTAACCAATTTCGTCAAAAATTTTTGCAGCAAGTACTGCGCCTTTTACAGCTTCCGATACAACTGACGGAGCCATAAAAAGCCCTTGAAACATCAATCTATGCTGATTAAACATTGCTCCGCCTTCTGAACCTATACCCGGTGCAGTAAGTCTGTTTGCCGATTTTTCAACAAGCCGCGCTTTCCCTGCTATATATCCGCCGGCTTCTACTATCCCGCCGCCAGGGTTTTTAATCAAGGAACCTGCTATTATGTCAGCTCCAACTTCTAAAGGCTCCTTTTCTTCAACAAATTCACCGTAACAGTTGTCTACAAAGCAGATGCAATCAGGGTTGTTCTTTTTGACAATTTTGCAAATTTCACCGATTTCGTCTACAGTAATTGATTTTCTTGTAGAATAGCCTTTTGAACGTTGTATAAGAACCATTTTAACTGTTTTATCAATAGTTTTTTCTATTGCCTCTAAATCAACATCATTATTTTTTAGAGGAACTTCATCGTATAAAATTCCGTGTGCGATAAGAGAATCTTCTCTGATTTCTTCTTCTCCTAGGGTTCCGATGACTTCCTGCATGGTGTCATACGGCGCGCCGGCAACCGAGATAAGCTTATCTCCCGGACGAAGGTTTCCGAAAAGCACACAGGCAAGAGTGTGGGTTCCGGATGCAAAGTGTATTCTTGCAATCGCTTTTTCTGCCTTAAATACATCTGCAAAAACTCTATCCAGAACCTCCCGGCCCATATCGTCGTGACCGTAGCCGGATACTGTATAAAAATGTTCAGGCGCAACTTTGTTTTCTATAAACGCGTTTAAAACTTTTTCTTGATTATAATCTCTTATTTCATCAATAATTTCAAATTGTTCTCTTAGGTCTTTTTCGGCCTGCTTAATAATTTCTTTGCTATTCATATCTTATCCCTCAATTTGATTGTAACACGAATATTATTTTGTAGTAAGATATAATTAAATAAGAAAGGAGTAAGTTTATGTATCACGTTTACACTGAAAGGGATTATTCAGAATTTTCAAGAGCTTTAATCGGTGAATATACCGACCTTGATGAAGCAAAAGCTGTTGCGGAAAAAGCTATAAAAGAAGATCCTGAATTAAACTACATAATTTTAGAAACAGATGGTCATGTGAATAATTACGGAGACTTGATTACAACGGTTGTAGCTCAAAGTTAAAGTTTGTACTAATACATTGAAGGTGAGGCGCAGCTTCTTTTAGAAGCTGCGCCTCACATATTGAACCCTCTCCCGAATTTGTAAATTCGCTGGCGCTCATTAACAAATTCAACCCTCTCACATAGAGAGAGGGTAAAGTACCTGGGTTACCACATCCCCCCCTCACCACTGCCCCTCTCCCGAATTTGTAAATTCGCTGGCGCTCATTAACAAATTCAACCCTCTCACAAAGAGAGAGGGTAAAGTACCTGGGTTACCACATCACCCCATCACCACTGCCCCTCTCCCGAATTTGTAAATTCGCTGGCGCTCATTAACAAATTCAACCCTCTCACATAGAGAGAGGGTAAAGTACCTGGGTTACCACATCCCCCCCTCACCCCTACCCCTCTCACGTAGGGAGAGGGGAGAAAGGAAACATTTCAACTTTTTATCCGTTCAATTCTTTATATTAAACCCTTCACTCCTCACCCTTCACTCTTCACTTTTCAAAAAGCTGGATTGCGCAATGACGTGTTTGTAAATTATTCAATCATATCGACTCTGCGTTTGTGACGGTTTCCTTCAAATCCGGTATGAAGCCATACATCAACAATATCAAGCATTAAGTGTTCACCGATGACTCTTTCACCAAGGCAAAGAACGTTTGCGTTGTTATGGGCGCGGGAGGTTCTTGCAGAATACGTATCACTGCAGAGTGCTGCTCTAATTCCGCGGACTTTGTTTGCGGCAATTGACATTCCTATACCTGTTCCGCATATTAAAATTCCGCGGTTGGATTTGCCGCTGATAACTCTTTCGCAAACAGAGCGGGCAATTACAGGATAATCACATGATTCTTTTGTGTGAGTTCCTATGTCTGTATAAGGAATTCCTCTTGCATTAAGATAATCTATAATCTTTTCTTTATATTCGTACCCCGCATGGTCAGAACCTATTACAACTTTTAAATCTTCCATAAACACACCTCTTTTCAGTAATATGTAATTTTTTACTTTATTCTACCATTTTTAATGAATTTGCACAATAAAAAACTCCCCGAAGGGAGTTTTTATTAGAATGTGCTTCCAGCGCCACCGCCGCCGCCTTCTCCACCGCCGTATGAACCTGGTTTCGGTTTTAATTCCTCTAATAGTTTATTGATGATTTTATCCAGTTGATCTGCAGCATTATTTCCAAGTTTTGTTGTGTCTGCATTCATATTAAGGAATTTGTCGCAATATGCCTGTTCATTTGAACTTAGTTTAACGCCAGCCTCATTTGCTTTTTCCAATAAGCTGCTAAGGATTTGTTTCTGGGCTTCCACTTTTTCCTGATTTGTCCAGCCATATTCAGTGTTAATTTGTCTTATTATATTGTCTCCAAGACCTTTATTGTCCTTATAGCTTTGTAAAAAGTCTACAATATTTGTGCTGTCAATATTATTTGAAACATTGTTAATAATTCTTTCTTTTTCGGCATCATTTGTGTAACCGACAAGGTCATCTGCAACCTGTTTACCGATTTTTGTTCCATCAGGTTTTGGAGTTACGACCACTTCCGGTAATACTCCGCCATCATATATTTTCTCATTATCTGTAGTTTCGTCAGGTTTTTCTTTAGTAGCTGTCGGATTTGTGTTTGTAGCTACTGCAGATTTTGTTTCTGTTCCGGAAGCAATGCTTCCGAATTTTAATCCTGTGCTGTAATTATCTTGATTTGAATACTGTACTAATTCAGGTTTGCCATCATTCATTTCAAGCGTGTACTGGTTAGCTTGTGCAGTCATACCGTTCATTGATTTACAAGTATAAATTGGTTTTCCGTCACTTGATTTACCTGTTAATTCATAAGTATATGTATGCGGTGTTCCGGATGATGTATCTGTAATTGTGAATTGCTGAGGCGGCTGTCCTTCTTCGCCGCTTTGAGTTATATTAAAGCTTCCTGCAATATTCTGGGTTTTGCCGCTTGCGTCACGACAAATCATGTTGCTTAAAGTATTCCAGTTGAATGCTGCTTCTTCTTTTCCGTCGTCATCGCCTTGCGGTTTAACTTCAGGTTGTGATGACGGTTTTTGTTCTTCTAATCTTGGAGACTCTTGTTCTGTTGGGGTTGTAGGAGGTTGAGGACTTGAAGGTTCTGATTCTACAGCACCAGTTTCCTCTTTGCCGCCGACTCCGAATAATTTTAATATTCCGCCAAGCAATGATGTGCCAAGTCCAATACCAAGCATCCATTTCATACCTTTGCTCATTCCGCCGTCATCGTGATTACAGTAAGTCCCATAGTTGCTGTAATTCCCATAATTAAAGCCGGTGCCATAACTTGAGCCAAAGAAGTTATTCTGGATATAGGTGGTATTTCTGGAGCCAAGCTTAACTCCCTGCCACTGTCCAGGTCGTAATGGCTGGCGGTTTAATGGTCTCATTGTTGATGCTGTTAACCTGACGCTCATTTTATTGTCCTCTTGTTTATACTCTCTTATATATATAAAGTATATACAAAATAGATAATTGCCTTTTGGGGTAATTTTGTGTTTACAATTCTTAATATTTTGCCTTAAGTATTATAAACTGATTATTTGTTTTATTCAGCTTCCGGATTCTGTCTTGCAATCTGCACTTGTCCGTTTTCCATTGCTGCTTTAATATCTTTATCGGAGAAGCCTTGTGCTCTTAATTGTGCTGTTACTTCTTTACCGGAACCTGTTATTGTACCGATAGATTGACCGTTTATTGTACCGGTTGCAGTGTAATGTTTTGAAGTTTTTGTCTGGAATCCCTGACCGTCATAATTTTTATAATCTTCTGTTTCAAAGTTGTTGTTAGGGGTAACTTTTCCTGTCATATCGAGTGTATAACCTTTAAAGCTATTAGGAAGTTCAATATTTGCAGGCATACCGTCTGCATCGCTGCTTACTCCGCATTCTTTTTTCAGTTGTGTCCAGAGTTCTTTTGCATCGGAGAAGGTTATAGGATTACCGTTTTCATCTTTATATTTTGCAGTGATTACGTTAGCCCAGGTGTCTCCGTATTGAACATTATATGTTGTAGTTGTTTTTACCTCTTTTTTATCAACTTTTAAAGTGTCGGGCTCTGCAACAACACTTTGTAAGGTTGGTTCATTGCCGGTTTTATCACCTTCATCGACTGTTTCTTCATCTGTATTAGTTTTTACCGGATCAGTGCCTGTTTTTGTGTCTTTGTCAGTTTTTACTTCTGCTGTCTTATCATCGCCGCCGACTCCGAACAATTTCAAAATTCCGCCAAGTAATGTCGCGCCTGCTCCAAGCCCGAGGAGCCATTTTGCGCCTTTGCTCATTCCGCCGTCATCGGTATTGTGGCAGCACTGGGTACGAGTATTTTGATATCCAAAAACACTACTGCCATAAAAGTTATTCTGGATATAGGTAGTATTTCTGGTCGACGGAAGACTCTGTCGACCTACAGGTTTCATCATTAATCTCTGTGTTTTTAGACTCATACTAATCCTTTATATACTCTCTTGTATATATAAAGTATATACTATTAGAAAAATTGACTTTTAATTGTAAATCCCTTTAACATAATTTAACAATCCTCCCTTTAGAAGTATTATGCCCGTTTTTGGGTATTTTATAACTATATGTCGAGCCCGCTGAACATCTGGAGTGAAGTTACTTTTTGAAGGAGAGGAAAATCGTTTATATCGTGGGTATGCAGAAAATCAATTGCTTCCTGTCTTGCAAGTTCAAGGATTTTGGCGTCTCTTACAATATCAGAGATAATTAAATCCGGCAGTCCGCTCTGGCGGGTTCCGAGGAATTCTCCGGGACCGCGCAATTGCAAATCCTTTTCGGCAATTACAAACCCGTCATTTGTCTGGGTCATGATATTTAATCTTTCGCGTGTTTCCTGAGAGCGGGTTGAACTTACAAGGACGCAGTATGACTGCAATTGATTACGCCCGACACGGCCTCTAAGCTGGTGGAGCTGTGAAAGTCCGAAACGTTCCGCATTTTCTATTACCATGACTGTTGCGTTCGGAACGTCAACCCCGACTTCTACAACGGTTGTGGAAACTAAAATGTCATATTCTTTATTCTTAAAATCCGCCATTACTTTGTCTTTTTCGTCGTTTTTGAGTTTACCGTGGAGAAGTCCGACTTTGAATTGCGGAAATATTTCGTTTTGAAGTTTTTCCGCTTCAATTGTTGCGGCTTTGGCTGAAAGAGTTTCGCTTTCTTCAATCAGCGGATAAACCACATAAGCCTGACGCCCCGCTTCAACTTCGCGTTTAATAAGGTCATAGACCTGTCTATGCGAACCTGTAAGAGTTGTTATAATCGGTTTTCTGCCTTTCGGAAGTTCATCAATAACAGTCAGGTCTAAATCGCCGTGGACTGTCATTGCAAGCGTACGCGGGATAGGGGTTGCGGTCATTGTGAGTATTTGCGGATTTTGGGATTTTTTTCTTAAGATGTTTCGCTGTTTTACGCCGAACCTGTGCTGCTCATCCACAACAATTGCCCCGAGGTTGTTGAATTCCACATCATCCTGTATAAGTGCATGGGTTCCGACAGCAATATTTGTCTGGCCGTTTCGTAAATCAGTTCTGAATTTTTCTCTAACGCGTTTGCCCTGGCTTCCGAGGAAAAGCCCGACACTTAAGCCGAGCGGCGTGAGCCATTGGACAAGGTTATTGTAATGCTGCTGGGCAAGAATTTCCGTTGGCGCCATAAATGCTCCCTGATAACCGTTTTCAATGCCTGCAAGAAGCATTATGCAGGCAACGACTGTTTTCCCGCTGCCGACATCCCCCTGCAAAAGCCGCGCCATAGGCTGTTCTGAATTCAGGTCGTGTAAAATTTCATTGACGGCTTTTTTCTGACCGCCTGTGAGTTCAAACGGCAGACTCTTTATGAATTTCTGCACAAGCCCGTCCTCTTTGATTTTCAAAGCAATTGCCGAATGCGTGTTATTTTCATTCCTTAATCTGACAAGTTTCAGTTGTACAAGAAAAAGTTCTTCAAAAATAAGGCTAAACCTTGCATGTTCTAATGCATCCATTGTTTCCGGAAAATGTATCTGCTCAACTGCCTCTTTTTTATCCATAATCCCGAGCCGCTCGCGGATTTCATCAGGTACAATATTGGTTATATAGCCTTTATAAAGCTGGATTGCATTGTAGATTGCACGCCGGAGGGTCTTTATACTTAAATCTTCACATACGGTATAAATCGGTACAATACGCGCCATGTGGAGGTTCGTGGTATTACCTTCCAGAAATTCACCTGTCATTATTGAATATGTCGGCTTATCTATGGTTAGTTTATTGCTGTAGTTGTTGAGTTTGACTGTGCCGGAAAGCATTATACCTGCATTCACAGGAAATTGTGCCTTTGTTTTTTCAAGAATAAATCTGTTTGATTTCGCGTTGAAAAAGCTTATTTCAATCCTGCCGCTCTCGTCTGCAACGGTTACTTTGACAACAGAAAGGTTATTTTTAGTATTGAATGCGGAAACTGATTTGATATAGCCGAAAATAGTGGTATTTTCGCCTTCTTTTAAATCTTTAATCAGGGTTCTGGAGGAATAATCGACATGCTTTTTCGGGAAATAGCACATTAAATCGCTTGCTGTATAAATCCCAAGTTTATTAAGTTTATACGCTACCTTGGGGCCGACGCCCTTGACATACATTACATCCACTTCATTCGGGTTTTTCGGGACTTCACCGGAAACATTTTCTTCCGTTTGTGGTTTTGTTGTCTGAATTTCAGATTTAATTACTTTTATTAATCTTTCAATTGCCTTTCTGCGTTCATTTAAGGACGCAAAAGGGTAATGCTCAAAAGCTTCTATAATCACTGCCCAGCGCGGATTTTTTTGTGTTGCTTTATATAATTTTTTAGCCTCATTTTTTATAAATGAAGAAAATGTCTGGGTTTTTCCGTGGATATCTATATAGCGGTGTTTAACCTCAACATCAATCGCAATTTTAATTTTATCAAGGTTTTCTATCATAGCGTCAACTTAGCCTTAATACTTCATAAATATCCATTTTCTTGGCTTTTCCGCGGATTTGAACTTCGCTTATCTTTATAACGTCAGCCATTGAACTAACGTAAGAGTATGTTGAACTGCTTATGAGGAAGTTTGTCTTATAGACCTTGTTGTAACTTTCAATACGGCTTGCAAGGTTCACGGTGTCTCCTATAACTGTGTATTCAAGACGTTTTTCTGACCCGATATTTCCGACAAAGGCTTCGCCTGTATTAATTCCGATACCTATTTCGATTTTCGGCTTCCCTTCAAAAAGCCATTTGTCCTGTAGTCTGTCAACGGTTTTTAACATTTCGTAAGCACATTTGACAGCGTTTTGCGGATGATTCATGTCCTGAATCGGCTCGCCAAAAATTGCCATAACAGCATCCCCTATGAATTTGTTGATAACGCCGTTGTATTTAGTGATTATAGGTTCAATTTCCGTGAAATATTCGTTCAGGATGACTGAAACTTCTTCTGCGGTCATTTTTTCGCTCATGCTTGTAAAGCCGCGTATATCAGCAAACAAAACCGTTACGATTGCACGTTTGCCGCCAAGTTTGATATCATCAATATTCTGGACAACGTTTTTCATAATGTCCTGCGATAAATATTTCCCCATAGCCTGTTTGATTTTTTCTTTGTTTTTGCCCTCCAGCAAAAATCTGTATGAATATCCGAAAATGGTTGTTAAAAGCTGTATTGCAAGAGGGGTAATAACATTCACGGCAATCCCGCTCTGGTAGCAGACCATAGAAAATACCATATAAAAAGCCGCAACAAGTATCAATAGTGCAAGTGACGCAAAAAATGTAAATTTACTTATTATAACGAAGGTCAAAATTGATATACCGAGTAAAATACCTAAATCAGTGAAAAATCCTGTTTGCCGTAAAAATTCGTTATTAATAAGGTTATCAAGGTTTGTTGCCTGAATATCTACCCCGGGATGCTTTTGTTCTATAGGAGTTGATAGAGCATCTTCAAGCCCGAGTGCAGCCGCCTTTGCGTTAGCACCCACAAATATTATTTTATTATCGAATTCGGAAGGATTAATAATAGGTTCTTTTCCCTGTTTTATCAATTCAAGAGATTTTATAACATCAATTGCCGAATATTTTTTATGCGTGTAAGCTGTATCTGAAAGTTTGTAATATTTAATAAGGTTTTGAATTCCTTTAGAATTTGCAACAGCCGGAATTTGCAGTCCTGTCTTATCAACAGTAATATTATCAGAGTTAACAGTTACATCCTGCGTGTCATTGAGTGCCAGATACATTCTTAGGCCAAGTGACGGATAGTAATGCCCGTTAACTGATACGACCTGATCCATATATGTAAGGTATCCGTTGGAATTTTGCGTAACATTAACTGATCCCGTCTGCTTTACAGCATTAAAGTAAGGCTCAGGAAATTTTGAGATACTTTTATATCGCCCGAAATCGTAAGGCGTATAGTTTAACTTTATATTTACATCAAACTTTTTACGGAATTTTTTTTCATAGTCTGCATCCGCCTGACTTTCAAATGACTGCTGCAGCGGGCTGAAGCCGACTACAAGATTTTTTGTTTTGGCTATTGTATTAAAAAAGTAATTGTCAGATTCAGGGTTATCTTTGTCAAGTGTAGTTATAATTGCATCGTAGCCGATTAACTTTGGTTTTGAATAATCGGACAGGAATTCCATCATCTGTGCGTAATACTCTCTCGGCCATGGCCAGCGGTGATATTCAATTGATTTGTCATCAATCACAATAACCGCAATATCAGAAGAACCTGACTGCGTTGCAACAAAACTTTTTACCATAAAGTTATAAGCGTTCGGCTCTATTAAACTCCACGAAAGCGCGATTACAACTATTGATAAAAACAGATGTAAAAAAAATGATTTTATAAAAAAAGCCTTTTTCTTAAAGAATTTCATGTCCACAAATCCCAATATCTGTATTTTATGATATAATAAATTTTAAAAAAGGGATAGATTATGACAAAAAATTTAATTAATCTTCTGGCAAAAGAGAAGGTATTTCCTATTATCAGGAAGAAAAATCCGCAGGAAGTATTGGATATTGCGCATGCATTAATAGATGGCGGAATTCAGGTTCTTGAAATAAACGTGGAAAATCCGAAGATTTATTCAGCAATCGCGGAAATTTCCAAAGAGGCAACCGTTTGCGCAGGCGGCATAATAACAACCCTGCAGGCTAATACTGCGCTTCAATCCGGAGCGGCTATTTTATCTTCTCCGATATTTCACATGAATCTTGTTAAATTATCAAAAGATAAACAGGTTCCGTTTATTGCAGGCGCCTCAACCGCAAACGAGGCCTACGACGCCTGGAAAGCAAGAGTTCCTTTGATAAAATTATATCCGATAACAGCGCTAGGCGGAGCCCTTTATGTTGAAGATTTGTTAAGACCAATGCCGTTCTTAAATGTCATGGCTCAGGGAAATGTTAAATTATCAGAGGTTCCTGCTTATATTAAAGCCGGTGCGCTTGCTGTAGGTGTCGGACGTAATTTCTATGAAGGTTATTCCTTTAATGAAATATCAAAGCGCGCTGCCAATATTATTAAGGAATTGAAAGGGTAGTATGGACGAAAAACTTGATATTATTGCAATAGGCGAAAGTCTGATAGAATTATCAAGCGATACAAAATTATGCTGTGCGGAATGCCTTCATAAATACTACGGCGGAGACGCACTTGCTACTGCGATTGCAGCGCTTCGTGCAGGCTCAAAAGTAGGCTTTGTTACACGTGTCGGCAATGATGTATTTAAAGATTTTCTTATGGATAGCTGGCAATCAGAAGGACTTGATATTTCTCAGGTCAAAATTGCGAACGAGCAGAACGGTATTTATTTTATTGCGCGGCCGCACGACGCTGAAAAAGAACTCGCTTATTACAGACGTAAGACTGCTCCTTCAAGACTTTCTATTGAAGATATCTCGGAAGATTATATATTGTCTGCAAAGGCAGTCTATTCAACAGGGAATGCCATGGCGCTTTCGCTTTCTGCTGCGGAAGCTGTTTTAAAAGCGTTTAAAATAGCTAAAGAAAAAAATATTACAACAGCCTTTGATCCTAATTATTCTTCAAGACTATCAACTCCGGATGATGCTAGAGAAAATTTTAATAATATTATTCCTTATGTTGATATTTTATTTATGAATGATAAATACGATACAACAAACATTCTGGAAATTGATTCAGCTGAAAATATTATAAAGAAATTGTGGGATTTAGGCAGTTCAACAGTTATAATAAAATCTGGACAAAAAGGCGGATATTATACAGGTTATAGCGGTAATGTTTATTTTACGGAATTCTTTACCCGTGATATTGTTGATACAACCTGCACGGGCGATGCCTTTAACGGCGGATATCTCCATGCAATAACGCACGGTTACACCCCTGTTGAAGCAACAAAATTCGCATCTGTAATTGCAGGACTTCAGGCAACAGGAATTGGCGCTATAAAATCAATTCCTTATAAAAACGATATTGAAGAAGCGCTGAAAGAGGTTCTGTAATGGGTAAAAATGTTGCAGTTTCAGGCTACTACGGGTTTGATAATTTCGGGGATGAAGCAATTCTTACCTGCATTGTTGACCATCTTCGCTCAAGGGGTTCAAATGTCGCCGTAATTTCAAATAATCCTAAAAAAACTGCCTCCATGATGCAGGTGTTCTCCGTTAAAAATTTTAATTTACTTGCCGTCTTTGCGCTCCTTGCGAATTCTGATGTTTTGATATCAGGCGGAGGAAGTTTGCTGCAGGATGTTACAAGTTTTAAAAGCCTGCTTTACTATTCTCTTGTAATTAAAATGGCTCAACTCCTCGGTAAAAAAGTGATTATTTTCGCTCAAGGAATCGGCCCGCTGCAAAAAGAACGCTCAGAAAAGATTGTAAGAGGACTTTTAGAAAAAGCTGATTTAATTACGGTTAGAGATGAAAAAAGTCTTGAAAGGGTTAAAAACTGGGGCTTAAAAGCAACACTTGTAAATGATCCTGTATTTTCGCTTGATTTACCAAAACATGAAGCAGATTCCGGAATTGTAGGGGTTCAATTAAGGGACTGCAAGACCATGAATGATATTCTTTTAAACAGGCTTGCGGACAAAATAGTAAGTGAGTTTCCTGATAAAAAAATTGAACTTTATGCTTTTCAAAAGTCAGTTGATTTAAAAATATGTAAAATGTTTGAAAAAATGCTAAAACTCAGAAACCCTGAAATCCAGACAGAAATCCTTCATTCCCTGTCGCAGATTGACTTTATTATAAAAATATCAAAACTTGATTATATGATTGCAATGAGATTTCATGCAGTTCTGGTGGCGTTAAAGGCAGGTGTGCGGACTCTTGCAATTAATTATGATACAAAAGTCATGAAACTTGCCTACGAAGCACTGGTTCCGATATTAACCATGAATGGCGATGATGACTATGACGAAGCATTTACAAAAATGAGGAATTTAGATACAAAACGGCTTCTTGCATATGCAAACAACAAGCCGTTTGAGTGGAATGTATTTGATCCTTTTATATCCTGATTATTATTCTTCTTCTGCCTTTGCTTTTGAGTTGCCAAATAATTTTGTATACTCAATTCTTAACTTTTGATCCATAGTCGTGCTTGAACTGTTCATTAGCAGCTGGCCGGCCTTTTGTGCTTCTTCATTTGTAATCTGTCCATCCTGAGAGCCGTTTATTCCGTCATATGAGCTGAACATTGATGCCATTTCCTTCCAGTCAATTTTTTTGTCGCCGTTCTGGTCAAGTTTTTCAAATGCAGTTTTAGTAAGTGTCTGATATTGAGCTTTTTCAGTTTCTGTCGCATTTTCACCAAGGTCTGCTTCTATATTGTATTTAGTAAATTCTTCTTGTGATATTTCATTATCTTTATTGCCCGATTTTTCATCCATATAAGCAATGTAAGATTTAGCGAAATTAGATACATATTGAGTATATTGTTGTTTTTTTTCGTCACCGTCTTTTTGATCAGCCCAGTCGGACGCTACAAAGGTTGTTGTTTTACGTGCCTTTGAATTTTCATCATATATCTGACCGAGTTCAGTTGAGTAGGATGTAAATTTTTCAGCAGCTTCGTTATTAGTAGGCTTCAACTTCTGAGTCTGAAATCCCGGTAAACTGGACATCCCGGTCATCCCCATCATTCCAGTCATACCAGTCATGCCTGGCATTCCCATCATTCCGAGAGTTTCGAGTGCATATGATTGCCCGTATGCTTGGCCTAAACTATATTGAGAAAATGGATTCATCATAGACATGCCGCCTAAGCCGTAACATGCAAGTCCCATACCAGGATAGCCCATATAGCCGCCCATCATTCCCATTGGTCCCCAGCCTCCGAAACTTCCGCAGCTCCATATACTGCCTGAGCATGGTGAATTCAATGTTTTAGCGGCTGCATAAAATGTTCCTGTCTGCAATGTACTCTTTCCGATTTGTAAGAGTGTATCGCCTAAATTATTAAGACTGAAACCCATAATAAATCCTTATACTTTTATACTCTATATATATAAAGGTAATATCCTATAAATAATTGCTTATATTTCCAGTTTGGAGTTAACATATTTTAACAATAATTTATTCGAAGAATGGAGAATAAAGTCTTACTATTAAGAGATTCAGCACTTAGTAAGGACAGGCTCACTCAAAAATTTTAAGATCCTGAAATAAATTCTGGATGACAAAATTTTTAATTTTAGCTGTATAAACTAGTATATAAGATCCTCAAGAATTAGATTGACATCAATTCATTTTTTAGTTATGCTAAAGAAGCTTGAAAATTAAATACACCTGCCCTGGTGGCAAGGACTCCGGTTTTGATTAAGTATCAAAATTGGAGGGCAGGTAGACGCCGTCTACCGATCCGCCGGGCAACTTTGAAAATTAAATATGCTCGCCCTGGTGGCGGAATCGGTAGACGCGTTGGACTTAAAATCCAATTGGGTTAATCACTCAGTGCCAGTTCAAGTCTG
>CALUTK010000049.1 GCA_944323675.1 Candidatus Gastranaerophilales bacterium | reverse complement strand
GGGAGAGGGGAGAAGAAAACCGTTCATCCGTTCAGGTTTCAATTATTTTTATTGAACCATTCACTCTTCACTTAACAAAGGCTGGATTGCTTGTTCCCTCACACAAAACGTGGCATTTAGCCATCTTTTGTTCGGCAGAGTGCTCGCAATGACATTCTCTCGTAGACCATTGAGAGAGAAAAATTTATACAGCCGCTGACGCCATTTCAAAAGCTTCCGCAATTGATTTGCTGTAATCCGGTCTTAGAATTCCTTTTTCTGTAATAATGCCCGCTATCAATTCGTGCGGAGTAACATCAAATCCCGGATTTATCACATTTACATCAGGGGCACAGATAATTTTGCCGTTTATGTGGGTAACTTCCTCGTGTGAACGTTCTTCTATAACGATTTCATCACCTGATTTAATACTTGTATCTATAGTTGAAAGCGGTGCAGCCACGTAAAACGGAATATTATGGTATTTAGCGGCAATCGCAACAGTATAAGTTCCGATTTTGTTTGCGGCATCACCGTTTGCGGCAATTCTATCAGCACCCACGACAACTACATCAATCATTCCTTTTTTCATAAAATACGAACACATGCCATCCGTAATCAATGTTGTCGGAATTCCATCCATTGTAAGTTCAAATGTCGTAATTCTTGCTCCCTGCTGACGCGGTCTTGTTTCATCGGCAAAAACCTGTATGGTAGGATCATTTGCAAATGCAGAACGAACAACTCCCAATGCTGTCCCGTAACCAACTGTTGCAAGCGCCCCTGCGTTACAGTGAGTCAAAATAGTTGCCCCTTTCGGGATAATTTCTGCCCCGTAATCACCGATTTTTTTATTTATTTCTAAATCTTCGTTTTCCAGTTTTATACCGTTTTGCTTAAGTTCTTCCACTATTCCTTTTATATCGGATTTTGAATTTTTTATGACTTCTTTCTGCTTCTCAACTGCCCACATCAAATTAACCGCTGTCGGACGCGATGTTGCCATGTAATCTGCTTTTTCAAGAAGTTTTTTTATAAATTCGTCACGGGAAAGATTTTCTTTTTCAAGTTCCTGTGCATACAAAACAACTCCGTGAGCCCCTGCAACTCCTATTGCCGGCGCCCCTCTCACAATCATTGTTTTTATAGCGTCAAACATCTCCTGACCGGATGTTATATTCACATACTTGAATTCATACGGCAGAATTGTCTGATCTACCATTTTTGAATAATTGTCTACCCACTCGATTGTTTTTATTTTTGAATGAAATTCTGCCATAATACTTTTCCTTATCTAAAATTTTCGGTGCCTTTTTTCTTCGTTTTTATCAAGAGTTTTTAAGAATTCATTTACGTAAAATGTTAAAAATCCCGTAAATGCGTTTATTGTCGCGCTCAAAATTGCCATAAAAACAGACAATATAAATGTTATCCAGAAGCTTGCCTCCTGAAGCATAAGCGCAACTCCATAGTTAGAATAATATTTAAAAAACTTTAAGAGAATAATAACTGCAGGCACATAAATTATACAAAAGACCATAAACGAAACAAACCCGATAATGGCGCCGATTGTAACACTTTCCTGCACGGTATATAATTCCAGAAGCTTCGCTCTCATAAGGAAAGTCATTACAATAACGGATGCCAGGCACAGTAAAATCCAAAAAGCAGCCTGTCCGATATACGGAATAATCGTTAAAATTCCGCCGAGCCCGCCAATAAAAGCGCTTATCAAAAGGATTAATTTTAATAAAGATTTATCCATAACATTCTCCGCTATAATTATATCATAAACCGGAATTAAATACTTCTTGAATGACAAATGGCAATCGCAATCGCGTCAACAGTATCATCAAGTTTCGGAAGTTCTTCGGTTCCGAGCGTATATTTAACCATCTGTTCGACTTCTTTTTTGTCCGCACGGCCGTAACCCGTCAGCACCTGTTTGACCTCCATAGGAGTATATTCATAAATCGGAATCCCGTATTTTTCAAGAACTGTTAAAATTACCCCTCTTGCATGCGCAACAGGCATAACTGTTGTCTGATTTTTAAAGAAAAACAATTTTTCAATAGACGCAGCATCCGGCTTATACATCTGAACAAGAGTTTCCATGTCATTGTAAATCTCCAGAAGTCTTGCGGCTTCATGTTTTGTTTTATCGGTCTGAATAGAACCTGAATGCAAAAGAGTGCATTCCTCCCCGTCAAATTCAACTAAACCGTATCCGACAATTGCCATGCCGGGATCTATTCCCATAATTTTCATATCATTAATTATATATTTATTTTTATAAAATTCAAGTAAAAAATAATTCATATATATTAGGCAGTTTTATAAAAATACGTTATAATAAATATATAAAATTGTTTGATTTGAATAAAAAAATCATTAAAACAGAAAAAAGGACTAAGAAGTTATGAATAAGAAACTGATTTTGCTTTTGGCAGCAGCAACTTTACTCGGAGGAATAAGCGCTGATATGGCGGCTTATGCAATATCATCGCCATTTAACTATGATTTGCAGAAAGATATGAGACGCCCGAAGGCTCCCCCTAAAAAATGGGAGATAGATGAAAAGAAACAGCCGGCACAGCAAAAAACAACTGCCCCGGCAAAAAAAGATGAAGTTAAAGAAGAAATACCTTCAACTACGGAAAATGATATTTTTCTGGATAAATATTCAAACAGCATGCAATATTATCCGAATGCCACACAAAAAAGTGCCATTGCAAAATATAAATCAGGAAATTATACAGGATCCTTACAGGAATTATACACAATTATAAAAAGAGATCCTTCAAACGCAACTGCATACTACTACCTTGCAATGGTTTACACAAAAATAGGCGAAATTGAAGCCGCAAAATCATGCTATCAAATGGTTATCAACCTTAATCCTAACGATACAATTGTAGATTATGCACAACGTGGAAAATCATGCCTTATAGATTCCACGACCTGCGGCATTGAAGCAACTGTTGATGATAAAGTTGACGAAACACTTGATGAACTCGACAAATTTATTCAAGATCCATTTAACAACGGATTCTCAAAAGAACTCAACGATCAGCTTAGACAAAAACAGCTTGACAAACTTCAAAATAAAATGAACCGCGGTATGCCTTTGACCGAAGAAGATATGAAAAAGCTGGAAGAATTTAATAAAACAGAAGGTATCACAACAGATAAACTTGCGATGGCTGATGATATGCCTTCAAACGACGAAATTATAAATGCCGTACAAGTTCTGAAAAGAGCAGGCTTAAATATTTCGACAGAAATGCCGGAAGAACGGGAAGTTAAACCGATGAAAGGTGTTGCAACTTCTGTTCCTGCAAAAGTTGAAGATATAGAAGAAACAACTCCTCACACCGCGCAGATTCCTGCACAACCTGCTCAACCGGTACAACAGCCGCAGCAGAATTATTACACTCCGGATCCTCAAATCCAGCAGATGTCAATGATGCTGAACAATGGGAATGCAAATAATTCCGACCCGATGATGAACATGCTTCCTTATATGATGCAGAATAACGGTAAAAATATGGATCCTCAAATGATTCAGGCTCTGATGATGAATTCTATGATGAACAGCCTGAACGGAATGAATACAAATACAAATAATAATTAGTTATTTTTATGGATTTGGAATACAAAAAAAACGTAGAAAAACTGTGGGCATCCGACTACAACGGATGCCGTCAGTTTTTTAATAAAAACGGATATACACTTGAAGAAGCCTACTGCTGCATTTTAGACGACGATATTCAGGAAGCAAAAAAACTTTTTACATCAATCGAGGATAGAGACATCCGCGCAAAATGGGGAAGATTTTTGTGCGGAATTATTCAGGAAAAAATTGAAGGATATCCGTCGTACTTTGGATTAAGAAATTTTTTGGAAATTGATTTAAATTTTCTAACCTCCCATTATAAAGGGGAATACGTTGAAAACATTGTAAAATACGCAGACTGGCTCTACACGATTAACCCAGAAGTCCACAAATACATCGGACGTGTCTTTATGAATAATCACCTTGAAGAATTCGGCATGATGTTTCTATTAAAGGCAAAAGATTATTTTTACAACGATCCTGAACTCCATTATCTTCTTGCAGAAGCCTATTTTAAACAAAAAAATTATGAGGAATGCCAAAAAGCAGTAGATAATTGCCTGAATATTCTTCCGGAATATTTTCCAGCAATACAGATGCAAAGAAAATTAAAATTAAATTGTGATAAATAATTGTTTATGCTACACTGTTAGTTGCTTTAAAATATATAGTAAGGAGAATAGCCGATGATTATAATAATGGAGCGTAACGCTACAAAAGTTCAAATCCAGCGTGTAATAGATTTGTTAAAAGACAACGGTTTTGAAGTTCGCTATAATATAGGGGATGTGCATACTGTAATAGATGCCATCGGAGATAAGACTACATTAACCCCAGGAAGAATTGCAGCACTAGAGGGGGTTAAGGAGATAAAAGTCATAAGAGAACCTTTCCGCCTTGCTTCCCGCGACAGAAAAGAGGAAGATACCGTAATAGAATTTTCGAACGGAGTAAAAATCGGCGGGAACAATAAACCGGTTGCAATTGTCGGGCCTTGTTCCGTGGAAGACGATTACGAAGGATTGCTCCAGGTAGCGCTTGCCGCAAAAGAAATGGGATGTGAATTCTTACGCGGCGGGGCTTTTAAGCCGAGAACATCACCATATGATTTTCAGGGCTATGGCGAAAAAGCATTAAAATACATGAAACAAGCCTCTGAAGAAACCGGATTATTAACAGTATCCGAAATTATGGATGCGTCAGATCTTCCGATGATGCTTGATTATATTGATGTTTTACAAATAGGGGCAAGAAATGTCCAGAATTTCAAACTCCTGCAGGCTGTCGGTAAATGCAACAAACCTGTAATTTTAAAACGCGGACTTGCAAGTACAATAAGAGAATTTCTGCTTGCAGCAGAACACATTATGTATCAGGGGAATACAAACGTAATCCTTTGTGAGCGCGGAATAAGAAGTTTTGACAGCGCCTTCACCCGTAATGTTATGGATATCGCCTCAATCCCTGTTATCAAAAAATACTCCCACCTGCCGATTATCGTAGATCCGAGCCATGGCACGGGACAGAGATATTTAATTGAACCTATGGCAAAAGCAGGACTCGTCGTCGGTGCGGACGGGGTAATGATAGAAGTTCACCACGACCCTGAAAATGCTCTTTCCGACGGAAAACAGAGTCTTTCTATCCCGATGTTTAAAGATATTATGAAGCGGATTAATGCGTTTAATAACAGATTACATTACGAAAAAACATGCCTCTCGGCAAATGTTGAATAAATTTAAATATAAGATAAGCAGCCGGCAGAAAGCAACGACACCGGCTTAGTTTAGAGATAAGGCGGGCGCATCGAAGATGCGCCCGCCTTCCTTTTATAAAAGTTCACCCTGTAAATACCAGGTTTTTGCACCTGTAATTTTTACGTTTACAAATTCTCCGGTCAAATCTTTTTCGCAAGGTACGTGAACAATTTTGTTATTTCGGGCGCGCCCCGTTATCACATTTTGCCCTTTGTGGTTTTCAAAATTTTCAACAAGAATTTCCATCTCTCGTCCGACAAATTTTAGGTTAGATTTAAGACAGTTTTCACGGACTTTTTCATTCAAACGCGCAAGCCGTTCTGTTTTTACATCTTCATCAATATATTTATCGACCCATTTGGCAGCGACTGTCTTTTCGCGCGGAGAATAGGCTGCTGTATTTGAATAATCAAGTTCAAATTCATCTATTGCGGAAAGAGTTTCTTCAAACTGTTCTTCGGTTTCTCCCGGAAATCCCGCAATAAAGTCACTCGTGATTGTTACATCAGGAACCATTTTTCTGACTTTTTCAACTATTTTTTTGTAAGTTTCTCTGTCATAGCGTCTGTTCATGGCTTTCAGAACAACACTGCTACCTGATTGCATCGGGATATGGAAATATTCACAAACCTTATCAAGTTCAACTGCTGTTTCAATTAATTCATCCGTTATATCAGTCGGATAAGAGGTTACAAAACGTATCCGGAATTGACCTTCAATTGAATTTATATCTCTGAGTAATTGCGCAAGTCTGTAATTTTTATCTTTAAAATCTTTCCCGTAGCTATCAACATTTTGCCCGAGCAGCGTAATTTCTTTAAAACCCTGATTTAGCGCGTCTTTAACTTCTTTAATAATAATTTCCGGCTGTCGGGAGCGCTCTCTCCCGCGGGTGTACGGGACAATACAATAAGTACAGAAATTATTGCACCCTTCTGTTATCGGAATCCACGCGTTAACGGATTTTACGCGGTGAATAGGAAATTCCGCGGCTTTATCATCTTCTGTCGCGTTTGTTTCAGCACATTCGCAAACTCTTTTTCCTGATTCCACTTTTTTTATAATTTCAGGAAGCGAATAAATTTTATGCGTGCCTAAAACAAAATCCACATAAGGAGCACGGCGGAAAGTTTTTTCAGCCTTTTGCTGTGCCACACATCCGCAGAGTCCTATTTTAATTTTTTTGCCTTCTGATTTCCACTTACCCCATAACCCGAGCATACTAAACGCTTTATCCTCACTAAGCTGCCTTATGGAACACGTATTCACAATGAGTAAATCCGCCTCTTTCGGCTCTTTTGTCTCCTCATAATCCAGACATGAAAGCATCCCGAGCATTCTTTCGGTATCTGACTTATTCATCTGGCAGCCCATTGTATCTATATAAACTTTTTTCATTATTATCTCTTTCTGTTTAATTCCAATTGACGGTTAAGATACGGAATATCTAATACCATAACTGTAATTATACTACAAAAATTTTATATACTTGACTTTTCGGCTTGTAAATTATATCTTTTAAGAAGTAATGGTCTTTATAATAAGACGAGTCAGCTAAGGGGAACACAAATGGGATTAAGAGATAGAAACATACTTTCACTACTTGAAGACAGAACCAATAATTACGGCGACAGAGTAGCGCTCGGTATAAAGAATGCTCTCGGCTGGAGAGAATTTACATATAAAGGGATAGGACTTATGTCCAGAAAACTGGCTAACTATTTGATTAATGAAGCCGGCATAGAAAAAGGAGACAGAGTTGCGATACTATCTGAAAGCAAACCTGAATACGGAGCCTGTGTTTTTGCCTCAATACTTGCAGGTGCAACAATTGTTCCTCTTGATGTAAAACTTACAAAATATGAACTAAATTCCATACTTTCAGATTGCGAACCGAAAGTAATGCTTGTATCACAGCACTACCTTGATACAGCCGTAGCATTAAAAAAAGAACTTCCTTCAATTGAAACTATTCTTGTTATGGATGAACCTTCTTATAATATGCAGTATACAAGTATTTATGAATTACCAAACAACTATGACGGCAAATGGCGAAAAAGAAGTTCAAAATCAACTGTTTTCATTATCTACACATCAGGCACGACAGGGGCACCGAAGGGTGTTGAAATAAGTTTTACTAATATGTTCTCGCAGCTGGAAGATTTGAAAATTGTACTTGATAAAATTTTACCTATTGAACACGGCAGAATTTTATCAATCCTTCCGATGAACCATTTGTTCGAAATGACTGTCGGATTTTCAACCTTCTTAAATTTCGGCTATTCTGTGTATTATACGCAGAGTCTTAAACCAAAAGATATTTTAAGCATAATGCGCGAAAAACAAATTAATTTTATGATAGTAGTTCCGGCATTCTTAAAACTTTTGAAAACAGCAATTGAAGCGGATTTACATAATTCATCGCCTGCAGAACAAGCCGCATTTAAGTCATTATATCACGCTGCAAAATTTGTTCCATGCAGTGCAATCAGAAAATTAATGTTCAAAAAAATCCACGACAAATTCGGCGGACATTTTATCGGCTGCATATCCGGCGGAGCACCTCTGGATTTACATGTCGGTAAATTCTTTGACAGAATAGGCTTAAAAATATATCAGGGTTACGGGCTTTCCGAAGCTAGTCCTGTAGTTTCTGTTAACACCGATAAAAGATGGGAATTAGCGTCAGTCGGGAGAGCGATGAACAGCTTTACTGTCAAAGTTGATGACGCAACAGGTGAACTTTTGATAAAAGGCCCTGCAGTAATGAAAGGCTACCATAACCAGCCTGAATTAACAAAAACTGTAATAGATGAAGACGGCTGGCTCCATTCAGGAGATATTGCTGAAATTGATAAAGACGGACACATTTTTATTACTGGAAGAATTAAGAATATGATAGTTCTCTCCGGCGGGAAAAAAGTATTTCCTGAGGAGGTGGAATCTGTTCTCGAAAAAAGCGAATACGTAAGCGAAATTTGTGTACTCGGAGTTTCAAGAACATTCGGCTCAAAAGACGGAACAGAAGAAATTGCGGCAGTAATCGTTCCGAAAGATTACCTGTATGATAAATACAGTGAAGAAGAACTTGATAAATTAATCAGAGCTGATATAAAACATCTTTCAACAAGATTAACAGCATATAAACGACCTGTGAATATAGTTATAACAAAACAGCCGCTTCCGAGAACCGCAACAAGAAAAGTTAAACGTAAGGAAGTTAAACAGCTTGTCACGGCTTAAGACTAGCGTATCTGATGTTTGATGAAATAAAAAGACGTCCGGATTTAAAATCCGGACGTCTTTTTGAAAACGTTAGAAATAGCAACTCGCCTTTTCTAACGTCTTTCAAATTTTCGCTAAACATCCCTTATCTTGAAAAATGGAATGCATAACGTGAATTTAAATGCTTACTTTTCAACACATCTGAAAGGCAATTGTAATTCCTGTTTATTTCGCTTATCACAGTTGCCGAATCCCATATAACAGATATTTGCATTTTCTTCATCCACGCTGTCAGCCCAGTAATTAGCAGACTGAAACGGATGAATAATCCCTTCCTGTGCCGCCATCAGCATGCTATGGAGTTCGGAGGATGTCGGGAGTCTCATTTCCTTCGCCTCGCAGACAGAATTCGCTTCATGCCAGTTGAGATTCACCGGATTGTCTGAGGTTTCAACAGATATCTCTTCATATTCACAGGCAGGATATGCTCCAAATTTTGAACAAGGAATTTTTACGAGTTCTATTTTCTTTATATCAGATTTTTCTATATTATTCCCGTTATTGTCTGCCTGAGTTTTTTGAGAATTTTCCTGCAGTAATTCAACAGGTTTTTCGGCGTGTTCAACCTGCACTTCGCCGAGATTTTTCGATTCATTAACAGACACATTTTCCGCCGCTATCCCGATCCCGCAGAGAAATATGCATAAAGATGCAATTAAAAGCCCTTTTTTCATAACCCTCCTTTTGTATAAATAACTCCTGACATTATATTACTACAAAAAATTCTTTTTTATAAAATTTTGCATAAAACTTAATATTAATCAGCCGAGAAGATTTCTCTGATATCATCCATAGTAAGAGATTTAACGATATTTCTGTCAACAGAAATTACGCTGTCAACAAGGTTTCGTTTAACTGTTTTGAGTTTCTGGATTTTTTCTTCAACAGTATTTTTAGTGATAAGTCTATAGACAAATACTTTCTTAGTCTGTCCGATACGGTAAGCCCTATCTGTAGCCTGATCTTCAACAGCAGGGTTCCACCAAGGGTCGTAATGGATTACGTAATCAGCACCTGTGAGGTTCAGACCTGTACCGCCGGCTTTCAAACTGATTAAGAATATCGGAATATTGCTGTTATTAAAGTGTTCAACTGCAGCCTGTCTATCTTTTGTTTTACCGGTCAGGTATTCATATTCAATGCCTTCGCGCTCAAGCCAGCCCTTTATTATATCAAGCATGTTGACAAACTGGCTGAACAGCAAGACTCTGTGACCTTCAGAGATAATTTCTTCCAGCATTGATTTAAGTTTTTCAAACTTGCCAGACGACATAATGTGTTTAACATTTTCTTTATCGTAAAGCCGCGGATGGCAGCAGATTTGACGCAATCTGAGAAGTGCTGAGAAGATTGATAATCTGCTCTTTTCAAGCCCGTTCTGCTCAATACTCTTGAACAATTCTTCCTTAGTGCTATCCAGAACTTGCAGGTAGAAGTCTTTTTGTTCATCTGTAAGTTCGCAGTATGCAATGTTTTCAACTTTATCAGGAAGATCTTTTGCAACATCACGTTTCATACGGCGTAAGATAAACGGATAAATCTGCAGCTTCAAACGTTTTTCAACCGTTTTATCAGCGCGTTCCATAATAGGGTTTACGTAACGGGCGTTAAATTCTGCTGCACTCAACAAGAATCCCGGCATTAAGAAATCAAACACAGACCACAATTCTTCAAGCTTATTTTCAATCGGGGTGCCTGAAAGTGCAAGTTTGTGGGTTGCCTGTAATTGTTTAACCGCCTGTGCAGTCTGGGACATCGCGTTTTTAATATTCTGCGATTCATCCAGAATTACATATCTGAAATTAATGTCTTTAAAATGTTTAATATCACGTCTTATGAGTGCGTAGCTTGTGATTACGACATCATAATCCGGAATTTCTTTAAACAGAGATTTTCTATCAGCGCCGGAGAGTTTTAAGCAGGTAAGTTCGGGCGCAAATTTCTGGATTTCGGATTCCCAGTTAAATACAACGGTTGTCGGACAGATTACGAGAGTCGGAGCAGGGCCGTCAACTTCCTTTGCTTTTTGCAGAACAGTCAATGCCTGCAGGGTTTTACCAAGCCCCATATCATCCGCTAAGATTCCGTTCAGGCCGTATTTATACATAAACCACAGCCAGCCGTAACCTTTCAACTGATATTCACGGAACTCTGCCGTTGCAGTCTTTGGTAATTCCAGTCCGTCGTGGGTTGAGAACGTTGACATCTGTTCCCAGAACTTTTCAAACCGTTCGCTCAGTACAAGTTCGACATCAAGGTTTTTAAGTTCGTTAATCAAACCTGCGCGATAGGTTTTTACAGTGAATTTGTTTTCGTCGTTTCTATAAACATCAAACGAATTGAACGCTCTCATCATTGCGTAAATATTCTGAGCAGGAAATTCAACAAACCCGAGGCTTCTTATACGGCTGTATTTTTCACCGCTCTGAATGGTATCGTAGACATCATCAAAATTGATTATTTCTTCGCCTGCACGTCCGTATAACTGAATTTCGAAACTATCCTGAGATTCCTCCGAAAAATCAATTTTCGCACACATTTTGAAAGGCTCATCCATTAGTTTGAAGAAATTCATATCGTCTTTTTCAACAAACTTCCAGCCTTCTCCTGCCTGTTTGATGTAATAGTTATAAAAATCTATTGCGTTTTCTTTTTCAAGCGCAAGGTTATTCGTCTGCATAGGGACGAACTTACATGCCAGAAGCATATTATAAGCTTCCTGTTCATGCTTGTAGTTCCTTTTAATCCAGTAAATAAAATCTTCACCCGGCTTTTTGACCGTAATATAAGGCGATTTGTCGCTTGATTTTGAGTATGGCACAACAACTCCGTCGTATTCAAATTCCAACGACGCTTTCAGTGATTGGTCATAGTCAATTCCGAGAGTCACGATATTTAAAGGCGGACGTTCCTCAAGCATTAATTTTGAAATGCTTTCATCTATATTAACCTCCATAATTTCTCTGAGTTTCGGAAGTTCTTCATAGATAAATTTTCCGCCGTCAGAATCTTTTAAATCAGTAAACGATGATTTCAAAAGGCTCTGCGGAATCGACTGCATTGCAATGTTTGTCGGAAATATAATATTTTTATACCGTCCCCATTTTAAATGACGGGAAAAATATCTCACTTCCTCCAGCGGATAAACATCATCCTTATCCGGTCTTTTCCACTCAAGAGAAAGCAGAATAGTACCGCCCTGCGATACATTTACATTGAGAACTAATTTCCATTCTTCATCCGTAAATTTTAATCTCTGCTTTGTTTTTTCGTCCAGAACTTCATCCGCGTGAGCAAGAAGAGTAAACATCGGACCGAATTTTGTAATCGGAATATCATACCAGCCGGCTTTTTTATCCTGTCTTGAAATTGTCAGCAGCTGCTGGAATATTGCGATTTCAACCTTCTGGGAATTATTTAATTCAAAATTAGGATCCTGTTTCTGCGCTTCAATGAGTGCACGAAGAATATTTTCAATCTGTCTTACAACTTTTCCGGTTTCTCTTGACATTACAAGGATTGAGAAAAAGTTTGCTTTTCTTTTCGGGTTGAAGTGAAAAATATAGTTCCCTGTCGGAGCTTCTGAAAGCTCCGTGTTTTCATCAGGGAAATCAAATTCCATCCCGAATTTTGTCTCAAGCCAATCTTCATAAGCGTGTTCATCAATAGCTTTCAAACCGACGGCGACAGCATGTTTGCACCATTCTTCCTTTAACGGACAGTTGCAGCGGGCTTCGACCTTATTCTTTTTAAAGATTAAATCCGTATTGTAATGATCCTGAAAGTTGCCTTTGACCTTTCCCATATAAAAATTCTTTTCGGGATAAGTGTCAAATACCATATCTTTCAGGTGGTATTCATAGCCTCTGCGCCAGCTTCCGGCAGATGCCCTGTCTTTTATATACTTGTAATTAAATTCTTCAACACCCATTGATTTGGAGTATTCTTTCCTTCCGTAAAGGTTTAATTACTGATATAGAAAATTTCTATAAGTCCTTTACTGGTAATATTATTACATGAATCTGCTAAATATGCAAGCTTTTTCTTATCCAACAATGTACTTATGCATACACAGCGTGAATAAAACCCCGTAAATAGCACCCATTATAACTTCAAACGGAGTATGCCCGAGGAGTTCTTTTAATTTTCCTCCGATAGCCTGAACATCGTGTTTATAGAAATCTTCCATCATTCTGTTTAAACACGCAGCGGTTTTTCCTGCGGCGCGTCTGACACCTGCCGCGTCATACATAGTGACAAGCGCATACCCCAGCGCAACCGCAAAAATCAAAGAATTAAATCCCGCGATTAATCCGACAGAGGTTGATAACCCCATAACACCTGCAGAATGTGAACTCGGCATCCCGCCCGTTGTTGTAAATATTTTAAAATTTATTTTGCGTGACTGGATTGTAAAAATCACAAATTTTATTACCTGCGCCGTAAATGCAGATAAAAGCCCGATTGCCAGAACTTCATATCCGGTGTTTGCTATTGTTATCATTTATATTCCTACTCTCTTTTTGATTCCTGAAATAATTTCTTCAAAAACTTCCGATTTCACATCGAACTTTTTCATAATATCATAACAATCATTCAAAAGGCAAGAGAGTTTATTTTTTGACTCTTCCAGCCCGTAAAGCGAAGTGTAGGTTAATTTTCCGGCATTTTTATCTTTGCCTAAGGTTTTGCCCATTTCTTCAAAGGTTGAAATTTCATCAAGGATATCATCCGCAATCTGGAAGGCAACTCCAAGAGTCTGCCCGAATTCAGTAATATCTTGAATTTGTTCATCCGTCGCATTTGCAATAATTGCACCTGTTCTAAGTGAAAGCTTAAATAAGTCTGCTGTCTTATGAGTATGGATAAAATCTAATGTAGTTGAAGAGGTGAAAGGTTGAAGGGTTGAATCACTCATACACTCCCCTTGAGGGAGGGTGGAAATCTCTGATTTCCGGGTGGGGTTATTTACCACTTCTTTATCAACAATCTGTCCCGACAGTGTTTTTGCTGATTTTTCACTCTCTATATCAACAACCTGCCCTGCAATTACGCCGTAGGCTCCGGCTGCTTGAAAATATTCTTCCATAATTTTAATAAGTTTTTCACTGCCTAAGTGTTTGGAATTTTTCAGAATAATCTGCGGGGCAAAAGTCAACAAGGCATCACCGGCAAGTACGGCATTTGCTTCCCCGAAAACTTTATGATTGGTCGGTTTTCCGCGGCGAAAATCATCGTTATCCATACAAGGTAAATCATCATGGATAAGCGTTTGTGCATGAAGCATTTCAATTGCGCACGCCGTCGGAATTGCCTCTTCATAATTTCCGCCAAATACACGGCAGCTTTCAAGACACATTACAGGACGCAGTCTTTTCCCCGGAAGGGTCACCGTATATTTCATTGCCTTAAAAATATCTTCCGGATACTGAATCGTCATATATTCATCCAGTTTTTTATCCACAATTTCAATGTAATCATTCATCTGCATGGTCATTTTCATATTCCTCTTATGTCATTCTGAACTTGTTTCAGAATCT
>CALUTK010000048.1 GCA_944323675.1 Candidatus Gastranaerophilales bacterium | reverse complement strand
ATCTCCTTTTTTTCTAATTATACTACAATACTAATTTGGTATTTAAGCCATATTATCATAATATTTGCTCAAACTTTTTTGTCAACAGAATTAGGCAAAATTATGCACAATTATTCTTTTCCTTCTATTAATTCCATTATTTTTTTACTTCTTTATTTATTTTTTCTGCGTTAGTGTAAAATAATGCGTCTAATTCCTGATTAACACATATTTGTGTAAAGTTTTCAATAACTTTGGCATCAATATTTTTAGTTTTAGCCTTTTCAATAACTGCATTTATTATGGGAAGAATTAATTCTTTTTTTTGCTTTACCATTTCCCCAGCCGCTTTTATAGGAGTCAAGCATTGTTATAATTGAAGGGTAAAATTTTAGTAAATGCACTACATTATCTTTATTTATGCGGCCAAGCTCCTTTTTTAAATTCTGTTCATTGTCATCCAGCAGATTTTTCTTTATTCCGGAACCTAACAGCCGTACCTCAATGATTTCTTTTTTCAAATCATAGTTTGATTTCAAATTTTCGTCAAGTGAATCCGGATTATCACTAAGAAGCAAGAAGTGCATATTACTTTTAAATTTGTCAAATGGTATATCTATAATTTCGGAAGAATCCCATGGATTTATAAGAACTGCTTTCTTGTTTCCGTTGATATCTTCTTCTATAGTTTTCAGGGTATAAGCGTGGTCTTTATATAACGGGGGATCATTGTTTAAAAATGCCGTGTATATTGAATATTCCCCCGGGTTTTCTTGTATTTTATCAAAACATTCTTCAAGTTTTGTGTCACCGTTATAATAAAAATGAGGTTTTACACCTGTCAAAAGCTCCTGCATAGTAATCCCGATACCGCCGTCAAGAAGTGTATCCGCAGTTTTATCAAGATTGCCGTCCTTAACTTTTAAATCTGCGTATTTTTCAACAGCAAGCTCTATTGCTGTCATATCGGAATCCCCTGCGGAATATTTGTCAGACTGTTCTGCCTTACGTAAATCTTCTACAGTTATATGGAACTCTTTCTGACTTCCTTCAGCACCTTTAAAAGAAACTATTGCCCCACCCTGTCCGTCAGATTTTACTGTATTTTTAATAATTGCCTGTCCCTAATCTGTCTGATTCAGACTGTTTACTCCTGCTAAAACCCAGCAGTCTCCTGTGCTGAATGACTGCATTGTATCACCTATAACACCGTCAAATCTGGCTCCCATTGAATCGCTTATGCTGTCTGTACTGTCATTTTGGGATACATATTGAGGTTTAAATAGAGATATATCTTTATTTAAACGTTTAAGCCCTTCTCTTTTTTGTTTTAATTCAGATCTATTTATATTGTTATCATTATTAAAATTAACGGACATACTTAAAAGTCTCCCTCTTCTTTTTTCAGAATTTCAAGTTGTTCGTCAATAAAATCAATCTCAGACTTAAGAGTTTCGTCAGGATTTTTCGGGTCATCCTGCACAACAAGAAGCTGCAGGTTTGAACGGAATTCTTCATAAGGAACTGTTTCGGGTTCAAGAGAATCCTGAGGGTTTATAAGAACGACAACCTTATTGCCGTTTAAATCTTTTTTGATTTCTTTAATTGAATATGCGTGATTTAAAGTCAGGTGTTCTGTATTTTCTTTGAACGAGCAATATGCGCAATATTTATGCGGATTATTCATAATTTTATCAAGAGCGGAATCAATATATGGATCTTTTTGATGAAAATCGTGGGTTGGAGTACCTGATAAAAGGTACATCATATTTCTGTCAATTCCGCCGTCTATGGCTTTTTCCGGACTTTTACCGAGTTTTCCGTCAGTGATTTGTTTTCTTGCATATTTTTCTACAGCAAGTTCAATTGCAAGCATATCATCATCTCCGACTGAATACTTTCCGCTTAATAGAGCCTTATCAAGTTCTGAAAGGGTCACTCTGTATTCCTTTTGGGTGCTGTTTGCGCCTTTCAGCGTTACGATAACTCCTCCTTCCCCGTCCGGACGAAGTGCATCTTTTATAATCTTTTTACCCCACTTTGTAGTATTCAGAGCATTTACACCTGACAAAAGCCAGCAATCGCCGGTTTCTAAAGACTGCATGGTAGGTTCAATTTCTCCGTTAAAAAGATCGTATTCAGTGAATACACTGTTAGTCTTTTCTGATTTCTGCGGGTTTTGCAGCGCAGGTTTTTGAATATTTGAATTTTCGCCTGTTTTATTAACATTAATTGTAATTGTTCTGCCCTCATTAAAACTGCCGCCTATTATTTAAGGCGATATTTCTACACCAGATTTATATCGGCAGAAATTCTATACGGCTTTAATAATATTAACGAATTTTAACAAAAAATAAGGAGGACAGTGCCTCCTAAATTTTTTATGAACGTCTTTTATTTTTAAAAGGCTTTTTCTGCATACCTTTTTGCTGGTAGTCGTTTGTTTTGGAAAGATTCCTGACGGCAGCATCCACATCCTCTATTGAAGCATCGTGGAGAGGAAGCTTTTGATATCTGCGGAACCCGAAACGTTTCAAAATTCCTTCAACAAAACCGTCATAGATTTCTTTTACGGAAATTCTACCGTTTCCTTTTCCGGTGTTCGGAATCTGAAAAGATGTGATTTTATCAAGGTGTTTTGCCAGTTCAGGTTCAAGACTTTCCCTCTTAAAGCGGGTTACGCCGGGCTGTGTCATAGGAAATCTGTAGCTTGATGTAAAGTTAATATTATTCTGCATGCTGCCTCCTGTTTTTATAAAAGGTTAAAACAGCAAAAAAAAATTATTTTGCGCTTTCGTAATAAAAATTTATAAACGGGGATTAAGGGTGGATTCTTGGTACTGCCGGTTGGGCATACCTGCCCAACAATAATTTTGTAATGACATTGTCGTTTCACTCGACGGTTATGCGATTCCGCATAGCGCAAAAAACTAAATGTCGACTTCCGTCTCAATTTGTTTTTCTACGCTTCCTGAATGATGTCTATTCCTTTACCCCTCACCCGTCCTTCGGACACCCTCTCCCGCAAGGGGAGAGGGACTGTGTCGTCATTGCGAACGATAGCGAAGCAATCCAGCCTTTTTGAAAAGTGAAGAGTGAGGTCTGAATGTACCAATTATTTTTGTTGAACAACTCTACATTCATCATCGTCCGCCCCCTCACCCCTCCCCCTCTCCCTACGGGAGAGGGGATTAGTATCACTCAAAACAGGCTGTATTTATATTAACAAATTCAGCAAGGGGCAAGTGTAAAACAAAAAGGCACTGCTCTATTTGCAATGCCTTTTCTGTTTTGTTAGTATTATGGGAATTACTCTTCTGAAGCTTCGTCTTCAGTTGTGTCTTCATTTTGTGGAAGATCTTCTTCATCAAGAGCCTGCTGATTCATTTCCTCTTCTATTTCTTCCTGAAGCTCATCATTTTGAACATCGTCTTCATAATCCTCTTCAGGCTGTTCTTCATAGTTCTGGAAGTTTGCAGCTTCTGCTTTTTCCATCTGTGAAACACTCTTGATATCTATTTTCCAGCCGGTAAGCTTGTGTGCCAATCTTACATTCTGCCCTTCACGGCCGATTGCAAGGCTTAACTGGTCATCAGGAACCACTACCATTGCTTCGTGAGAGTATTCATCATCCGCCAGAATATCAACGGATACTACTCTTGCCGGAGACAGTGCGTTTACTATATATTCAACAGGATCTTCAGAATATCTTACGATATCAATTTTTTCGTTTTTCAATTCTGATACAATTGTCTGAATTCTGCTGCCGCGAGGTCCGATACAAGCCCCTACGCTGTCAACTTCCGGATCGTTTGACCAGACTGCGATTTTTGTTCTGTAACCGGCTTCACGTGAAATGGATTTAATTTCAACGATTCCATCCTCAATTTCAGGAACTTCAAGTTCAAAGAGTTCTCTGACAATTTCTGCATGCGCGTGAGAAACGATTACCTGCGGAAGTCGTGTTGTTTCTTTTACGTTAAGAACAAAAACTCTTATTCTGTTACCCGGTTTATAGTATTCGCCCGGGATTTGTTCTTTTTGAGGCATGATAGCATCGGTTTTACCGATATTTACGATAACGTTGCGGTTTTCAACACGCTGGATAATACCTGTTGTAAGAGTTCCTTTCTTTTCAAGAAATTCATTAAGAACAAGATTTCTTTCAGCTTCTCTGATTCTCTGGGTAATTACCTGCTTAGCGGATTGAGCTGCAATACGTCCGAATTGTTCAGGCGTAACTTCAATTTTAACTTCATCGCCTACTTCGACATCTTCGTCAATTTCTTTTGCCTCACCGATTGAAATCTGAGTGTCTTCTTCCCCTTCTTCAACTGATTCAACAACTGTTTTTGTACTAAAAACACCGATTTCGCCGGTAGATTCATCCAAAATGGCTTCAATATTAGCGGCTTCCTTCACTCTCATGTGTTTCTTGTATGCCGCAACCATTGCATCACAAAGAGAAGAAATCAAAATATCTTTTGATATTCCGCGTTCTCTTTCAAGTTCTTCACACGCTTCAAAAAGCGCCGTTCCGATTTTAATCATCTGTTTATTTTCCTTTCTATGTTTGTTTATGTCTCTAGTCTATGTAAAGCTTTGCCGATTGGATGTTTGCGCGGGGGATTAAAAGTTCCTGCCCGTCGTCAAACCTGAAAAATTTCAAACCTTCGTTTTCATCAAAATCAAGGATTTCACCTTTAAAAATTTTTTCGGATTCTCCTTCTATCGGTTCTTTGAGTTTTATACTTATCCGTCTGCCTTTGAATATTACAAATTCCTTATCAGATTTGAATTTTCGCTCCAGTCCGGGCGACGAAACTTCAAGATAATATTTAACAGGAATAAGTTCATCAAGAAAATCAGATAAGCTTCTTGTAACATTTTCACAGTCATCGAGCGTAACGTCTTTTTCTTTTGAATAAAGAAAAATCCTCAAATACCATCTGTGGTTTTCTTTTACAAACTCAATTTCTATTGGAATATACCCGAAACGCATGGCGGTATTTTCGATTAGGGGCGTAATTTTTTCAAGAATTTCATGCCTGTTAACATCTGCCTTAACCATACGTCCATCCTTTCCTTCTTAATTATGCCTTATGAGTGAAAAAAGAACGGGGGTTCCCGTTCTTTTTTGAAAGTGACAATACTGTCTACATAGATTATAAATTAACTTTATATAAAAGTAAAGCGTAATGTAAAAATTTTTACATTACGCTTATTCATCATCGCCGTCTTTTTTCTGGAGTTCTGCCAATCTCTGGTTAGCAGTTTCAATACCTGAAGTGAGTTCTTTCTGCTGATTTTCAAGAGTTGAAACTTCTTTTTGTTTTGCGCCGATTTGCTGCTGGTTATCTTCGTAAGCTGCCTTTGCGGTTTTTTCGTCATTTTTCAAGCCTTCTGTTTGAGATTGAAGATCTTGTAAAGCCTGTTGAGACTGTTCTCTTGCTTCGACTGCCTGATTGTATTGGTCTGTTTTTAACTTGAGCTGTTCCTCAGCTTGTCTGAGAGAAGCTTCAATTCCGGCTTTTGCAGCTGGACCAGCAGATGAAAGCTGGGATTTTAACATATCAACCTGCGATTGAGCTGCATTCATAGCCATTTGTGAAGCACTTTCTCTATTAATATTATTCTGAACTTCACCCTGTTTCTGGCTGATTGCTGTTGCATTTTCCTGTACTGCGGCAGTTGCATTGTCAGAAGCTGTCTTTAAGCCGCTTGATTTACCCTGAAGATCCTTTAATACAGCCTGACCATCAGAAATTGAAGATTTAACATTGTTAAGCTGACCTGTTGCGTTGCCGATTGCGGTAGTTAATTCATCAGAAGTTTTTGCATTCTGCATAGCTGCAAGGGTCGGATCGCTTGATACAACAGTCTTAGCTGCATCTGTACTTCCGCCTTTTTCTGAACTCAATCCGCCTATCAGGCTTGAGATACCTGTTGTTACCAGCGTAATTACATCTGACCAGCTTGTTTTTGCCTGCTGAACATTGTTGTTCCCGTACATAGTATTTAACTGGCTCAACATAGCCCTTTGCTGATCTTGTTCAAGCTGAGCTTGCTTTTTAAGAAGTCTTTCCATGCTTCTGTTTGTCATACCACGCATATGGGTATCTCTAATTTCAGAATCATTAGACTGAACTTCGCCGTATGCAAGAGTTTGAGTTCTGTCTCTTGTAAATTCTATAGGTTTTTCACCCGGTACGAAATTATTACTTTTGGTGCTTGCTGCTCTTGTTCTGCATTCATTTGAAAGTGTTGCTGTAGAAACTGTTTGAGTTGCGTATGATTTCAATGAACCGGATGACGCAGTAACATTTTTGCCGCCCGATGCTGAATTCTTGACGGTTAATGTTTTTGGTGTTTCGGTTCTTCTTCCAAAACCTGGTTTTATTGTTACTGGTGATACCATACGTCCGTTCTCTCTCTATTTCTTTATACTCTTATTTATATAAACAATTTCTCTTTCAAATAATTGCATGTTTTTCTTCCTTTTGTTAAGATTCCGTAACAATTAGTTTAAAAATTATGTCTCGACCCCGTAATATTAATATGCCCATATTTTTATAAAATAAATCACCTCCGCGGCACAAACTACTTAACAACACTTAATCTCTTTTTAAATTCTTTTAAACCAGTAGTGACGGGTTCTTTCGGATTTTGCAAGTAAAATACATATTATCTTAACAAAAATTTAGTAAACTTTTTTACTATACCTTTAATACCCCGAAACTGTCTCAAAAAGCCTGCGTACGATTTTGACTAAAAATTAATTGTAAAAAGATTGGCATGGTGTAGGTGTTTTCTATTTATTTTCTGAAAATTTATTCTATGATGAATATACAAAAATCTTGGGAGGCGGGGTTGGTTAAAAACTTACCGCTCATGATTTATCAACCTAAAGAACGATTAACTATTTTATAATATCGTTTAAAATGGTGATGGAGATAATAATTTATAGTTGTATCGGAGGTAGTTAGAAGTGTTAGAGCATGGTTACATTCAAATCTATACCGGAGACGGGAAAGGCAAAACGACAGCATCTTTGGGGCTTGCTCTAAGAGCATTGGGGCACGGCTGGAAAGTGCTTATCATCCAATTTACTAAAGGTGACAGTGCTACTTCTTACGGAGAAATTATCAGTTCATCAAAATTCCTTCCGAATCTTGATGTTGTTCAGTTCGGGATGGATAGAGTCTGCTACTCTCATAACGTTTGCATGGACGATTACAAGGAGGCTAAAAGAGGCTGGGAATTCGCTAAAAAAGCTATCAATTCCGGCGAATATCAGCTAATCATTCTTGATGAAATTAATATTTGCACAGCAATGAATATGATTAAAGTAAGCGAAGTTAAAGAAGCTCTGCTTCATAAACCGGAAAACCTTGAAATTGTTTTAACAGGACGTTATGCACACCCTGAATTAAAAGCAATGGCTCATCTTGTAACGGAAATGAAACCTATCAAGCATTACTTTGATACAGGAGTTATGGCAAGACAGGGTATTGAATACTAAGAATATTGCAAACCAGAAATGGCTGGCAAAATTCTAAAAAAGACTTTAAGTTAATGTAAATCCTTTTTGTTTCAGAAATGAAATATCGGACATCTCTAAGGGGCGTCCGTTTTTTTTATCTGAAACTTATTATTTAACTCACAGAATACAAAATGCCCCCCCCCCCGAATTGTGCACGGTTTTCTAAAAAATAAAGTAACATCCGGCTAAATTTGTCATTGTTTCCAATGAGCCCTTTTTCGGAAGCTAAAGATTTTTTTCGATAGCTTATTTATTACATTTACAAAAATCAATATTAGATTTGCAAAACGGCATGTTCATAGTATTATATTATTGGCCGATTATGTTTGATAGGTTTAGCCCTAGTCTGAATGAGCCCCAAACTCTTTACGGGTTGCCTCATTTATGATGAAACTTTTCAGCCCGTAGTACACAATTAACATAAGGAGAAAAACGATGCCTGTAGCATCTATGATTGAACTTTTAGAAGCAGGTGTTCACTTCGGACACCAGACTCAAAGATGGAACCCTAAAATGAAACCGTATATTTACGGTGCAAGAAACGGTATTTACGTTATTGATTTGCGTAAAACTTCCGACTTATTGGATGAAGCTTATGCTGTTGTAAGAGAATTCGCAGCACGTAATAAAAACATCCTGTTTGTAGGTACTAAAAAACAAGCCGCTGAAGTTGTTGCAGAAGAAGCTAAAAGATCCGGCGCTTACTACATCAACAGAAGATGGTTAGGCGGTATGCTTACTAACTTTGAAACTATCAGAGGCCGCGTTAATAAATTGAAAGAACTCGAAGAATTCATTGAATCAGGCCATGCTGACAAACTGCCTAAAAAAGAAATTGCTCAATTAAACAGACAATTAGGCAAATTAAGCAAAACTTTGGGCGGGATTAAAGATATGAGAGGATTACCGGATTTAATCTTCATCATTGATCAGGGCAAAGAATTAATCGCTATTCAGGAAGCTAATAAACTCGGTATTCCGGTTATCTGCCTCGCTGATACAAATGCTAACCCTGATGGTATTAACTACGTTATCCCTGGTAACGATGATGCTATCCGTTCTATCAAATTAATCACTTCTAAACTTGCTGATGCCGTTCTTGAAGGCAAACAGCTTAAAGAAAATAACGCTAACCAGAAAGCTAAAATTGAAGAAATTAAAGCTGAAGATGCCGGCGTTGTAGAAGAAAAAGTTGAAGAACAAACTGAAACAGTTGCAGAATAATTTACGCGAAGAGTGAAGACGTTGAGAAAACTTCACGCCCCTTCACTCTTCACTTATAAAAAGGAGAGAAATATAATGAATATTACAGCTCAAATGGTTAAAGAACTCCGCGACAAAACCGGTGCAGGTATGATGGATGCTAAAAAAGCACTCGTTGAAACTGACGGTGATATGGAAAAAGCAATGGAAGTTCTCCGCCAAAAAGGTATGGCTTCCGCTGATAAAAAGATGGGAAGAATTGCTGCAGAAGGACTTATTGCTTCCTTTGTTAATGATTCTTGCGGCGCTATGGTTGAAGTTAACTGCGAAACAGACTTCGTTGCTAAAAACGATGAGTTCAAAGAATTAACTTCCGGTCTTGCACAATTTGTTGCTGAGTCAAATCCGGCTGATGTTGATACGCTTCTTGCGTCAACATGCCCTAAATGCGGTAAAGTTATCTCTGAAGTTATAAAAGAAAAAATCGCTTCTATCGGCGAAAAAATCACTTTCAGAAGATTTGTACGCTACGAAGGTAATACAGCTACCTACATTCACAACGGCAAAATCGGTGTTTTAATTGAAACTGATAAAAAAGATGATGAATTAATGAACGATATTTGCTTACACATCGCATCTTCTGCCCCTGAATTTATTTCAAGAGCGGAAATCCCGCAGTCAGTAATTGACCACGAAACTGAAATTGAAATGGGTAAAGAAGATTTACAGAAAAAACCTGAAAACATTAGAGCAAAAATTGTTGAAGGCCGTGTAAACAAACTTATGGCATCAAGAGTTCTTCTTGAACAGCCGTTCGTTAAAAACCCTGACGTAACTGTAGGACAATTAATCGAAGGTAAACTGACTATTCAGAAATTCACAAGATATACTCTTGGTGAAGGGCTTGAAAAACGTCAGGACAACTTTGCAGAAGAAGTTATGAGTCAGGTTAAAGGCTAATAAATTTTCTACCAAACAGAAAAAGACCCGTTATTAGATAGCGGGTCTTTTTTGTTTACTGCTTGCATAAAATTTAAAATCTGGTATTATAATATTCAAAAGGAATAAAATATGGGAAATATTGAGATTAAATCAATTGAAACTTTTACAGAGAATGAAACGCCTAAAACAAAAATGATTATTAGCGACAATAAAACTGAAAAAGAAATCATCCTTGAAGGTAAGGGACAATTAAAAATCGCCGCAGTTGAAGCTTAAGGTGTGACATATTACTGTATTCTTCTATTTGTATTCTCAGCCAGCACATTTTGGGCAATTTGAGACCGCTGCTATAGTTTAAATTTTGTGTCAGGCTAAAAAACAATCCTGCCATTGATAGTTAATCTATTCTCTAAAAAGCACTATGCTTACAAGGTTTTTGTCGTATAAAATTTACTCCTCGTCGAAATCTTTTTCATCGCTGCCCGTTTTAAATGTGAAGGAGAAAAGGTCACCCTCTTTAATGTTAAGTTCCTGTCCGTTTTCAACATAGGAAAGCGGAGAATTTTTGTAAACAGAAACAACGCTTGATTTCACACGGTTGCCCTCTTCATTTTTAACGGCGCCTTCCAGTGCGTGGTATCCGAGGCTTAAACCCTGAAAAAAGTGGTTGCCGACTGTCAAGGCCGCATTTTTCGCAAGCTGCCCTTTATCAAGTTCAAATTTCGGAGAAAATTTACCGATAAATTCCTCATTTATAGTATGCTTTGTCCCTGCTGTATCCGTGTAACTTACAGGTACAATCTTAAAAGAGGCATTCCGTTTAAGGCGTTTAGGAGGAATTATTTCCTGAATATGAGCATCAACAACATCCCCGCTCCATATTTTGACATCAGAGCCGAGTTCAATTGAATCAAGTGCCTGAAATGTAATAGTATTTACAGGAGATGCTGTAGAAAAATCAGTTAACGCCTGAACATGAAGCCTATCAGCAAATACCGGCGATGCCAAGGTTAACAACAAAGCCAATACCCCAACCTTAATTAAGACTTTTTTCATAACAACCTTTCTATAATTTTAACCGGACATATTTTCTAAAATTCCGCACCGCTTTTATTCACCAGACACCGGAGACATCTTCTTATCTTAAGAATTCACGCTGCTGCAGAATGCTTCTCAATGGCATCGCAGGGTTATATCTGTTTGTGGCATCCATTGTAGGCAAATCTGTAATCGGGATACCCGGTAAATCAGCGCTGAAAGGTCTCTGCGACTCTTCTGTTGCAGGAACAAACACATCAATCAATACATCTGAAGGTGTCCCAGAAAGACTCTGGTTAACCTGACTGTTATCTGCTTTTTTAATATCTTTAAAATTCAGAACAAATAATTGACCTTTATTTATAGTCAAAGGAGCTTTAGCAGGAACTACCTGGCCGTTATTCAAAAGACCTGCGAAAGATCCGTAAGTTTGCGGCTGGAATTGAGCTTCTTCATTATGAATATTTACATAAGTGTAAGGAATAAAAGCGAATGCGCCGTTTTTTTGCATTGCGATTTTACCTCTTACCAGAAAGTTTTCAAACATAACAAGGTCTTCTGTAACCTGAATGTTACTTTTAACCTTAACAATCATTGTATCAGGAGGATTGGTAGCTGAAAAAGAAGTCATCGCTTCTACCGGCACAGTTTTTGCAAGAACTGATTGTCCGCATGCCATCATTAGTGCAATTATTATACCTGATAAAAATTTTTTCATACAAAATCTCCTGATGATATCATTATATTTTAATAATAACATATCTTTCCAAAAGCGTCAATATATACAAATTATAGAACGCCTTTCAGGTACTGACCCGTAACAGATTTCTTGTTTTTAGCAATTTCTTTAGGGGAACCTGTTGCAACGACTTCCCCGCCTGCACTGCCGCCTTCCGGCCCTAAATCAATTATATAATCCGCAACTTTTATCAAATCAAGGTTATGTTCAATTATGAGAATTGTATTCCCTTGATCTGCAAGCTGCTGGATTATTTTAATAAGTTTATCCAGATCATACCAGTGCAGACCGACGGATGGTTCATCCAGAAGATAGAGGGTTCTTCCGGTTGCACGTTTTGTAAGTTCAGAGGCAAGTTTAATTCTCTGGGCTTCACCGCCTGAAAGCGTTGTGGCGCTTTGCCCGAGTTTAATATAGTCAAGCCCGACATCATACAGGGTTTGGAGTTTATTTCTGATAGACGGAACATTTTCAAAGAACTCAAGCGCTTCTTTCACGCTCATATCAAGAACTTCCGAAATATTTTTTCCTTTATATTTAACTTCAAGAGTTTCTCTGTTATAGCGTTTGCCTTTACATACAGGGCATTTTACATAGACATCAGAGAGGAAGTTCATTTCAATTTTATTAACGCCGTCCCCTTTGCAGGCTTCGCATCGTCCGCCTTTTACATTGAAGCTGAATCTGCCGGGTTTATAGCCGCGAACCTTTGCCTCATTTGTTTTGGAATACAAATCTCTTATATGCGTAAATACATCCGTATATGTTGCAGGGTTTGAACGCGGGGTTCTGCCTATCGGTGATTGGTCGATATCAATAACTTTATCAATATTTTCAAAGCCGGTAATTTCTTCAACTCCCTGCGGTTTTGGCTTACTGCCGCGGACTTTGTGGATTGCGTATTCATAAATCAAACTCTGCATCAGGGTTGATTTTCCTGAACCCGAAACCCCTGTCAGGACAACAATTTTCCCGAGCGGAATATCTACATCAATATGTTTCAGGTTATTCAGATAAGCATTTTTTACGTGAAGAAAATTGCCGTTGCCTTCGCGGACAGTTTCAGGGACAGGGATATATTTTGCCCCGCTCAAATACTGCCCTGTGAGGGATTCTTTACAATTGATAATATCTTGAAGCGAGCCTTGAGCAACTATTTTTCCGCCGTTAACGCCGGCTTTCGGCCCGATATCAACGATATAATCCGCATTACGCATTGTATCTTCATCGTGTTCCACTACTATTAGAGTATTTCCGAGGTTACGAAGCTTTATAAGGGTTTTAATAAGTCTGTCGTTATCTCGCTGGTGGAGACCGATTGATGGTTCATCAAGTACATATAAAACACCTGACAGGCCGCTTCCTATCTGGGTTGCAAGCCTGATTCTCTGAGCCTCACCGCCTGAGAGAGTTCCTGCACGTCGTGCAAGGTTAAGATAAGATAAACCGACATCACACATAAATCTCAAACGAGCACGGATTTCATCAAGAATTTGTTTGGCAATATGAAGCTGGTATTCATTGAGTTCAAGATACAAATCGTTTATAAAATCCATTGCTTCATCAATAGGCATCAGGGTAAATTCGTATATATTTTTCCCCTTAATCCTTACCGCAAGCGGAAAAGGTTTTAATCTTGCACCGCCGCACTTAGGACAAGGCGTTGTCACCATATATTTTTCGATTTCATCACGCCAGTATTCGCCTGACGAATCATTATAACGTTTTTCAAGGAAGGGGATTACGCCAAGGTATCTGTGGTATTTTGTTTCATACCTGTGGGTGCCGAATTTTTGGACTCTAAAAGGAAGTATATCTTCTCCGCCATAAAGGATTATGCTCTGCTGGTCCTCTGTCAATTCTTCAAACGGTTTATCCATATCAATACCGTAATGGTCGCACACAGACTTTAAGACATCCTCGTAGTAGGAAGTAGAAGTCTTTGACCACGGATAAATTGCTCCGTCATTCAGGGATTTTTTTCTATCAGGAACAATTAAATCAGGGTCTATCACAAAATCAGCGCCCAAGCCGCCGCAACGTTCACAGGCTCCATAAGGCGCGTTAAAAGAAAAAATTCTCGGCGCGAGTTCTTCAAAACTTATGTTACAGTGCGGGCAGGAAAGTTTTTCGCTGAAAATGATTTCTCTATCACCCACAACATCAACCGTCACAATCCCGTCGGCTTTCTTTAAAGCTATCTGAACACTGTCAGCAATACGTGATTGCGCACTTTCTTTTACTACAATTCTATCTACAACCACAAAAATATTATGCTTTTTAGTCTTATTTAGCTTAATTTCATCTTCGTCAAGATTATAAATTTCATCGTCAACCTTAACTCTGACAAATCCTTCCTGACGGAGTTCTTCAAAAGTTGACTGGAATTCACCCTTCTTGCCGCGCGCAATCGGGGCTAAAATCTGAATTTTTGTGCCTTCCCCGAGTTTAAGGATGCTGTTTACAATTTCGTCAATTGTCTGCGGTTTAATCTCCGCACCGCACTCGGGACAAAAAGGGGTTCCGACTCGTGCGTATAAAAGCCTCAGGTAATCGTAAATTTCCGTAACAGTCCCGACGGTTGAACGCGGGTTATTGCTTGTTGATTTCTGGTCAATAGATATTGCAGGGGAAAGTCCGTCTATATATTCCACATCAGGCTTATCCATCTGACCAAGAAACTGTCTTGCATAGGTTGATAAACTCTCAATATATCGTCTCTGACCTTCCGCAAAAATCGTATCAAAGGCAAGAGAACTTTTACCGGAGCCGGAAACACCTGTAAAAACAATCAGTTCGTTTTTAGGTATTTCCAGCGATACATCCCGTAAATTGTGTTCTTTTGCACCCTTAATCGTAATCTTATCTAGCATACTTTAATTATTACACGTAAAAAAAATATTTCCACTTTATTAGAAATGGCATTATTTGTAAAATGCTAAGGGAACAGGCTAATGCGCAAAAAGCACTAGTCTATTCCCTTTATAAATTTTATTTTATATGTTCATTTCTTTCTCTTTTTTGCGACGAAAAGCGCATTGCCGCCAGAGGGCAGGAGCATACGCTATGCGTATGCGTGCCCGTTTAACGGCGGCAAGCAAGCTTAAGAAGAATGTCAGCCAAGAAAAAGAAACACGCTATATTACAGCGCTGCTTAGCAGCGCAAGACCGAATGGATGTCGTTGTAAAAACTTCTGTCCAACATGTCATTCTGAACTTGTTTGACAAAGGAAACAGGCGAGGTACGAGCCTTGTGACCCTGTCCCCTAGGGCAGAATCTCTGTTGAGATCCTGCGGAAAACCAGACATTTTGCACGAAATCAAAGATTTCGGCAAAAGTAGTCAACTAAATTCAGGATGACAGAAGTTTTTACAACCTTTCAGCCTCACTATTGCACTTCGTGCACGTTCGGCAACCTGCCGGTAGGCAGGTCTGAATTTACCCTCACCTCCCTTATAAGGGAGGTGGCGCCAAGCGCCGGAGGGTTTTCTGCGAGCGTGCGGCGTAGCCGCGATAGCGAGTAAAAAAGGTTGAAGGCTTTGCCTTCAACTG